>PXSV01000090.1:6308-10876 GCA_003022685.1 Halobacteriales archaeon SW_9_67_24 | reverse complement strand
CCCGGCCGGACGGCTCGCCCGACGCCGTTCGGTTCGCCGTTCTCGCCTGCCAGAACTATCACAATGGGTACTATCCGGCCTTTCATCACGCCGCCGGGGAGGACGTCGATTTCATGGTACACGTCGGTGACTCGATCTACGAGTCCGACGACGAGCGCTTCGCCGGCCCCTACACCGAACAGTTCGATGACCGCGAGAAGTCGCTCCCGAGCGGCCACGAGCGTGTGCAGGACCTCGACGACTACCGGTATCTCTATCGAACGTACCGTTCGGATCGGTTCTTTCAGGAGGCGCTCGAATCGCACACGATCATCGCCAGCTGGGACGACCACGAGTTCGTCAACGACTTCTACTGGGACGACCGGCGTGACGCCCCCGCCGGCGACCACCCCCGGGCCGACGACCCCGAGTTCATGACCGATCTCGTCGCCGACGCGATGCACGCGTGGTGGGAGTACATGCCCGCCCGCGTGGAGTACGACCCCGAGGGAAACTCGCTGCAGGAGCGCTTTCGACTGTGGCGCGACTTCGAGTTCGGCGACCTCGTGACGCTCGTAATGACCGACGAGCGTCTGTTCCGGGATCCACCGCGCGAGGCGATCCCGACCGTCGACAACGTGGGTCCCCACCGGGAACCCCCCGGACGGACGATGCTCGGCGACGAACAACGCGAGTGGCTCATCGACACGATCACCGAATCGACCGCGACGTGGACGGTCTGGGCCGACGAGGTGCTGACGGTGCCGCTCCGGCTCGGCTCCGGGCCGCTGTCGATCTACCCGGTCCAGGGCGGATGGGACGGCTACACGCGCGAACGCCTGCGGATCACGGAGTCGATCGCCGCGGCCGACGTCGACAACTACGTGACGCTCACCGGCGACATGCACTGTTACGTGGCGGCGTACCAGCAGACCTCCTATCCGGGGCGGGTCTCAGGCGGCGAGGGCGTCGCGCCGGGCGACCGGATCGGTGTGGAGTTCATGACGCCCGCCGTGACCTCGCTCAACATCGCCGAGGCGCTCCGGCTGACGCGGGGCTGGCGCGGCACACTCACCGAACCGCTGCTGACGTGGCTGGTCACGACGATGAACCCCCACATCGAGTTCTTCGACAGCCACAACTGGGGGTACTCGGTCGTCGAGTTCACGCCCGAGGCCTGCACGTACGTCGGCTACGCGGTCGACAAGACGGTGAACTCGCCGGACGCCGACCGGTCGGTCGTCGCCGCCTACCGGGTTCCCGAAGGGGCCGTGGAACTCGACGACGTGACCGACGAGTACCGCGAGTAGTTCCGAGAACGAGCCTCGCACCGCCACGAACCGCGACGCCGGCCGTAGTAGAGCCGGTTGTCAGCCCGTGCTGTATTTCGCCGACACGGGGTCGGCGAATACCGGTAGACGGTTGCAACCGACCCTCTGACACTGTCGGACGGAGTCGCGTCAGGGTTTGGAAGGAATATCCATCCACCGTCTAGCGATTCACCGCCGCCCGATATTCGATTATCTCTGTCCGACAGTACGAACACGACCGTGAGCCGGCGGTGGGGAATGGAAATCCACTTACCCGCCCCGGCGAACATCCGGTATGGTTCGGGGGCGGTACACGTGCGGGTAGTGATCGTGGGGGCGGGCGAGGTCGGCTCCTCGATCGCCGCGAGCCTCGAG
The DNA here is from genome assembly GCA_003022685.1 of Halobacteriales archaeon SW_9_67_24. GTDB lineage: Archaea > Halobacteriota > Halobacteria > Halobacteriales > Halococcaceae > Halococcus. Next base: position 9,212 of record PXSV01000090.1, on the reverse strand, counting down.
GGCGACCACGAGGTAGTGGTGATCGACAACGACGCCGAGCGGGTCAACGACCTCACCTACTCGCTCGACGTGCTCACGATCGAGGGCGACGGCGCGTCGCTGTCGACGCTCCGGGAGGCCGGGATCGAGGCGGCGGACCTCCTGATCGCGAGCACCGACGACGACGAGACCAACATCGTGGCCTGCGCCACGGCGAAGACCGCGAGCGATGCGTTCACGGTCGCGCGGGTAAAGCAGACGAACTACCTCGACACGTGGCAGGCGGCCGGCGGCGCGTTCGGCGTCGACTTCATAGTGTCGAGTAACCTGCTGGCGGCCCAGACGATGGTCCGGGTCATCGGGCTGCCCGCCGCCAGGGACGTCGACGTGTTCGCCGAGGGCCGGGTGATGATGGCGGAGTTCGGGGTTCCCGAGGGCAGCCCCGTTGCTGGCCGAACGGTGGCCGATGCCGATCGCTTCACCGAACTCACCTTCGCGGCCCTCCTCCGGGACGACGACATCGTGATCCCCGAGGGTGAGACGAGAATCGAGGTCGGCGACGAACTGGTCGTGATCGGGAGCCCCGAGAACACGCGGACGTTCGCGGGCGATCTCACGCCAGGCCGCGACGAGGACGGTCGGGACGTGGTCATCGTCGGGGGGAGCGAGGTCGCAGTGGAGGTCGCGCGGCTCCTCGAAGACCGCGGGCTCCACCCGCGGCTCATCGAGCGCGACCCTGCACGCGCCCGCGAACTCGCGGAGCGACTCGCCGACACCACGGTGATGGCGAGCGACGCAACCGATCGGGCGTTCCTCGATCGCGAACACGTCGGCGACGCCGACGTGGTGATCGCGGCGCTCGGGAGCGACGAGAAGAACCTGCTCGCCAGTCTGCTGGCCTCGCGCATCGGGGTGGCCCGGACGGTCGCGCTGGTCGAGACCGCCGAATACACCGACCTGTTCGAGGCGGTGGGCGTCGGCGCGGCGGTCAACCCCCGCGACGCGACCGCCGAGGAGATCATTCGGTTCACCCGGGACGGCGACACCGAGAACGTCGCGATCGTCGACCACGACCGCGCGGAGGTGCTCGAAATCGAGATCGACGGGGACAGTATGCTCGCCGGTCGCCCGATCCGCGAATCCGCCGCCGATCTCCCGGCCCGGGTGACGATCGGTGCGATCACCCGCGACGGGACGTTCGTGACCCCGCGTGGGGATACGGTGGTCGAGGTCGGCGATCACGTCGTCGTGTTCGCCGAAACCGACGTCATCGACGCCGTCGCCGGGACCATATGAGTCGGCTCCGGGTCGACTGGCGCGCGAGCCTCGGCCTGGTCGGCACGGTCGTGAAGTACCTCTCGGCGACCCTGCTCGTGCCCCTCGTGGTCGCGCTCTCCCACGGCGCGGACGCCCCGACGTTCGCCGCCGCGTTCGCCATCACCGTCGGGATCGGCGTCGCGCTCGAACGCGTCGATCCCGACCCCGACCTCGGTGCGCGCGAGGGATTCTTGATGGTTGCGCTCACGTGGCTCACCGTCGCGCTCGTCGGAACGATGCCCTACCTCCTCGCGGGGTTTTTCGGAGGCGAGTCGACGCTCGCCCATCCCGTGAACGCGCTGTTCGAGTCGATGAGCGGGTTTACGACGACGGGGGCGACCGTGATGGGCGACATCTCGCTCGATCGCCACTCACACGCCCTCCTCCTGTGGCGACAGCTCACCCAGTGGCTCGGCGGGATGGGGATCGTCGTGCTCGCCGTAGCGATCCTCCCCGAGCTCTCGGTCGGTGGCGCGCAGTTGATGGACGCCGAAGCGCCCGGCCCCGGCATCGAGAAGCTCACGCCGCGCATCGCGGAAACTGCCAGGGTGCTCTGGCTCGCGTATCTCGGCTTCACCCTCGTGGAGATGGGACTCCTCTACGGCCTCCACCTCGCCGGGCTTGCCCCGAACATGGACTTCTTCAACGCCGTCTCGCATCCGCTCACGACGATGCCGACGGGCGGATTCTCGCCGGAAGCGCGCTCGATCGAGGCGTTTTCGGCCGCCGTCCAGTGGGTCATCATCCCGTTCATGATCGCCGCCGGGACGAACTTCGCGTTGTTCTGGCACGCCCTGAATGGCGAGCCCGAACGCTTCGTCCGGGACACCGAGTTCCGGTCGTACACCGGCATCATCGGCGTGTTGACGGCGGTGGTCGCGGCCCTGTTGTTCGTCGGCACCGGGATCGGGTCCGACCCGGCTGCGGTACCGCCGATCGTCGGCGAGTTCGAGGACGCGGCGCGTCACGCCGCCTTCCAGGTCGTCTCGATCGTCACCACGACCGGTTACGCTAGCATGGACTTCAACGCGTGGAGCGCACCCGCCAAGTACCTCCTGCTGTTCGCGATGTTCATCGGCGGCTCGGCGGGTTCGACCGGCGGCGCGATCAAGATCGTCCGGTGGGTGGTGGTCCTCAAATCCCTTCGTCGCGAGCTCTTCACGACTGTCCACCCGGCGGCGGTCTCGCCAGTGCGCCTCGGCGGCCGGGTGGTCGGCGAGCGCGCGATCCGTGGGATCTACGCGTTCACGCTGCTGTATCTCGTCTTCTTCTCCGTCGCCACGATCCTCATCGTTGTCGACACGTGGCGGATCGGCTACGAGGTGACCGCGTTCGAGGCGATGAGCGCGGTCGCCGCGACCCTCGGCAACGTCGGGCCCGCGTTCGGCACGGCCGGCCCGATGAACAGCTATCTCCAGTTCCCCCGCACCTCGAAGCTGCTCATGACGTTTCTGATGTGGCTCGGCCGGCTCGAAATCCTGCCCGTGCTGGTACTTCTCACGCCTGCCTACTGGCGCACATGAAAGCCCTCGGCGCGCCTCGCCCTTTTCATGTCCACCAGGCCCGCACAGCACCGCATTGCGCGCGCCGGGCGCGTGGCCCGGCACG
>PXSV01000090.1:0-6230 GCA_003022685.1 Halobacteriales archaeon SW_9_67_24 | reverse complement strand
CCTTCATCCGCCAGGAGAGCAACGCTCTCCTGAGCCTCGACTCGCTACGCTCGTCGAGACGCCAGGCGCGCTTCGCTCGCCCGATCCCCGTGGTTCGTGGAGTTCGAGCACTCGTGTTCGTCGATCGTCGAAATCCGCTTTCGAGTACGCTTTTTACCTTCGGCCGAACAGGGCGGGTATGGGACTCGACGAGGACTCGCTCGACTACCACCGCGAGGAGCCGCCGGGCAAGATCGAGATTTCGACCACCAAGCCCACGAACACCCAGCGCGACCTCTCGCTCGCGTACTCGCCGGGTGTGGCCGCGCCCTGCGAGGAGATCGCCGCCGATCCCGACGACGCCTACACCTACACCGCGAAGGGCAACATGGTGGGCGTGATCTCGAACGGTTCGGCGGTGCTCGGGCTGGGGGACATCGGCGCACAGGCCGCGAAACCCGTGATGGAGGGCAAAACCGTCGAAGCGATGGAGCCCACCTTCGGCGGCATCAATCTGGAGGACATCAGCGCTCCCGAGTGCTTCGAGATCGAGGGGAGCCTGAAGGAGTCGGTCTCGATCCCGGTCTTTCACGACGATCAACATGGGACCGCGATCATCTCCGGGGCTGCCCTCCTGAACGCCGTCGACATCGCCGGCAAGGACCTCGCCGACCTCGACATCGTGTTCTCGGGGGCCGGCGCGAGCGCGATCGCCACCGCCCGGTTCTACGTCTCGCTCGGCGCACGGAAAGAAAACATCACCATGTGTGACTCCTCGGGGATCATCACCGAGGAGCGCGCCGAGCGCGGCGACGTCAACGAGTTCAAACGGGAGTTCGCCCGCGATGTTCCCGAAGGCGACCTCGCGGACGCGATGGCCGGTGCGGACGTGTTCGTGGGGCTCTCGGTCGGCGGGATCGTCGACGAGGAGATGGTGCGCTCAATGGCGAGCGATCCGATCGTGTTTGCGATGGCGAACCCCGACCCCGAGATCGGCTACGAGCAGGCCAAAGCCGCGCGCGACGATACGGTGATCATGGCGACCGGGCGCTCCGATTACCCGAACCAGGTCAACAACGTGCTCGGGTTCCCGTTCATCTTCCGGGGCGCACTCGACGTGCGTGCGACCGAGATCAACGAGGCGATGAAGGTCGCCGCCGCGGAAGCGCTCGCCGAACTCGCTCGCCAGGACGTGCCCGACGCCGTGGTGAAAGCCTATGGCGACCAGCCCCTCCAGTACGGTCCCGACTACATCATCCCGAAACCCGTCGATCCCCGAGTCCTGTTCGAGGTCACGCCCGCCGTGGCACGGGCGGCGATCGAGAGCGGCGCGGCCCGGACGGAGATCGACACGGCGGCGTACGTCGAGGAGCTCGAAGCCAGGCTCGGCAAGTCACGCGAGATGATGCGGGTCGTGTTGAACAAGGCGAAGGCCGATCCGAAGCGGGTGGTGCTCGCGGAGGGCGACGACGAGAAGATGATCCGTGCGGCCCACCAGATTTTGGAGCAGGGGATCGCCACCCCGGTACTGATCGGGAATCGCGAGCTGATCTGGGAGAACATGGAGACCCTCGGTCTCGACTTCGAGCCCGAGATCGTCGACCCGCGCGAGGACGATCTCGAACCGTACGCCGGCCGGATCCACGATCTCCGGAAGCGAAAGGGCGTCACGCGAACCGAGGCCGCGGACCTCGCCGGTGAGGAGAACTCCCTCGGTAGCGTGATGGTCGAGATGGGCGACGCAGACGCGATGTTGACGGGGTTGACCCACGACTATCCCTCGGCACTCCGCCCGCCGCTCCAGCTGATCGGGACCGCCGACGACGCCGAGTACGCCGCCGGGGTGTATATGCTCGCGTTCAAGAACAAGGTGGTGTTCTGTGCGGACGCGACCGTGAACCAGGACCCCGACGAGGACGTGCTCGCCGAGATCACGCGCCACACCGCCGACCTCGCCCGCCGGTTCAACGTCGACCCTCGGGCCGCCCTGCTCTCGTATTCGGACTTCGGCAGCGTCGAGAACGAGGGCACCCGGAAACCCCGCCGCGCCGCGGGGATGCTCCGCGAGGATCCGACCGTGGAGTTCCCGGTCGATGGCGAGATGCAGGCCGACACCGCCGTCGTCGAAGAGATGCTCGCTGGGACCTACGACTTCGCCGAACTCGACGGGCCGGCGAACGTCCTCGTCTTCCCGAACTTGGAGGCCGGCAACATCGGGTACAAGCTCCTCCAGCGCCTCGGCGGCGCGGAAGCGATCGGCCCAATGTTGGTGGGAATGGACAAACCCGTTCACGTCCTCCAGCGTGGCGACGAGGTGAAGGACATCGTGAACCTCGCCGGCGTCGCGGTCGTCGACGCCCAAGAGAACGGCGAGTAATCGACTGTCCGCGTCCGGGGTGTGGTTGCGGAAGCGGTGCGGTAGCGGTGCCTGGCGGATGAAGGGGAGACGCGAGCGTAGCGAGCGTCGAGGGCTTCAGCGGTGCTGTGCGGAAAGCGCCAGTAGTTCTACCGCGAGCGAACGGAGTGAGCAAGCGGGGGTTTTTCATGAACGTTTTTGTAAGGGGGTCGCGCGAGCGAACGTAGTGAGCGAGCGCGATCCCCCCGCAGTAAAAAGGTTCAGCGGAAGCGTACGCCCAGATCCGCGAGGTCGTCGTTGTTGGAGCGGGCCGGCATCGAGCCCCTGGAGGCCCTCGACGGCGTCGACGAGTCCCTCGATCGTGGTTTTCGCGCCCTCGTCGTCGCCGATCACGGGCACGTCCCAGCCGAGGTCCGAATCGAGATCCGCGAGCCGGCCGGCGGCGAGGCCGTGGAACGCCCCCACGACCGGAACGTCCTCGGGTGCGGCGTCGGCGGCGAGGGCGGTCACGCTCCCAGCACTGGGTGGGTTGTACTGCATTCCGGCCTCGTCGCGCTGCATCCCGACCGCGGGACTCACGAGCACGGTGTCGTCGAGCCCGTCAGCGACCCGCTCGACGGTATCGGCGAGGTGGTACGCCGGCACGCAGGCAATCGCGACATCGGCGCGTTCGGCCGCCATCGGGTTGGCAAACCCGTCGATCCCGGCGTCGATACCTCGCTCCGCGAGGGTGTCCTTGTAGGCCCCGGCGCGATCACTTGCCTTTTCTGAGTCGCGCGATCCCACGACGACTTCGTGGTCGGTGTCGCGGGTGAGTCGTAGCGCCAGGCCTTCGCCGAGGTCGCCCGTGCCGCCGAGGAGTGCGATCCGCATGCCCCATCCTTCGCCGTGTGGCGAATAAGCGTTGCGAGAGTCGCCTACGATCAACGGGGTCGGGTCGGTTTCCAACACCGCGCCGAGATCATTCACGCTCTCGACGACGGCATCCGCGCCCGCTCGCTCGAACTTCTCGCGGCCCTCCTCCCCGGTGAGGCCGCCAGTCAGCACGCCCACGCCGAGATACTCGCGGTTGGGGTCGGTCTCGTTCGCGTTCGTCGCCGTGCGGACGTCATCGAGCGTGTCGCCGACGAACACCGTCTTGTGGGCGTCGAAGCGATCGGCGAGTTCGACGAGCGCCGTCGGATCGGGCTTACCTGGCGCGGGATCGTCCATCGTGAACCGATGGTCGGCGGGCACGTCGAGTCCCACCCTGTCGAGCGCGATGGCGGCCTCGGCGGCCGGACGCCCGGTAAGGACGCCGACCGAGAACTCGGTCGTCAGCCAGTCGAGCGTCGCCGGATCGACGAGCGTCGGCTCGTCGTGGATGAGCCCCTCGCCAGCGATCGCGGATTCGGGCTCGCCGCCTTCGAGGTCGCGGTAGAGATCCCGCCCGAGATAGCGCTGCTGGAAGACGTCGCGAAGTCGATCGCGGTCCCACGCCGCGAGCACGCGCTCGCGTTCGTCGGGCGCAAGGGCGTCTGTGACCACCGTTTCGGCGGCGTCGAGTCCGCCGACCGTTCCCGCGATATGGTCGGTGAACGTCCCGATATCCATGCCGAGCCCCTCGCGCGACGCGAGGACGTAGAGCGCGACCGCGCTCGTGAGCTCCCAGTCGTCGTTGAACCCGCCGGCGTCTTTGAACGCCTGGAGCTCCCTCTTCTCGATGGTCCCGTCGTACACCGCCGCGACCGACTCGACGACCGCCCGGCGGTACGAGTCAGCGACATCCACGAGCACGCCGTCGACGTCGAGCACGACCGCATCGCAGTTCACGCGCGCTCACCCCGTCGTCGCCTGGTGTCGCCGCTCGTGACTCCTCCGTCCTCAGTCCGATCATGCTCGGCCCCGCCACGCTCGATCGCCCGGAACAGCGTGCCGCCGGGAAGCGTCTCGGTTGTGGTCGGCACGGTCGGGAACTCGCCGCCGAGCGTGGTAAAGAGAAAAGCGGCATCCACCTCTCGTGCGAGATCGTGTGCCTGGCGGTGGAGTTCGGGCGGAAGGTTGCGGGCGTAGATCGCATCGGCGTCGGCGTAGATGTCGAGCACGGGATCGGTCACGTCGTCGCGGACGAACGCGATGTCGTCGGGCACGGCACAGGAGCGAACGTCGGTGGCCGTGACGGTCGCGCCGGAGCCGGGAGAACTCGCCGAGGCGTGCGGCGAGGGCGCGAGTGAGAGGGTTCACGACGGGGCGTTTATGATCGGGGAGTCCTAACCCCTTCGCATGCACGTCGACATCGTGCCGGTCGGTGACGTCCCCGCGCCGATAACGCGCGCGGCCTCGGCCGGGCTCCGATCGGTCTACGACTGCGACGCCACGCTCCACGACGCCCGGGCGCTCCCCGACGACGCCTACGACGAGGGCCGCGGCCAGTACCGCGCCGAGGCGTTCATCGAGCTCGCCGGCCGGGTCGGCGCGGCCGAGAAGAACATCGCGCTCACCACCCAGGACCTCTTCTACCGCCGACGGAACTACGTGTTTGGCCTCGCCTACCTCTCGGGTAACGGTAGCGTGGTCTCGACCTATCGCCTCCAGACCCCCGCCGACGGCGGCCGCTCCGAGCGCACCGACGAGGACGTGTTCAACGAGCGCGTCCGGAAGGAGGTCGTCCACGAGATCGGTCACACGCTCGGCCTCGAACACTGCGACGACGACGAGTGCGTGATGAACTTCTCGCCGAGATTCCTCACTCGATCGGTCGAAGTTCGGCGCTGAAGTGGCGAAGCTCCTTCATTTCGGGTTCGTCAACGATCTCGTACCCTGGGAGCTCCTCGCGGCGCTCGGCGACCGCCGCGAACGTCTCGGCGACGTGTTCGAGGTGGTCCCGGAAGTACGTCCGCCGAGGCAGACAGAGCCGGACGAGCTGGTCCCGCTCGGTCCCGGGGAAGGCGAGTTCGCCGAGCTCGACGCCGCGCACGCCGCCCTCGCGGTAGAGCGCACACACGAGCGCCTGGCCCGGGAACTCCTCGCGCGGAATCGACGGCAGGAACTCGCCGGCGTCGACGTAGACCGCGTGACCGCCGGTCGGCGTCCTGATCGGCACGCCGACCTCCTGGAGGAGTTCGCCGAGTTCGGCGACCTGCTCGACGCGCGATTCGATGTAGGCTTCCTCGACTGCCTCGCCCAATCCGACCGCCATCGCTTCGAGGTCGCGGCCCGCCATCCCGCCGTAGGTGGTGAACCCCTCGAACAGGATCGCGCGCTGGCGGGCCCGTTCGTAGAGTTCGTCGTCGTCCGCGCGCACGCCGACGAACCCGCCGACGTTGGCGAGGCCGTCCTTCTTCCCGCTCATCACGATCGCGTCGGCGACCGCGAGCTGCTCGCGGGCCACGTCGGCGACGCTCTCGTCCTGAAATTCGGCCTCGCGCTGGGAAACGAAATAGGCGTTCTCGGCGAAGCGGCAGGCGTCGATCACGAGCCGCGCGTCGAGGTCGTTGGCGACCGTGCGCGCCACCCGGAGGTTCTCGATGCTGACGGGTTGGCCGGCCAGCGAGTTGTTCGTGATCGTGACGACCACCGCGGGGATCCGGTCCGCGCCGACATCGTTTGCGAGGTCCCGAACTGCCTCGACGTCGAGGTTGCCCTGGAACGAGTGGTTCCCGTCGCTCTCGATCGGGCAGTCGACGGGTTCGCCGCCTGCGTTCGCGACGTGCGCTCGGGTCGTGTCGAAGTGGGTGTTGTTCGGGACGTAATCGCCCTTGGTGAGCAGCGACCCATAGAGAACGTTCTCCGCGCCGCGGCCCTGGTGGGCAGGGATGATGCGCGAAAAGCCCATCACGTCCGAAACGGCGGATTCGAGTCGCCGGAAGCTCTCGCTGCCGGCGTAGGACTCGTCGCCCCGGAGCAGCGCCGCCCA
>PXSV01000089.1 GCA_003022685.1 Halobacteriales archaeon SW_9_67_24 | reverse complement strand
GACGACTACGCACCCACCGGCGCGCTGGCTGCGAGCCTGTTCCCGCTGGTGACGAGCTTCCTGATGTGGGTCGGCTTCGACGGCTCGGGCAACGCCTTCCTCGACGGGGGCACGCTGGCCTACGACACGATGGTGGAGTGGATCTCGTTGGGTCCGTACGCGATCAACTGGCACGTCGGCGTCGACGGGATCAGCATGCCGCTCGTCGTTCTCACCACGGTGCTGACGACGCTCGCCATCCTGACGGCGTGGACGCCGATCGACGACCGCCGCTCGCAGTTTTACGGTCTCGTCCTGTTTCTCGAAGCCGGTCTGCTCGGCGTGTTCGTCGCGCTGGATTTCTTCGCGTGGCTCGTCTTCTGGGAGGCCGTGCTGGTCCCGATGTACATGCTGATCGGGGTCTGGGGCGGTCCCCGGCGGAAGTACGCCGCGATCAAGTTCTTCGTCTACACCAACGTCGCGACCCTCGTGATGTTCCTCGGGTTCGTCGGCCTGGTGTTCGGGCTCGGCGATGCGGTCACGAGCCTCGACATGCCGGCGATCGCCCAGCAGCTCCGGGCTGGCGAGCTCGGTTCGCTCGGCGGCGTCGGGCCGGAGGCGCTCAAGCTGGCCGCGTTCGTGGCGATGTTCGCGGGCTTCGCGGTCAAGGTCCCGATCGTGCCGGTCCACACGTGGCTCCCCGACGCCCACGTCGAAGCCCCGACGCCCGCTTCCGTACTATTGGCGGGCGTCCTCCTGAAGATGGGGACGTACGCGCTGCTTCGATTCAACTTCACCATGTTGCCCGACGTGGCGGCCGATCTCGCGCCCTTCATCGCGATTCTCGCCGTGGTGAGCGTGATCTACGGCGCGATGCTCGCGCTCGCCCAGCAGGACCTGAAACGGATCGTCGCCTATTCGTCGATCTCGTCGATGGGGTTCGTGATCCTCGGTCTCGTGGCGTACACCGAGTTCGGCCTCGGCGGGGCGACCTTCCAGATGATCTCGCACGGGCTGCTCTCGGGGCTGCTGTTCGCGTGTGTCGGCGTGATCTACAACACGACGCACTCCCGGATGGTGGGCGACATGGCGGGGCTCGCCGACCGGATGCCGGTGACCGTGACCGCGTTCATCGCGGGCTCGTTCGGCTACATGGGACTGCCGTTCATGGCGGGGTTCATGGGCGAGTACTTCATCTTCCAGGGCTCGTTCGCCGCCGAGTTCGCGGGTTCGATGATCTACACCGCGATCGCGATGTTCGGCATCGTGATCGTGGCGGGCTACCTGCTCTATGCGATGCAGCGCACGCTGTTCGGCGAGTTCCGACTCGACACCGACTACACGATCGGCCGGGCCGCCTTCCACGACGTGGTGCCGCTCGCGGTGTTGATCGTCTGTATCATCGGGCTCGGCACCGCGCCCGACGTGTTCTTCGGCATGATCCAGGACGCGGTCGGCCCGCTGCTGGGGGGTGGTGCCTGAATGGCACCCCTTCCCGAGTGGACCGCGCTCACGCCGACGCTGCTGCTCGGCGTGACCGCACTCGTGCTGTTCGTCATCGACAGCGTCGACCCCCACTCGCAAAACCGGACGCTGTTCTCGGGGACCGCGACGGTCGGCTCGCTGGCCGCACTCGTCGCCGCGGGCGCGCTGCTCGTTACGGGGACCGGCACGAACGGTGGCGTCCAGTTCTACAACGGCCAGCTCGTCGTCGATGGGATGAGCCTCTTCTTCACCGTGATCTTCACGAGCGTCGCGACCCTCGTCACGGTCGCGAGCTACGACTACCTCGCGGGCGAGGCAGAACAAGCCGAGTACTACGCGCTCGTGGTGCTCGCCACGACCGGGATGACACTGCTCGCCTCCGCGGGGAGCCTCGCGGTCGCGTTCGTGAGCCTCGAACTCGTTTCGCTGCCAACCTACGCCCTCGTCGCCTTCCTGAAGGAAAACCGTGGCAGCGTCGAAGCAGGCTTGAAGTACTTCCTGATCGGCGCGCTCTCCTCGGCGATCTTCGCGTACGGGATCAGCCTCGTCTACGCCGCGACGGGGAGTCTGCTGTTCAGTGACGTCGCCGAGACCGCCGCCGGAACCGACCTCACGGGCGTGCTCGGCGTCGGCGTGTTGATGGTGCTCGGCGGGTTCGCGTTCAAGACCGCGAGCGTCCCGTTCCACTTCTGGGCTCCGGAGGCGTACGAGGGCGCGCCGGCCCCGGTCTCGGCGTTCCTCTCCTCGGCCTCGAAGGCCGCCGGGTTCGTGGTCGCGTTCCGCGTGTTCACCGTGGCGTTCGGGCTCGACATCACCGCCAGTGTGGACTGGGTGCTCGCCTTCCAGATCCTCGCCGTGGTGACGATGACGCTCGGCAACTTCGCGGCCGCGACCCAGGACAACGTGAAGCGAATGTTGGCGTACTCCTCGGTCGGTCAGGCGGGCTACGTCCTGATCGGTCTCGCGGCGCTCGGCGGGGGCCAGAACTCGCTCGTGCTCGGAGCGAGCATGACCCACCTGTTCGTCTACGGGTTCATGAACACCGGGGCCTTCCTGTTCGTCGCGCTTGTCGAACACTGGGGCTCGATCGGCCGCACGTTCGAGGAGTATAATGGTCTCGGTCGCGAGGCACCGGTCGCGTGTCTCGCGATGACGGTGTTCATGTTCAGCCTCGCGGGAATCCCGCTCGGCGGCGGGTTCCTCTCGAAGTACGTCCTGTTCGGCACGGCGGTCAGCGCGGGATTCTGGTGGCTCGCCGCCGTCGGCGTGGTCAACAGCGTCCTGTCGCTGTACTACTACCTCCGGGTCGTGAAAGCGATGTGGCTCGACGACCCCGCCACCGAGATCTCGCTCGACAGCTACCCGCTCGGGCTCTACACCGCGGTCGTCGCCGCTGGCGTGGTGACGGTGTTGCTGATCCCCGCGTTCGGGTTCGTCACCGATCCGGCCGTCGACGCCGCCGCTGCGCTGTTCTCCTGAGCGACGGACTGCCGTTCTTGGCGACCGACGACGATCGGGATTTTGGGTGGGTTTTGGACGCTGGCCTGGTCAATCGGTGTCGGTCGTACTCTCCAGTCCCCGTCGAGTACGAACGCATGAGTGATAGGCCAGCAACTCGTTCCCCGCTCGTGAGTTGGATTCGTGAAAAGTAGCGGGAGGTAGATTTGAACTACGTGAACTTCAGTCACTACGCTTCCTCGTTCCCCACTTCAAATCTACTCCTGCATCTCGCCGAACGCGGGCGTTGCTCGACGATGAAACCCCTCGCAGAAAGTTGCGTTCGGCTTCGATAGCGGGAGGTAGATTTGAACTACCGGTCTGCGGGTTATGAGCCCGCCGGAATCTCCTGGCTATCCTATCCCGCTATCTTTTCGTATCGCTGTCCGTTG
>PXSV01000088.1:30233-30746 GCA_003022685.1 Halobacteriales archaeon SW_9_67_24 | reverse complement strand
GAAGACGCTCGCGGCGGTGCTGTTCACGGGGTTCGCGCTCCCGGGCGGGTGGACGGTCGGCCGGAACGTCATCACCACGACGGGGAGCAGGATCGTGGCCGAGGAGTTCACGCTCGCGGCGAACGTCGTCTTGCTCTTTTTCCACCGGCGGCTCCCTGCTCATCTCGAACCTCTTCGGGGTGGCTGCCTCGACCTCGATGACCGCCGTCGGCGCGATCGCCGGGCTGGGCGTGGCGAACGGCACGCTCGACGACGTGATGTTCGGGATCGTCTCGGCGTGGATCGTCGTCTCCCTCGCCGCGTTCTGGATCGGCGTCCTCCTCGGTCGGTACATCTACCCCCACCTCGACGCGCGGGTCTCCTTTGGCCGGATCAAGGACGGCCTGTTCGACGTCGACCGCTCGGGGACGATCCCCCCGGCCCCGACTGCGGGAGGGCGCGACCAGGCGGGACATCGCGGGTGCGGCGGTCGTCCTGATCGTGGCGTGCTACAACGCCTTCTCGGCGGGTGCG
>PXSV01000088.1:29354-30214 GCA_003022685.1 Halobacteriales archaeon SW_9_67_24 | reverse complement strand
CGAACACCGCGAACGCGGTCGCGTCGCTGGTCGGCAGCGGCGGGATCGGGGTCGGGGCCGGGACGCTGCTCACGGTCGGAGCGATGGGACTCGGTGCGTTCACGATCGCGCGGCGCACCCTCGACACGGTGGGCGATGAGATCACCGATCTTCCGATCCTTGCGGCGATCCTCGTCTCGCTGATCGGCGCGACGATTGTTACTGTTCCTCGAACCTCGGCATCCCTGCGAGCCTCGCGGTCAGCATGACCTCGTGTATCATCGGACTCGGATGGGGCCGGGCCTCGCGTGTGGTCACGCTGGCCGACGCCGCCGGGACCGCAACCGAGGGTGGGGACCGCCCGGACGTCTCCGCGGGCGCGCTCGTTCCCGAGCGAGCGGACGCCGGCGCAGCGGGAACGGCCGACGCTTCGAGCGGTCCCGCTCAGGGGCCGACGGTGGGCGACCTCGCTGCCGGCGAGGCCCCGGAGCGACCCGCCGGGAGACGAGCGACGCCGGCGACACCGGAGGACCGATCGCGCCCGCAGGCCGCGTTCCGAAGATCGGCGAGGAGGACTCGGAGGCGCTGACCGCCGAGGACCTATTCGACCGCGCGGCCACGGGACGTGTCGTTACGATGTGGCTCCTCACACCCACGATCTCCGCGGTCGGATCGTATCTCGTGTTCGCGTTCGTCCTCTGAGTGCGGCCGTCGAGTAGCACGCTTTTTGTTCCGCCCGACGGACACCGCGCTATGGTACACAAACGGATGGTCCGCGAGGCGATCGTCGACAGCGGCGTGACGGCCGTCTTGCGAGGAATCGACGCCGAGGACATCGTTCCCGTGGCCGAAGCCGTCCACGCGGGCGGCGTCACCGCGAT
>PXSV01000088.1:9279-29254 GCA_003022685.1 Halobacteriales archaeon SW_9_67_24 | reverse complement strand
GGCGCGGAGTTCGTGCTCGCGCCGAATCTCAACGAACGAGTCGTAGAGGTCTGCAATCGCGAGGGCGTGGTCTGTATCCCTGGCGTGATGACGCCGACCGAGGCCGACCGCGCGATGGCCGCCGGCGCGGACATCCTGAAGCTCTTTCCCGCCTCGACGGTCGGGCCAGGCCACATCGGCGCGCTCCAGGGCCCGCTCGGCGACGTGCCCGTGATGCCCACCGGCGGGGTCTCGACCGAGAACGTCGCGGCGTACTTCGAGGCCGGTGCGGTCGCGGTGGGTGCCGGCTCGGCGCTGGTCGATTATGATGCGATCGAACGCGAGGACTGGGACGCGGTTCGTGATTCGGCCGCCGAGTTCGTCGCTGCCGTCGAGGACGCGCGGTCGTAGGAGCCGATCGAGCCGGCCGTAACCGCTCCGGCGACGACCTCACGTCACGTCGTCTACCAGGTCGCTTGCCACGCCGGTGTAGCTCGCGGGCGTGAGGGCGCGGAGTTCCTCGCGGGTCGCGTCGTCGATTGCGAGATCGTCGAACAGCGCGTGGAACTCTTCGAGGCTCGTGCGCCGGCCTCTCGTGAGCTCCTTCACCCGTTCGTAGGCGTCGGTGTGACCCTCACGACGGAGGATCGTCTGGACGGCCTCGCCGATCACTTCGGGGTTGGTTTCGAGGTCCTCGCGCATGACTTCCACGTTCGGGACGACCTTCGCCAGGCCGGCCTCGGTTTTCCGATAACCGATGAGACAGTGCGCGAGCGCCGCCCCGATGTTGCGCTTCACCGTCGAATCCGAGAGGTCGCGCTGGAGTCTGGAGGTCGTGACGTACTCCCCCAAAAATTCGAGATCCGCATTCGCCTTCGAGAGATTGCCTTCCGAGTTCTCGAAGTCGATCGGGTTCACCTTGTGGGGCATCGTCGACGAGCCGGTCTCGTCCGCGTCGGCGCGCTGGCCGAGATACCGTTGGGAGACGTAGCGCCAGGCGTCGCGATCGAGGTCGAGGAGCACGGTGTTCGCTCCCCGCAACGCGTCGAAGAGGGCGGCGAGGTCGTCACACGGGTTGACCTGGGTGACGGGTTCGACGAATTCGAGGCCCAGGGAGGCGACGAACTCGCGCGCGAACGCCCGCCACGCGACATCGGGGTAGGCGGCGTGGTGGGCGGCGTAGGTTCCGCTCGCGCCCGCGAGTTTGCCCGCGAGATCGGCGGTGGCGGACTCGATCCGATCGATCGCGCGGTCGAGTCGGCGGGCGTAGACCGCCATCTCCTTGCCGAACGTCGTCGGCGTGGCGGGCTGGCCGTGGGTCCGCGCGAGCATCGCCAGGTCTTGGTGCTCGTCCGCGAGATCGGCGAGCGCCCCCCGAACGTCCCGGAGGGCGGGAAGCAGCACGTTCTCGACGGCAGGGCCGATCAGGAGGCGGTGTGCGAGGTTGTTGACGTCCTCGCTCGTGAGGCCGAAGTGGACCCACCCCTCGGCGTCGAGATCCGGGGGAAGGGCGTCGCGGACGAAGTATTCGACTGCCTTCACGTCGTGATTGGTCGCCGGCCGCTCGTCGGTGCCCTCAGTCTCGATTCGCTTGATTCGTGCCGCGTCCGCGTCGTCGAAGTTCCCGTGGGCCGCCCGGAGCGCCGCGCGCTCGTCGGGGGCGATGTCGAGCGGTGTGGCGTCGAGGTCGGCGAGCGCGAGGAGGTACTCGACCTCAACGCGGACGCGAGCGCGCAGCAGTGCGCCCTCGCTGACGTAGGGCGTGAGAGGCTCGGTGTAGCGTGCGTACCGGCCGTCGAGCGGCGAGACGGCCGAAAGCGGGCCGCGATCGGTCATGTGAGCGGGTGGGACGAGCGCTCGAAAAAGCGTGCCGGTTGGGCTGGTCCACCGATCGATCCCGACTGTCGAGCGAGTACCATAGCACCGAAGTCGATGGCCCGCCTCTCGCCGACCAGCATCGCATGACCCGACGATCCCTCCTCGTCCTGGCTGCCGATGTTGCGATCGGTCCCGTCGTGTCCCGGGCAGCCATCGTCGACGAAATCGAACCGTCGGTGTCCGAGGTGCGGTAGCGTGGTCCAGCCTGGGCGAGGAATCGGAATTTCGGACGCGCTCGGGGACCTGTTCGGCGAGAGCGGCGTCGTCGTACTCGCGGCGCTCACCCAGCTCGGTGACGTCTGGTTCCTGTTTCTCCTCGCCGGAAGCCTCTACCTTCTTTCGACGCGGCCTGGCAACCCGCTTTCCCGCCGGCGCGGCGCGTTCGTCCTCGCGCTACCGATCGTGTACGTCGTGACGGTCCAGGCGCTGAAGGGCGTCTTCATGCTCCCGCGCCCCCCGAAAGCCGGGATCGCCGCCGCGATCCCGTGGCTCCCGTCGCTTTTCGTTCCTGTCTACGAGAACGCCGCCACCGCCGAGGGGTACGGGTTCCCGAGCGGTCACGCGCTCGGGACGACCCTCGTCTGGGGCGGCGTGGCGCTCGTCACCGAGTACCGATCCTGGAGAGCGCGCCTCGCCGTCGCGGTCGCCGCCGTCGTGGCGGTGTCGTTCTCGCGGCTCGCGCTCGGGGTCCACTACCTCATTGATGTGGTCGTCGGGGCGACGATCGGTGCGGTGCTCCTGTACGCGATCTACCGACTCGCCGATCGCGGCACCGATCCCGGCCGGGCGTTCCTCGTGGCGGTCGCGATCGGCCTCGTCGGGGTGCTCAACCAGGTCACCTTCGACAGTGTCGCCGCGCTCGGCGGGGCGGCCGGGGCGTGGCTCGCGTGGTACGCCCTCGTCGATCGGGAGCCCGCACCACCCAGAACCCCGGCGATGGCCGCCGTCAGCGTGGCGACCCTGGTGCTCGCCGGCGTCTTCTTCCTCGCGCTGTACCTCTCGGTGCCGCCGACGCCGGTGACGGCGATCGGGAGCACGGTCGCCGCCGCCGCGATCGTCGCCGCGCCGGACGTCGGCGAGCGCGTCGTTGCGGCAGCCCGTTCGTGACGGGTGCGACCTCCGGCTGGAACGAATGAGAACGCCTTTGCGCGCGGCGCGCGCGCCTCCGACCATGACACGGATCGCCGGCCTCGCGGGCAATCGCGGTCGGAACCTCCTTCGGATCGCCGACCGGGAGCCAGGCGACGCGAGTCTCACAGTAATGTTCGCGGCCGACCCCGATGCCCCCGCACTCGCGCCGTCCACGAACGGCGGCTCCTCGATCGGCTCGGCGAGTACGACGTCGATCTGGTCTGTCTCGACGGCTACATGCGCGTGCTCACGAGCGAGTTCGTCGAGAGTGCGCCGCTCACGTTCAATATCCACCCGTCGCTGCTCCCCGCGTTCCCGGGAAGGGATGCCCACGACCAGGTGCTCGACGCGGGTGTGAGCGTGACCGGCTGCACGGTGCATATCGTGACCGAGACGGTCGACGGCGGCCCGATCGTCACGCAAGAAGCGGTCCCAGTCTACGGCGACGACGACACTGACTCGCTCAAGGACCGGGTGCTCACCGAGGCTGAGTTCGCGGCCTATCCGCGTGCAGTCCGGTGGTTCGCCGAGGGCCGTCTCGAAATCACTGGCGAGGGCGACGACCACCGGGTTCGCATCGAGGACGATACCGGAGGCGGTAGCAGCGGTGACGAGGACGGTGAGGCCGGCGACGACGCGGGAGCCGCGTTCGCGTCGCGGCGCATGACGAGCACCGAGCGCGCCGCCGAACTCCGATACGGCGAGAACCCACACCAGACGGCTGCAGTGTACGCCGATCCCACGACCGAGGCGGCGAGCGTCATCGACACCGACCAGGGGAACGAAGACGCGAAGAGGCTGTCGTACAACAATTATAATGACACCGACGCCGCGCTCGCCCTCGTCCGGGAGTTCGACGAGCCGGCGGCCGCGGTCATCAAGCACACCAACCCCGCGGGCTGTGCGACCGCCGACGACCTCGCGACCGCCTACGACCGCGCGCTCGCCACCGACCCGATGAGCGCCTTCGGGGGGATCGTCGCGCTCAACCGGGAGTGTGACGCCGCGACCGCCGACCTGATCGTGGAGTCGTTCAAGGAGGTCGTGATCGCGCCCGGCTACACCGAGGACGCGCGCTCGGTGCTCACGGCCGAGGAGAACCTCCGAGTGCTCGACACCGACGGGTTCGGCTCCGAGGCGGGCCGCTTCGTCGAGAAACCCATCACCGGGGGGCGGCTCGTCCAGGAGCGCGATACGCAGACGCTCTCGCCGGCGGGCCTTGAAGTCGTGACCGAGCGCGAGCCGACCGACGCGCAGATAGAGGCGATGTGCTTCGCGTGGCAGGTCATCAAGCACGTGAAATCGAACGCGATCGTGTTCGCCGACGGCACCCGAACTGCGGGAATCGGGATGGGCCAGGTCTCGCGGGTCGACGCGGTGCGGCTCGCGGCGATGAAGGCCGACGAGCACGCCGAGGGGACCGAGGCGGCGGGATCGGTGATGGCCTCGGATGCGTTCTTCCCGTTCCCCGACGGGGTCGAGGCGGCGGCCGAGGCGGGGATCGAGGCGGTCGTCCAGCCGGGCGGCTCGGTCAACGACGACGACGTGATCGCCGCCGCCGACGGGCTGGACGTGGCGATGGCGTTCACCGGCCGGCGTGCGTTCCGTCACGACTGACCGTCCGCACGCACCGCTTCGTGGACCGATCGGTCGATTCGCGACCGGACGGACTTGGCGTCCGTTCGTGGCCCCACCGTTCGCCGACCCCAACCGCTAAGAGGACGCCGGCCGGTGGTCCGGTACGCCTCACGCCCTCGAACGCCGCTTCGGTACGACAGGGCGTTCACCACGCACAATCATGGCTGGAACGAACCACGGCGACCTTCCACGTCGGTCCGCCGCCCCGTCGCGCCGTCGATTTCTCTCGCTCGCCGCGGTCGGCACGCTCGCCGGTGTCGGCGGACTCGCCGGCGTCGAAGCCCAGTCCGTCCCCGAAGTAATCCGGCTCGGCGGCGAGATCGCCGGCTGGCAGGGCCGTGCGCCCGAGTCGATCGCCGGCGAATCGAACCCCACCCTGAACCTCGAGGCCGGCACCACCTACCGCGTAGTCTGGAAGAATTTGGACGGGAGAGGTCACAACTTCGCGCTGCTCGACGGCGACGGCAACGTTCTCGAACGAACCGAGGTGATGAGCGAGGAAGGCGAGACCCAGGCGCTCGAATTCACCGCCCGCGGGGAGATGGCCGAGTACGTCTGCGAACCCCATCTCACCTCGATGCACGGCGCGATCGCCTTCGGCGACGGATCGGATGGGGAGACGACCCCGACACCGACCGAGGACGACAGCGATCCCTACATCCCGGCCGGGTCGTCGGTTCGCCTCGAAACGATCATCGACGGCGGCCTCGTGGCCCCGGTCGATTTCGAGGTGCCGCCGGGCGCGACGGATCGACGGTTCGTCGCCGACCGGCTGGGCCAGGTGTATCTCCACACCGATGACGGCCTCCGTGAGGAGCCCTACGTCGACGTGAGCGATCGGATGGCGAAGATCGGCGGCGAGAAGGGACTGTTGGGGATGACGTTCCATCCCGACTTCCAGCGGAACGGCCGACTCTTCCTGCGTTACAGCGCGCCCCTGACCGACGATGCGCCCGATTCCCTCTCGCATACGGAGGTGCTCGCGGAGTTCACGGCGAACGACGGCTCGGCGGCGGGCGCGAGCTTCGTGCGCCGACTCCTCGCAGTGCCCCAACCCCAGGACACTCACAACGCCGGCGCGGTCACGTTCGGTCCCGACGGGTATCTCTACATTGGGATGGGCGACGGCGGCGGCGCACACGACAACAACCCCGGTCACGTCTCGGACTGGTACGAGGACAACGAGGGCGGCAACGGCCAGGACGTGAGGGAGAACCTGCTCGGCAGCGTCCTCCGGATCGACGTCGACGGCGAGGAAAACGGCAAGCCCTACGCGATCCCGGACGGCAACCCGCTGGTGGGAAAACCCGGATTGAACGAGCAGTTCGCGTGGGGGTTTCGCAACCCGTGGCGGATGGGGTTCTCCGACGGGAAGCTGTTCGTCGCCGATGTCGGCCAGAACGGGTTCGAGGAGGTCAGCATCGTTACCGAGGACCGGAACTACGGCTGGAACGTCCGCGAAGGAACTCACTGTTTCAAACCGGGGCCCGAGGGAAGCCGGAATCCCCCGGAGGAGTGTCCGAGCCAGCTCCCGCCGGACGTTCGCAACGGCGAGCAACTCATCGGTCCGGTCGTCGAGTACCCGCACAGCTACGGGGGAACCGGCGTCGGCTCGGCGGTCATCGGCGGCTACGTCTACGAGAACGACGCGATCGAGTCCCTCGAAGGCAAGTACGTCTTCGGCGACTTCCGGAAAACGAAGGAGACCGAGACCCCGACAGGATCGCTGTTCGCCGCCACTCCCACCGAGGAAGGGCTCTGGGAGCTCGAAGAGCTCGTCATCGAGAACCGGGAGAACGGGACCGTCGGGGCGTACGTCCTCGCCATCGGACGGGACAACGACGGCAGACTCTACGTGCTGACGAGCGCGGAGACCTCGGAGGGGCGAAGTGGCGCGGTCCACCGCATCCGCCCGCCGAACGATCCACACCAGGAAAGCACCATATCGACCACCGAAACCACGTCCACCAGCGACACGGCGACGGCCACCGCGGCGGAGACGACGCAGATGGCCGAGCCGACACAAAGCGCCACGACCGCCGGGACTACGCCAGGCGCGACCACGACGCCGAACGAAACCACGGCGACGAACCGCACCACGACGGGCAGCCCCACGACTGCGACGACGAGCGCCGCGCCGGCGACCGGCACTACGGCCACGACGACGCCGACCACGGTGGCGGCGACCGAGACCGAAACGGCCACCGCGACGAGCGACACCGAAACCTCCACGAGCGGAACGACGACCGGCGGTGGCGCGAGCTCGTGGCGCTCTCCGGACTCGCGCTTGGCGTGGCACGGCTCCTCGCCGATAGCGACGACTGAGAGCCGCCGATCGGTACGCCGCGCGATCGACAGTCTCGATCGTCGGGGTCGGAGAACTCGCTCGATCAGCCGGAGACCAGGATCGGGTTTCGATCCGGGGGTGATCGTTCCGCCGAGAGTCGATTCCGGAACGGTTAGGGCGGCGGGCGGGACACGAACGAGCATGTCACCGCGTGTCGTCACGATGGGGGAGACGATGGTGTTGATCAACCCCCGCGAGTCGGGGCCGATGAAGTACACCACCGAGTTCACGAAGAGCCTCGGCGGTGCGGAGAGCAACGTCGCCATCGGGCTCGCTCGCCTCGACCACGACGTCGGCTGGATCAGCCGTGACGACCACCCAGGACGCCCCGACCGGGCTGATGTTCAAGGAGCGCCGCGCGCTCGGCGAGAGTTCGGTGTACTACTACCGCCACGGCTCGGCCGCATCCACCCTGACGCCCGACGACCTCCCCGCCGAGTACCTCGCCGAGGCCGAATACCTCCACCTCACGGGGATCACGCCGGCGCTGAGCGAGTCGTGTCGCGAAACCGTCTTCGCCGCCGCCGAGCGCGCTCACGAGGCCGACGTGACGATCTCGTTCGACCCGAACCTCCGGATGAAGCTCTGGGACGACGAGGATGAAATGCGCTCGACGCTGCTCGAATTAGTGGGGGTGGCCGACATCGTCCTCCCCGGAATCGAGGAGGGCCAGGCGCTGTTCGACGCCGACGACCCCGAAGGGATCGCCGCGGCGTGTCTCGATCGCGGGGCCGACCTCGCCGCGGTCAAGCTCGGTGCCGAGGGCGCGCTCGTCGCCGACGGCGCGACGACTGAGCGCGTCGCGGGCTACGAGGTCGAGCGAGTGGTCGACCCGGTCGGCGCGGGCGACGGCTTCGCAGCGGGCTTTCTCGCCGGCCGCCTTCGTGACCTCGACCCGGTCGAGTCCGCGGAGCTCGCCAACGCGGTCGGCGCGTTCGCCACGACCGTCGCTGGCGACATCGAAGGCCTGCCCACTGGCGAGGAACTCGACGTCTTCCGTGGCGAGCGCGAGGCCGTCTACCGATAGCGCGTTCGTCGATCGAGTTGCGAACTGGATTTTTCCTCTCCGATCACCGCCTGGCGGACGGTCTCTCGTGGACGTTCCCGACAGAATAATCATCGGATCGAAGTATTCAAGTTCGAGTAAACCGTTCGTACTATCGTGAACTGGCAGCTCGGGAACCGACTGGTCGTTCATCGCCGCCGTCGTCGCCGGGGCCTGAGCGTTTTTCGTCCGTCCGCGTCGCTCAGACGTCGCCGATTTCCCGCGACCATACCGGGGTCTTCGGGGCTTCGAGGCGTTCGATCTCGTCGTCCGATAGCGATATCGACAGCGCCGCCACCTGTTCGTCGAGATGCTCGAGGGTCCGTGGCCCGACGATCGGCGCGTCGACGACGTCCTTCGCGAGCAACCACGCGAGGCTGATCCCGACCGGCGTGGTCCCCTTCCTGTCAGCGAGCGTCCGGACCTCGTCGAGCACCGCCCAGTTGTCCTCGGTGAACCGATCCTGGGTGTGTTCGTCGTCGGCCGCCCGGCCCTCGGCGGGAGCCTCGCCGCGCTCGTACTTGCCGGTGAGGAACCCGCCCGCGAGCGGCGACCACGGGATGACGCCCACGCCCTGATCCCGGCAGACCGGCAGCACGTTCGCCTCCTCGTGGCGATCGACGAGGTTGTACTCCGCCTGCATCGAGACGAACCGTTCGAAGTTGTTCACGTCGGCCTCGTAGAGCGCCTTGGTGAACTGCCACCCGGACATCGTGCTCGCGCCGACGTACCGGACCTTCCCGTGGTCGACGAGGGTGTCGAGCGCCGAGAGCGTCTCGGTGATCGGCGTCTCGTCGTCCCAGCGGTGGATCTGGTAGAGGTCGATGTAGTCGGTCCCCAGTCTGTCGAGGCTGGCGTCGGCCTGTTCGAGGACGTGTCGGCGCGAAAGCCCCTGCCCGTTCGGGCGGTCGGCCATCCGTCCGTGGACCTTGGTGGCGATCACGTGCTCGTCGCGGCGACCGTCGAGGGCCGCCCCGAGGATCCTTTCGGACTCGCCCTGCGAGTAGACGTTCGCCGTATCGAAGAAGTTGATCCCGTGCTCGATCGCTCGCTCGATGACCGCCTTGCTCTGCTCCCGGTCGTCGATCATCCACGGCGCATCGCTGCCGAAGTTCATACAGCCGAGACAGAGCCGGGAGACCTCCAGCCCCGTGTTGCCGAGCCTGGTGTACTCCATGTCGGTGTCGACCATGCCGGACCCTCGTCCGGGTGACACAAAAACCCCCGAACCTTGCAAGTGACGACAGCCCATCCTGCAGGCCGGATTGCGCCCGCGGGTCGCCCTTCCGGCCGTCCGGACCGCGGCGGTGTGAGCCGCCGGGGAAACGGCCGGTCAGCGGTCGTGTGAACCGAACGTCCTCGTGAGAAACGAACGTGGACAAGCGGGGTCACATTGCGGGGACCGCCAGCATCGACGGGGGGGAAATCGACAAGCACGGCCCACGTTTGCGAGCACGAAGCCGACCACAGTCGCCGAACACGATCGCTGGCGACGGTGTTCGTGTATCGCCGGGTCGGTTTCGGCGGCGCTCGTCACGCGAACGGCTACTCCCGGAGCGCCGCCACGGCCTCCCGATCGGGCAGCGCGTCGATCGCGCCCGTCTCGGTCGCGGTGAGCGCGCCGACCGCGTTGGCGAACCCGAGAACCTCGTCGAGCGGGTCGCCGGCGGCGAGCCCGGAGAGGCCGCCCGCGAGGAAGGCGTCGCCCGCACCGGTCGCGTCGACGGGATCGACGTCGTAGCCCGCGCGCGAGACGTCGACGGGTCCCCACGGCGCGCGGTCGGCGGCGAGCGCGCGCGACCCGTCGGCCCCGCGCGTCACGAACACGGTGTGCGGCCCGGCCGTGAACAGGTTCGCGGCGAGATCAGCGGGGTCGGCGGCGGCGAACGACGTCCCGTCGAGGTCCTCGACCGACGTCTTGACGACGTCCGTTCGGGCGAGCATGGCATCGAGCGTTTCGTGAAGCGTCGCTTCGTCGGGCCACAGCTCGCGCCTGGTGTTCGGATCGAACGCCACCCGACAGCCGCGCTCGCGGGCCCGCTCGCAGAGATCGAGGAGCGCGGAGCGAGCGGGTTCGGCCGCGAGCGCCACCGGCGCGTCGACACAGACCCATTCGAGGGAATCGAGCACGCTGTCCGGAACCACGCGCCCGTCGAGACGACCGTCGGCGCTCCCAGTCCGATAGAACGTGAAACGCCGGTCGGCGTTCGCGTCGTGGGAAACGAACGCGAGCGCCGTCGGGTGCTCCGAGCGTGTCACGAACCGATCGGGGACCCCGTTCTCGTCGAGCGTCCTCGCGAGGAAGTCCCCGAACCCGTCGGTCGAGACGTTCGTCAGGAACCACGGCGGGCGATCGAGCCGAGAGAGGCCGATGGCGACGTTCGCCGCCGCGCCGCCCGCCCGCCGCGAGAACGTTTCGACGTCGGCGAGCGGTCCCGGCCGCGCCGGCAGGAAGTCGACCAGGGTCTCGCCGGCGACGAGGATCGCGGGGTCGTCCATACCGGTCGCTCGCGGCCCGTCGGGAAAGGGGTTCGCTACTCAGTCGAGTTCGGCCTGGGTCTCCCGGGCGGCGTCGTCGAGCCGGACTGCACGGCCGGACTCGGAGGAACGGTAGATGGCGTCGATCACGCGCTGGACCGCGAGGCCCTCTTCGAGCGTGTTCCGGTCGGGCGGTTCGCCGCGCTCGACCGCATCGAGGAACGTCCGCTGTTCGGCCATCATGGCGTCGTTCGAGCGGGTGGTGACGTCGGTGTCGGCGAGGTGGTCGACGCCGTCCTTGCTGCTCTCGTAGAGCTTCAGGCTGTTCTCGTCCCGATCGAAACACGCCCCGGCGTCGGTCCCACGGATCAGGAACTCGTGGTTGGCCGGGCGGTTGGTCGCCCACGCCGCTTCGAGGCTCACTGTCGAGCCGTCGGCACACCGAATGAACGCGCTCGCCGAGTCGTCGACGTCGAACTCCCCCGGCCCCTGGTCCTCGCCCCACATGTCGATGTAAGCGTAGTCCTCGCGCGAGCCAAAGGCCGAGCGCGTCGTCGCCGACACCTCGACGACCTCGGGGAAATCGAGGAAGTGAAGCGCGAGATCGATTGCGTGGATCCCGATGTCGATCAGCGACCCGCCGCCGGAGGCTGCCTGGCTCGTGAACCACGAGCCACGCCCCGGAATCCCGCGCCGCCGGACGTAGTTCGCCTCGACGTGGCGTGTGGTGCCGAGTCGGCCCTGTTCCTGGAAGCTCTTGAGCACCTCGACGGAGTTGACGAAGCGGTTCTTGAACCCCGTCATCACGAGCCCCTCGCTCCCTTCGGCGGCGGCCGCGATCCCTTCGGCGCTCTCGACTGAGTGTGCGAGCGGCTTTTCAAGCAGCACGTGGATGTCGCGTTCGAGCGCGTCGACGGCGTACTCCTCGTGGAACCGGTTCGGCGTCGCGACGATCACTGCGTCGGCGGCCGCGAACAGGTCGGCGGCGGTCTCGTGGGTCTCGGTCGCGTACGCGTTGGCGAAGCGATCCCGGACGTCGGGATCGACGTCGACCCCGCCGACGAGGTCGGCCCCGTGGTCGACCAGCCGGTCGGCGTGGAACCGGCCGATGTTCCCGAGGCCGACGATCCCGACACGTGGAGGGGAAGAAGAGGACACTACCGTGCTTAGAGCGGCCCGGGTTGTAAGAATACCGCTCCCGGCCGGCCCCGTACCGGCGTCTCGGAGGGATCGTTGTGAGTCGTTTCCGTCTGCCGCGCGGGGTCGGCGGCTACCGGGAAACAGTCCCAACGATCTATCAGTAGAGCTGGCGCTCGCGCTCCTCGCGCTCGGCGTCGCGTTCGGCCTCCTCCTGCTCGCGTCGCCGCCCCCGACGGTACTGACGGGCGAGGGGAACGAACTTGTTCTTCACGTCAAGCACGAACGAGACGATACCGTACGCCCAGAAGACGAACAGTAGCGTCATCCCGCCGACGTAGAACAGACCGAGCTCGGTGACCATCGTCAGTCGTCGCCCTCCGCTTCGGTTCCGGCTGCGCCCTTGGCCTGCGTCGGCTGGACGAGCCCGTGGGCGATCGCCTCGCCCGACTCCACGTCGAAGAGGTGGATCTTCTCGCGGTCGAGCGCCACCCGAATCGTCTGGCCTTCCTCGATGTCCGAGGCGGGATCGACGCTCATCAGGAGTTGATCGCCCGCCTCGGGGTCCTCGAGGTCGATCTCCGCCTCCTCGGTGAGCAGGAGGTAGACGAGGATCTCGTCGCCCATCGGCTCGAGGACGTCGGTGGTGGTTTCGATTTCGGCGGTCGCGTGCGACACCGATCCCGCGGTGGCGGTCGGATAGATGTCCTCGGGGCGGACCCCGATCGTGACCGCATCGCCCTCGTTCACCCTGAGCGTGCTGGGGTCGAACTCCACGTCGATGTGCTCGGACTCGAAGCCGTTCGGTCCGACGACCCCCTCCGCGAAGTTCATGCTCGGCGAGCCGATGAAGCCCGCGACGAACAGGTTCGACGGCTCGTTGTAACAGGTGAGCGGCGGAGCGATCTGCTGGAGCTCCCCGCCGTCGATCACCGCGATCCGGTCGGACATCGTCATCGCCTCCGCCTGGTCGTGGGTGACGTAGATCACCGTGGTCCCGAGTTCGCGGTGGATGCGCTGGAGCTCGGTCCGCATGTGGACCCGGAGCTTCGCGTCGAGGTTCGCGAGCGGTTCGTCCATCAGAAACACGTCGGGTTCGCGCACCAGGGCCCGCGCGATCGCGACCCGCTGGCGCTGGCCCCCGCTCATCTCGCTCGGCATCCGATCGAGCATCCCGCTCATCTGGACGGTCTCGGCCGCGTCGTCGACCCGACGGTCGGTCTCCTCTTCGTCGAAGTCTCGGAGCCGCAACCCGAAGGAGATGTTGTCGTAGACGTCCATGTGGGGAAACAGCGCGATGTTCTGGAACACCATCGCGATTCCCCTGTCTTTCGGCGGGAGGGTCGTCACCTCCCGATCCCCGATGTAGATCGTGCCCTCCGTGGGCATCGTCAGCCCGGCGACGGTCTCCATCGTCGTCGACTTCCCACAGCCCGAGGGGCCGACCAATGTGACGAACTCGCCGTCCGGGATTTCGAGGTTCATGTCGTCGACCGCGACGACGTCGTCGAAGCGTTTCGTGACGTTTTCGAGCGTGACTTTTGCCATGTTGTTACTCCTTGAGTGCGCCGCTGGTGAGACCGCTGACGATGCGTTCCTGTGCCAGCACGACGAGGATCGCTACCGGCAACACGCCGACGATGCTCGCGGCCGCCATCAGGTTGTACTGAGCCGTGTACTGGGTCTGATAGCCGAGAACGCCCCAGAGGATCGGGGCCCAATTCTCGGCTTCCCCGTTCGTCATGAGATACGAGAAGAAGAACTCGTTGTACACGTAGATGAACGTGAGTACGCCTGCCGTGGCGACGCCGGGTGCCGACAACGGGATGATAACCCTGAACAACGCGCCGATCCGCGTTGTGCCCTCGATCCGGGCGGCGTCCTCCAGCCCGTCGGGGATCTGCCGGTAGAACGTCGTGAGAATGAAGATCGAGAGCGGCATGTAGAGCGCTCCGGCGGGCAGCAAGACCGCAAAGGGCGTGTTGAACAGCATCGGACTGCTGATGCCGAGGACGTTGACGTTGCCCGTGAACAGCTGGAACAGCGGCAGGATGAACCCCACTGGCGGAAAGAAACTGATCGTGAGCAGGATCAGCATGAGCGCTCCCCGGCCCGGGAAATCGAACCGACCGAAGACGTACCCTGCGAGGCTCCCGATCAACAACACCATCACCGTCGACGCCAACGCGATCACGAAGCTGTTGAACATGTAGACGTGGAAGGGCAGTATCTCGAAGATATCCACGAACGCGCCCGGATTGAACCCGTTCGGGAGCAGCCCGATGTTCGACAACGCTTCCGTCGGTGTAAGCGCGAGCACCAGCAGCCAGTAGAACGGGAACAGCGTCGTGAGGAGGAAAAAGATCATCAGCACGTAGAACATCGCGCGGTAGGCTCGCTGTGGGTTCCGGATCGAACTCTGGACCCAGCGCGTGAACGGACCGACATCGCGTTCGTGGTCGCCGCTTTCCTCGTGTTGGCGCTGTTCGGTCGCCATCTCAGACTCCCTCCTCACTGCGGGCGAACAGCACGACGTAGAATATCGCAGCGATACCAATGAGCGCCGCCGTGACGAACGCAACTGCCGTGGCGGTGCCGTAGCGCCGGGTACTGAACGTCGTTACCACGAGACACGAAAGCGACGGTACGGTGGTACAGCCCGCTGTCGCTTCGATCAGCCCGTAGATGCGTGCCGCACCGAGCGTCCGGAACAACATCGCAACTAAGACCGTGGGCAGCACGATCGGCAGCGTTATCATTCTGAACTGTTGCCACTTCGATGCACCGGAGACCTTCGCCACGTCGTAGAGGCTACGATCCACGCTTTGGAGGCCCGCGAGGATCAACAGCGCCATGAACGCGGTCGTCTTCCACACGTCCGCGAGCGTGATGATGGCGAGTGCTTCGGCGCTGTCGGTGAGCGGCGTTCCGGAGAAGCCGATCGCCTGTACGATATCGACGCCGAAGCCGATGCCGGGCTGGAAGATGAGATAGAAGATCATCCCCTGGATCACGATCGGGATCGCCCACGGGATGATGATGGCGACACGGACCCACCGCCGGCCCCGGAAGTCCTGATCGAGCACGAGCGCCTGCCCGAACCCCAACAGCGTTTCGAAGACGACGCTCACGACCGTGAAGATCACCGTCACGATCAATGCGCTCTGGAACGGCTGGCTCAGGTTGAAGAAGGGACTCGGCAGCGCGACCCCATCGAGTTGGCCGGTCAACAGCGCAATGTAGTTGTCGAGACCGACGAACTCGCCGTAGGCCGTGGCACCGCTGAGGCTGTCGGCTTGCAGCGAGATGACAAAGGTTCTGAGGAGGGGCCAGAACACGATTACCGCGAGCAGGAGGAAGGCCGGTGCCAACAGCAGGTAGGCGAAGCGGCTGTCGTCCAGGTTCTCCACCCATCGGATGATACCCGCGTATACCCCCGATGACCTCTGCACTCCGCTTTCGGTTTGTTCTTCGGTTGCCATTATTGAGCGTAGTCCTCGATGTTTTCGAGCGTTGACTGAAGCGACATCATCGCCTGTTCAGGCCCGATACCCCCGGCATACGCACTGTTGACGATTTGGAAGATCTGCGTCGACTGCTGCGGCCAGACCACGGTAACGGGTCGGGGAATCGCGTTCTCCCCGGCGATCCGCAGCTGCTCGACGAAGTTCCCGACGCCCGATACCTGCCGCGCCCGACGCGAGTTGAGCAGTTCGGGTTCGGGTGGAATGAACCCAATGAGTTCGAATATCCTGTACTTGAAGCTTGGTTCGGCCATCGCTTGGAGCACCTGTACCGACTCCTCGATGTTGTTGCTATTGGGATTGATCACGTGGTGCCACCCGCCGAGCGCCGCGACCGGCCCGCCGATGTTCTCGTACTCCGTCTGCTGCTGGGGAACGGCGTACGGGATCGGCATCACCCCGAGGCGATCGCCGAGTGCATCGTCAGCAGTCGCATTCGAGATGGCGTACGGCCAGTTACGGTTTGCAACCGCGTTCCCGTTGGTGAACGGCGCGAGCGAGGTGTTTTCGACCCACCCGAGCACCGCCCGCGGCGAGATCGGGCCGGGGTAGTCGGGGTGTGCGCCCGACGCGTCCGGCCCCGAGATGAACGACCGTATCATCCGCACCGAGTCGATCACTGGCTGTTCGCCGACCGTCACCGGTCGCTCCCCGACCGGCCCGAACAGGGTGTCCCGGCCGCCGAAGTACGCCCCGCCCCACGAGGTCATGAACTCGTTGAAATCACAACACGACAACCCGCCGTATGTGTTCGCTTGAAAGGTGAACCCGTAGCCGAGATCATCGTTCCGGTCGAGAACGTCCCGTACGACCTGTGCGAACCGCCGCCACCGTATCGATTCGGTCGCCCAGTTTTCCTGCCCGGGACTGTACCCGGCTTCCTCCACGAGGTCTCGACGGTACAGCATCGTCGGGAAGTCCGGATAGAAGGGCACCGCGTGCAGGTCGCCCGTTCCCGGATCCTTCGCGGTTTGGACGCTCGCCTCGAAGTAGCTCTCCTCGATCCGCTCGACGTAGCTGTCGGGGAACGCCTCGCTCTTGGTGAGGTTGAGCGTCTGGCCGCGCTTGATGAAGGGGATCGTCCAGCCGCTGTCCATCTGGATGATGTCCGGCTTCTCGAGACCGCCGGAGAACCAGCGCTGGAGTTGTTGTTGCTTCGCGGTCGTGTCCCGTGGCCCGGTGATGATCTCGATGCCGATGTCCTGGGAGAGGCCAGCGTCGTATAACGCCTGTTTGACCTGTCTGCTCGCACCGACTTCGTCGGTCCCTGCCATCCACTGGAGCGTGGACCCACCCGTTCCGGTGCCACCGGCGATCGTGCCCGCGAGCGGGTGGGCAGTACAGCCCGCGAGCCCGGCGGCCGCTCCTGATGCTCCTGCCGCCTTCAGGAAGTCGCGGCGGGCGACACCTCTATTTGTTGGGCGCTTATCCGTGCTACCATCATGCATCACGGTTAATCGGACACAATAGGTTTACTTATACCTACTGGGATTTTTCATTGACCATGATGTGAAAATTAAGCCTGGAGTCGGACACGTAGCCCGGATGTCGGACGACGTGACATATGAAGACCATTACCGTAGGTGATTAGACGGGACCGGCAACGTTCATATGACTGCCGATAGGTCGTTCCCCCCGCGCCCATGCGAGCCCGCACTACTTCGTATCCGCACGGACGAAGGTCACGGGACACGGCGCGGAGAGCATCACCTTCTGGGCCGTCGAGCCGAACACCGCTTTGCCGGTCGGCGAGCGCTGTCGCCCGCCGACGATCACGAGATCCGCATCGGCCTCCTCGGTCAGCCCCACGATACTGTCGCCGTGGTCGCCGACCGCCCCGCCGACGGCGTGATCGACGCCGGCGTCGTCGAGCCGCCCGGCGAGGTCACGGATGGTGGCGTGGCGATCGGCGACGTCGTCCGGCGACACCTCGCCGACCGCGGTGTCGAACCCGAGGCGATCGAGGGAGTCAGTGTACTCCTTGTCGGTGAAGACGTGGCCGAGCACGACGGTCGCGCCCGACGGGCCCGCGATGTCGATCGTCTCCTCCGCGAGGCGGTCGATGCGATCCGCGTCGCCCGGTCCGACCGCGAGTACGACGGTTTCGAGTGCCATATACACCTTTCCGGCTGCCTTTATATAATACTACGGGCGGCAGTCGGGAGGCGGTCTCCACCCCGATAGCGTCCGACTCGGGAACGCAGCACTCATAGAGTCGGTTGGAAGTCCGTCCGGGATCGACCGCACGACGACGTGCGGTCGCACCGGTGAACGCTTCCAACCGACCCTATCATTCCAGGCCGACCGCTTTTCCGCGCTCGCTCGACCGCTGGATGGCGTCGAGAACCCGCTGGACGACGAGCGCCTGTTCGGGGGTGTTGTGTTCGGGTGGTCGCCCGGTACGGATTGCTTCGGCGAACGCCTGCTGTTCGGCTGCGATGGGGTTCACGTCCCGCGTTTCGATCTCGGCGTTCACGAAATGTGGTGCGCCGACGGAGCGCGCTTCGTGAATCGTGAGTTCCTCGCTGCCGCGGTCCAACGTCGCACCCGCTTCCGTGCCCTGTATGACGAACTCGTCGGTCGGTTCGCGGTCGGCGGCCCACGCACATTCGAGCGCGACGGTTTGACCGTCCGCACAACACAGCAACGCCGTCGTCGAGTCGTCGACGTCGAACCCGTCCGGTCCGGCGTCCTCGCCCCACATCTCCAGGTGAGTGTAGTCCTCGCGGCCGCCGAACTCGCTGCGCGTCCGTCCGAGAACCGTTTCGACGCGGGGAAAATCGAGGACGTACAGCGCAAGGTCGATGGCGTGGACACCGATGTCAACGAGCGACCCACCGCCCGATGACGACCGGTCCGTGAACCACGACCCGCGCCCCGGGATGCCGCGTCGACGGACGTAGTTCGCCTCCACATGAGTGACCTCGCCGAACCGACCCGCGCGCTCGTAGCCCTTGATCACTTCGACCGCGGGCAGAAACCGGTTTTTGAACCCCACCATGCAGATCCCCGGTGCGTTGGCGGCGGCGGCAACAATGCGCTCCGCGCTGTCGAGGGTATGTGCGAGCGGCTTCTCGATCAACACGTCGAGACCCGCCTCGAACGCCGCTACCGCCTGTTCTTCGTGATACTGGTTCGGTGTGGTGATGATGACACCGTCCACACCCGTCTCGTTCAACTCATCGAGGTTCTCGTGGGTCGGAACCCCGAAGCGCTCCTCGAAGCGTTCGCGCGCCGCCGGATCGATATCGATACCGCCGACGAGGGTCGCATCGGTCCCTTCCATGCGAGCCGCGTGGAACGACCCCCATCCACCGAGACCGACAACCCCGAGCCGTGCCGTTGACTGGGCGTTCATCGTTCCTCCTGCGTGGTGGATGTGTATGATTGCTTTGTTTCGACTACTTTCCACGCTGACGACCCGTTCGGTCACGGTTTCAGCCGTTTGAAAACTCGCGGCAAGCGGATCGACCGACGGCCGAGATCGTTTCATCGGTGATTTTCGACGCCTCGATCCGTGCTCCTGACGAGTCCTCACTCCTCGTCGGTGATCCGTTCGACGACGAGCTCCTCACGGTCGCCGAGCACTCCCACCGCGAAGGCTCCCTCCGTTCGGGTGAGCTGGAGAGCGAGCGGCGTTACGTCGGCGGTCGTCGTCCGAGTCCGCTCCGGCGCTTCGCGCTCCGCACTGTCCGGCGAGAGCACGTACTCGTCGTTGACCCGTTCCGACGCTTCGATCAGCCGTCGATGTCGTACAGTTCGGCCACCAGTTCGTTATTCCCGGCGTCCTCGCCCAGTTCGAGCGCGTACGTCTCTATCGACGTACGGCGGAGCGGATGGGGCGTCGATACGAGCGTTGTGCCGTCCTTTGCAACCGCCGACGGCCCGGAACCGTCGTCGGCGACGGCCACCGCCGGCGTGGCGGACCTATCGCTCGCGCGCGCCGGTGCCAGGCCGATCGCCCCCCACTAGATCCACCTCACCGTCCGCCATCGGAACGCCCGCGTACGGGTCGTCGGCGAGCAGCAAGGAACCGTCGAGGTCGGCGTAATCGAGCAACGGCGCGAGATGACAGCCGGCCGCAATCGCGGCGTTCGACTCGATCATGCAGCCGAGCATGACCTCGAGTCCGTGCGCGCGGGCGGCGTGGATCATCCGTTTCGCCTCGCGGAGCCCGCCGCATTTCATGAGTTTGATGTTCGCGATGTCCGCCCGATCGGCGATCCGGGGAACGTCCGCGAGCGTCACACAGGACTCGTCGGCCGCGATCGGGAGCGCCGAGCGCTCGTGGACGTAGCGGAGTCCGTCGGAACTGTCGACCGGAACGGGCTGTTCGACGAACTCCACGTCGAAAGCGGCGAGCGTTTCGATCATGTCGACCGCCTCGGGCGGCGTCCACGCCTCGTTCGCGTCCACCCGGATCCGCGCGTCGGAGGCCGCATCGCGGACGGCCGCCATGATCTCGCGGTCGCGCTCGGTGCCGAGTTTGACTTTCAGGATCGAGTGGCCGGCGTCGACCGCCGTGGCCGTCTTCTCCCGCATTCGCTCGATGCTGTCGAGTCCGATAGTGTAGGAGGTCGATACCGTCTCGTCGGCGTCGAGCCCCCAGTACCGGTAGAGCGGCAGATCGAGGCGCTTGCCCACGAGGTCGTGGAGTGCGATCGATATCGCACACCGCGCGGCGGGGTTCGCTCGAACCGTCTCCCGCAACCGGCGCTCGATTCGATCCAAACGATGGGGATCGTCGACCTCTTCGACGACCGCGAGGAGGTCGGGCAACACCGCTGCGACGGTATCAGCGGTCTCGCCGTAGTGGGC
>PXSV01000088.1:0-9162 GCA_003022685.1 Halobacteriales archaeon SW_9_67_24 | reverse complement strand
TCGGCGACCGCGGTGCGGGCCGCGTCGTCGGTTGCGACACTCCGAGTGTTGAGTGCGCCCGCGACCACGCTCGCCTCGTGGACCGGCCGTGCGAGGTCCTCGTAGCGATCGACGTAGCTCGAAAGCGGGGGAAGCGAGAACTCCTCGTAGCCGTGGATCGCCTCGCGGCCGGCCTCGTGGCAGAGCACCAGCCTGTCGGCCATCGCGCCGTGGAGGATCGAACAGGTGACGCCCGAATAGGCGGGGTGGACGATCGAGCCCTGACCCTCGACGAAGAGGTAGTCGTGCTCGTCACCCCGTTCCCGGATCATCCGTTCGACCGCGCCGGCGGCGAAGTCACCTATCACGCGGTCGATCGGCAGCCCCCACCCTTCAATCATGATCCCGGTCTGGCCAGTGGGGACGAACCCGCAATCCACGCCGCGGTCGCGCGCGGCCTCGTGGAGTTCGCGCGTCGCGGTCATCTTGCCGACCGAGCAGTCGGTCCCCACCGTCAGCACGATCTCGGCGTCGACGTCGGCGGCGAGCCCGTCGCTCACCGTGAGGTCGGCCGGCGGTTTGCGGACGTCCCACAGTTCGCCACCGTGTTCGTCGGCGAGGTGACGGAACTCCTCGTCCTCGGCGAGGAAGTAGTGGAGACCCGCAGTGACGTCACAGCCGCGTTCGAGGGCGTGCCGGACATCGAGCCGCCACGAGTCGTCGAACCCGCCGCCGATCGGCGCGATCCCGATTATCAGTTCGTCACACCCCGGGACCTCGTCCATCCCGGCGACGATCGGCGCGTCCCGAACGCCGGGAAGGAAGTCGCCGACGCGCTTGCCGGCGGTGTCGCGGTCGAGAACGGCGGCGACCTCCTCGTCCCCGTACCGGAGGAGGTTGACGGCGGTCTTCGCCCGTTCGGGGAACCCCTCGTGGGCGAGTAGCACGACGGTCATGCCTACGGCGACGCGAACCGACGGCATAAATCCCCGCTCGTCGGCAGCGGTCGCTCCTCGGTCACCGAACCCGATCCGTGCTGTGAGCGCCGTCGAATCGAGGACGGTCGGGACCGTCGAGACCGAACGCCTAACACCGCAGTCCCCGTTCGTCCGTCGATGGCCTCGGAAAGCGACGTTCGTGTCTGGCTCGTCGAACGCGGTTACAACAACCGCGACCTCATCGTTCTCAAGTACGCGACGCCCGATGGCGATCGCGTCTTCCGCCGGGAGCTCGCGGCCCAAGCGATCGACCTCGACACCGTGACTGCCGCCAAGGACGTCTCCCCGGACAATCTCGAATCAGTGACGGAGACCGACGTACAGGAGCGGTACGAGGCCGAAGCAACTCGGATGGCCGACGAACACGATCCCGAGGACACGATCTGAGCGCCGGCGATTCGAGCGGGTGATCCGAGCGTTTCAGTGTGAATATTGCCTCGTTCGCGGTGTGTACGCACTCACCAATGCGACCGTCCACACCGCGGCCGATCGCGGGACGGTCGACGGCGAGCACGTCTTCGATCACGAGCGCGACGCGACAGGCCCCCGCGAGGAGTAGGAGCGATGACCGTGACGGGCACGCCGCCGGCGGGACGCACGACGCTGCCCGAAAGCGAGTTCGAGCGCCGGATCGAGCGCGTTCGCGAGGAACTCGGATCGACCGACCGCGACGCGCTGTGTCTCTTCTCCGCGACCGCCATCGAGTGGGTTTCGAGATTCCATCACCTCCAGACCGAGCGTCCGGTCTGTCTCGCTATCAGTGACGAGGCGGTCGCAATCACTGTCCCGCGACTCGAACGCGACCGCGCCGAGAGCGACGCCTTTCCCCTGATCGAGCGCGTTCATGGGTACTACGATTATCCAGGCGTCGGCGACGGGCTGGACGACGCGGAGAACGCCGATGCCCGCGAGACGTACCACGAACACCGATCCCGAACGCCCGAAGCGACGATCCGAGCGATGCTCGATGACCTCGGCGCGGAGCGCGTCGCGGCCGATTCGGACGGCGCACCGGCTCCGTCGGTCGGCGGAGTGGGGCAACCTCGCCCATCGGAAGCTCGCCGAATACGCCGAACCAGGCAAACACGAGCTCTGGGTCGCCAAGCGCGCCAGCCTCGACGCCTCGATGGCGATGCTCGACACGCTCGGCGAGCGCTACGACTCCCGACTCCGCGGTGGCTTCCCGGCCTCGTGTGGCTTTCTCTCGGGACCGAACACCGCACTCCCGCACGGCCTGACCGCAAACCGCCGGCTCCGCGAGGGCGACGTCCTCGTCACGGGCGCGACGGCGAACGTCGGGGGGTACGTGAGCGAACTCGAACGTACGATGTTCCTCGGCGAGCCGAGTCGCGAGGACCGCGAGCGTTTCGAGGCGATGCTCGCCGCCCAGACCACCGCGATCGAGGAATTCGGACCGGGCGTCGCCTGCGCGCACGTCGACGGCGCGGTTCACGACGCCCTCGCCGATCGTGGGTTCGCACAGTACGCCCAGCACCACACCGGTCACAACATCGGCTTGGAGGGCCACGAGCGCGGGTTCATCGATCGCGGCAGCGAGGAGGTGATGGAACCCGGCCACGTCTATTCGGTCGAACCGGGGATCTACGTGCCCGGCGAGGCGGGCTATCGTCACTCCGATACGATCCTGATTACCGACGAGGGAACCGAGCGTCTGACGTACTTCCCGTGCTCGCTCGACGAGAACGTAATCCCCGTTCGGTGAACGATCGTCCATCTCCGGCGTTCGCTGGACCGACGGCGGCGCGTCGGCTTCGAAGCGCGTAAACGCCCGCCGTCGTTACCGGCGGGTGTGTGGCCGTGGGGACATCTCGCCGTCGGCTATCTGGTGTACTCCGGACTGAGCCGGTGGCGGTTCGGCCGGCTTCCCGGGAGCGTGGCGACGCTCGCCGTCGCACTCGGCACGCAGCTTCCCGACCTCGTCGACAAGCCGCTGGCGTGGACGGTCAGTGTCCTGGCGAGCGGCCGGTCGCTCGCGCACTCGCTGCTCACCGCCGTCGTTGTCTGTGGGTTCGTCGTGTGGTACGCCCGGCGGACGGACCACTCCACGATCGGGGTCGCGTTCGCCGTGGGCTACCTCTCGCATCCGTTCGCCGACGGGATGCTCTCCTTCGTCGCCGGTGATTTCCCCGACCTCACGTATCTCGTTTGGCCGTTGCTTGACCTTCCACCCTACGAGACCGAACAGAGCTTTGCCGCCCACCTCCTCAGTATCGAGGTCACGCCGTTCTTCCTCTTCCAGCTCGTGCTCGTCGCGCTCGCGTTCGTCGTCTGGGATCGGGACGGTCGGCCCGGCCTCGCAGCGTTGCGCGGGTGGCTCCTCACGTGGCGCGAACGGGCCACACGGCAGTAATGCCGCTCACTCGGTTCCTTCGTTCCGGCGTCGGTACATCACGACGGCCCCGCCGACGAGCACCGCGAGCGCGACGATCAGCGCCGCGCCGACGACGATCGGCCCGATACCGCCGAGGACCCCGCCGCTTTCCGCGTCGTCGGTCGCCGGATCGACCGAGAGCGTGGCGCTGTCGGTCACGACTCGGGTTCCCTCGACGTAGGGTCCGTCGACGCTCCCGTTGCTTTCGACGAAGTCGAACTCGCCGTTGTCGTTCGAGTCGAAGTGTGTCATCGCCACCAGGCTGCCGTTCCCGGCGAGCCGCGACTCGTTGAACTCCCGGCCGTTGACCGAGTAAAGCGGAACGACGACGTCCTGGTGTGGGCCGGGACTCAACTGCTGTGAGACGCCGATGACGCTGCCAACGGTGCTGTTGTTCGTCGTAAGGCTCGTATCGTGGATCGCGACGAACCCGCCCTGCGAGAGGGTGGCCGTGTTGAGCCGCGCCACCGAACCGTTCGTGGTCTGGTCAGTGAACACTACGGTTGCGTTCGGGTTCGTGACACCGTCCGGTGCCTGCTGGGACTGGTGGTGAGTGGCGGTGTTCGAAGGAAGCCCGACAGCTACTCCAGTCACACACAACAACAGGAGGGTCGCGGTCGTCGCGGTGGAACTGATCGAGAACACGGTAACTCTTCACACGAACGTCGTCGGCGGATAAAAACAGTGCGGTGCATCGGGGTTTCGGGGAGCGCCTCGACTGACCAGACAGGGAACGAACGGATCGCACTCCGGACGAACTGTGAATCCTCTGAACGGTGTCTGACAAAGAATTATAACGGGGGGAGTCACAGTAGGTTGGTATGTCGCGTCGTCGCCGTCGATTGCAGTCCTCGCGGCCGTCGCTGGTCGGCAGGATCGTCCCCGACCGAGCCCCGAGGAACGTGGACCGAGCCAACGTGGTGGGGAGCGCACCGATCATCACCGGCACCGGATTCGTTCTCAGTCGCACCATCGCCATCGCCATCGCCGATGCGTCCGCGCTGACCTTTCTCTGGGGACTCGTCATCGGTCTCGCGTTCGCCACCGCCGGCGTCGTCGTCCTCGTCTCGACCGAAAACGACACCCCCCGTCGGGGCCGCGCTCGCGCCAGCCGGGTGCCGATCGCGACCGCCGGCGGCGTTCTCGCCCTCTCCTTGCTCACCGGGGCCGTGCTCGGTGCGTTGCTGTAAGCCCCCGATCGCCCGTCATCCCGTTCGAGACCGTTCCTGGCAGCGACCGGAATACGGGAGAACGACCGGATGTCGATCCGAGGAACTGTCGCCCGAAACGAGGGATTTCCGGTGATTTGAGTGGATCAAGCCAGTCGAATTAAATAGCACGAGCGTCTTGGTTCACCCATCATGAGTTCACTGAAGACTGTCGAGTCGGACGTCGCGTCGATCCACCGCACCGTCCTCGGGGAAGCGACCGGGGAAGCGTTCGTGGCCTTCCCCTCGGTGGCGGCCGTCGAGCGACTCGTGGAAGTGTTGAGCCAGTTCGACGAACCGCCAACGGTCCGACTGCTCGCCCTCGAAGGCACGCTCAAGACCGCGATGGAGGACTTCATCGTCGCCAGCACGACCGCGGATCTCGTCGCCGAGGGGACGCTCTCGCTTCGGGCCACCGAGGCCACCGGAGCGAGTTCGCTGATCGTCACCGACGAGACGGTCGTTACGATCGTGACTGCCGGGAGCCTCTTCACCGGGCTCGGCACCGACAACGAGGAGTTCGTCGCGAGCGCACGCGAAAAGTACGCGACGGCGTTCGAGGGGGCCGAACCGTTCTCGCTCCGGACGCCCCCCATCTCGCGGGTCCACGAGACGCTCGCCGAGACGTTCGGCGGCGAGGTCGACGCCGACTTCGGGCGCGTGCTCGACTCGCTCGAAACGGCGCGCGGCGACGGCGAGGGGCTCGACGAGGTGACGATCAGCCTCCTCGTCGCGGCGAAACACGAACTCCAGCTCTACGACATCAGCCGGTGGGGCGAGGACACCGGCGTCGCCAGCAAGGCCACCTTCTCCCGGACGAAAACCAGGCTCGAGGAT
Organism: Halobacteriales archaeon SW_9_67_24; assembly: GCA_003022685.1. Classification (GTDB taxonomy): domain Archaea; phylum Halobacteriota; class Halobacteria; order Halobacteriales; family Halococcaceae; genus Halococcus. Next base: position 3,748 of record PXSV01000088.1, on the reverse strand, counting down.
CGGGGACTGATCGACACCACGAAGGTCCCGATCGACGTCGGTCGGCCCCGATTGCGCCTGCTGCTCGGCGACGAACGCCTCCAGGAGGCCGACATCGACGATCTCGCAAGCGTCGCCCAGGAACTGCTCTCGGCGGAGACCGCCTGATAGGGATCGTTGTGAGTCGTTTCGGTATGTCGCCGACACGGGGTCGGCGGCTACCGGTACACAGTCACAACAACCCCTCTGAGAAGCCGGGCAACCGGGATCGGTCGCCGTCGAAGTCGAAAAGTCGTCCGCGTGGCCGGAGTCGTGACTGCGGTCGCCTGTTCAGGCAAGGACGAGCGGGATCGCGAACACGACGACGAGGCCCACGAGGGCTACAACGGCCCCGATGCCGGCCTCGCGCGCGCTGAACTCGCTCATGGGGGCGGTCTCGCGCGTCGCGACCGGCTCGACCCCGCCGTGGGTGCTCTCGCCCGTCGCGTCGGGATGGGCATCGCGCTCCTCGCGCTCGCCCTCGACCATCGTCCCCTCGGCGGTGTCGGTTGCCTGCTCCTGGCCCGGTTCGGACTCGCGCGGTTCGGTCGGCGCGTTCTCCTCGCCGTTCCGGGAGTTCCCGTCGTTGCTCATGAACGGACGAGGTGGGCTCGGTACTAAAGCGTGCTGACCGCCGGCTGTGCGGTGTGCGGTCGCGGTTTCGCGGGTGCTGTTCGTTCTCATCCCGCGCTGTGAGGACCAGCCCGCGACCAGCCAAACGTTTTAATGGGGCAACTGGTATGATCCGGTGTGGTAGACGTTCACGCTCGCTCGTTTCTTCTCGGAAGGGATACCGACACGTCGATTTGGTATCTCGTCGCGGCGCTTGCTCTGTTCGTCGCTTTGGCGGGTGTTTTCACAGGCGCGGTCGAGTTCGACCTTCTTCCGATGGGTGTATCGCCGTTTGTTCCTGTGTTGATGGTTTTGGGGGTATCGGAGCAGCGGTACACGGCTTCCGGAACTCTGGCCTGGTCGTAAGCTGTGTGTTTTCTGCAACACTGCTTCTTTCCCTTTTCGCACCGTTGACGATTTTTGGGTGGGTTACCCCATTCGAAGATCTGCTCTGGGGGCTCGGTGTATCGGTACTGTTCGGTGTGTCAGCGGGTTTCGTCGGGTTTTTGCTCGGAGCAGGGGCACGCCGAATCGCTCGTTGAACTGGGCCTGTCTTGCTCCGTCAGCAGTCACTTGCGTGTCGACAGGGTAGCGGTCCGATATGATCGACAGGGAACACACCTCGTTTCGAGCGAACTCCTCCCCGAGACACGCAGATCGGACGCGATTTGTGCTTTCGGCCCGAGTTCGAACCATGCAGACCGTCGACGCCGCCGGCCTCCCGATCGGCGACGATCACCCCCCACGAATCATGGGTGTGCTCAACGTCAGCGACGAGTCGCCCTACGACCCGAGCGTGTTCGCCGATCCCGGTCGGGCGGCCGCGTACGTCGACGACCTGATCGCCGAGGGCGCTGACATCGTCGACGTGGGCCTCGAATCCGCCCGATACCACGAGGTCGCCGCGGCTGCCCTCGACGCTGGCTTCGACATGGTGAACGACGTCTGTGGCTTCGCCGATCCCGACATGCCACGAGTCTGTGCGGCCCGCGACGCCGCGGTGGTGAAGATGGCGAGTCCGCCCGACCTCGAACGGCCCGGCGCGCTCACCACCGTCGAGGAGGTCCACGCCGCGCTGGAGCGCGACCTCACCGAAAAGACGATCGTCGATCCCGCCTTCGGGGGCTGGAGCGAGGCGAAGACCCTCGACGACGACCGCGAGATCTTCCGCCGACTCGGCGAGTTCCGCGACCTCGACCGGCCGCTGTTGGTCTCGATCAACAGGAAAAATTTCCTCGGCGAGATCGTCGATCGTGAGACCGAGGGCCGATTGCCAGCCAGCCTCGCCGCGACTGCGCTGGCCGTCGAGCGCGGTGCGAACGTCATCCGTACTCACGACGTGGCCGAAACGCGGGATGCAGCCCTGATCGGCGACGCGCTCGGCGACCGCCGAAAACGCGTCCCGACCGAGGCCTGAGATGGACTTCGAGGCGTGGGAGTCGGTCTACGAGTCGATCCTCGCCGACTTCGGATTCGATCGGGCGGCCGACGAGCGCGCCCGGGACGTGCTCGCGGGCTTCGCGGAACCGTTCGATCTCGCTCGACTCGACGTCACGGACGAGACGGTCGTGATCGCTGGCGCGGGGCCCTCGCTCGAATCCGATCTCGATCCGCTCTCGGACGAGATGCCCTCGGATGGGGCCGTGTTCGCCGCTTCGACCGCAGCCGATCGCCTCGCCGAGGCCGATGTCGAGGTCGACTGCATGGTAACGGACCTCGACAAAAATCCAGAAACGGTGCGCTCGCTCACCGAGCGCGGGACGCCGGTCGCGGTCCACGCTCACGGCGACAACGAGCCCCTGGTCCGCGATGTCGTCCCGACGCTCGACACCCGGAACGTGCTCGCAACGACCCAGGCCGCACCCGTCGGCCCAGTTCGAAACGTCGGTGGGTTCACCGACGGCGACCGCGCGGCCTTTCTCGCCGATTGCTGTGGAGCGGATCGTCTGCAATTCGTCGGCTGGGATTTCGACGGCAACTCAGTGGGTTCGATGAAACGGCAGAAACTCGCGTGGGCCGAACGACTGCTGTACTGGCTCGAACGACGGCGTGACGAGCGGTTCGGGGTGCTCGACGGTCGACGCGGGGGAATCGACACCGACGCGTTGCCGATCGAGTAGCGGCCAGTCAGGGTTCGAGAACGACTTTCCCAGTGCTTTCGCGGTTCTCGATGTGTTCGTGGGCCGCAGCGGCGTCTTCGAGCGGGAACGTCTCGCCGACGACCACTTCGAGGTCACCGTTCGTCAGGAGGTCGGTGAGATGGGGCACGGCGCTCAGTACGCGCTCGGGGTCGCGCTGCATCGACTGACCGAGGTGGTAGCCGTAGACGGTGTAATTGTTAAAGAGTAGCGTGCTGGTGTCGGGATAGCCCGGTTCGCCGCTCGCCGCACCGTAGGAAACCATCCGCCCGAAGTGAGTGAGACAATCCAAACTCTCAGAGGTGGTGTCGCCGCCGATCCCGTCGAGAACGAGGTCGACGCCCTTGCCGTCGGTGAGGTCGTTGACCTCCTCGGCGAAGTCGGTTTCGGTGTAGTTGATCGGATGCGTAGTCCCAAGTCGTTCGGCGAGATCGAGCTTTTCTTTGGTGCTCGCCGTGCCGAAGACCTCGGCACCGGCCGCGCTCGCGAGCTGGGTCGCCGCGGTCCCGACGCCGCCCGCCGCCGCGTGGATCAGGACGCGCTCGTCCTCCTCCAATTCACCCCACTCGAACAGGGTGTTATGGGCGGTCAGGAACTGCACCGGAAAGCCCGCCGCTTCCGCGAACTCCATCGACTCGGGCACGTCGAACAGCCCCGCGGCGTCGGCGGTGACGGACTCGGCGTAGCCCGCGTCGGTCATCGCCACTACGCGCTCGCCGACCTCACGATCGACCCCTTCGCCGGCTGTGTCGATCGTGCCGGCGGCCTCCATCCCCGGCACGTAGGGCGGACTCGGCCCGCCCTGGTAGTGGCCGCGGCGCTGCATGATGTCGGCGAAGTTCACCCCTGCTGCTTCGACGTCGATCCGGACCTCACCGGGCTCCGGTTCGGGTTCGTCGCGCTCGGTCGCCTCGATGACGTCGTTTCCACCGAAATCGGTTACCTCGATCGCCTTCATGGCCGAACGCACGACCGCCGAC
>PXSV01000087.1:48939-64970 GCA_003022685.1 Halobacteriales archaeon SW_9_67_24 | reverse complement strand
GCTCTGCTGTTCACCCGCGGGATGCTCACCGTCCCCGCCGGGTTCGCCGAGATGCGGACCAGGGAGTTCGTCGTCCTCTCGGCGCTCGGGACGGTGGTGTTCGAGACGGCGCTCGCGGCGCTCTCACTCGGCGTGATCGAGGTCGCGTTCTGATACTGTCGGAGGGAACTGACTCGGAAACGATGCTGGAATATCCAGTTGCTGTCCGACGTCTTCAGCCGGTCGATATTCACGTATTCTGTCCGACAGTATGAGGTCGGAGCGGGTTGTTCCGACCGGCGAAACGAACGTAAGTGGATCCAGGTCTGACTTTTCGACACGACGCTCCGCCGCAGTTTTGATGGCGATTCTGCGGTCGCAGGTTCGCGGTCGCGGCTCATACTTACCCTGCCAGCGCCGCAGCGGGGGTACGGGTAGCGAGCGCGGGTCGCGCGCCGAACAAACTGGATGAACTACCGCTGTGATGGACTCTATCCCTGCGTCGTCACTGTGGTTGTGTTGTCTGTCTGGTTTTCATCATGATAATCATGGTTGAAGCCCTGAAACTCGGTTCCAGCCGGTACGACCTTGAGTTTGCATTCGTTCCGTTTACAGCCGTCGACAGCATAGTAGCGGTTGTCGCCCATTTGAATACAGGTTTCACGGCCGATCTCGTCATCTACGAACTTGACTTCTTCAGTAATGTGAAATTCGTGATATGGCTTCACTAATCCGCCATCGTCCATCGCGGTCTTGAATTCCGTTTGTGCAGCGTCTGATAGTTCATCAAACTGTATCATATCATAACATATGTCTGTAGCTGTGGTCGCTGTGTCATCAGTTGGTTTCCTCGTTTCTGAAACCGCTCTTGATGTCTCAGTCCTCGTAGCGCCGTTTCCGACAGTTATGGTGAATTCCTCGGTCTCACCTTCACCTTCGTGGTTTGTACTATGCCAGACCTGCGATTGTGGTGACGGCCAGTGCCAGTATGGAGGGTATGTCTCGGCTATAGGCCCAATGCGTGGTGTAAATCGCGCGTCATCAAAATTCAGCGAGAGAGACTTTTCCTCTGGTGACGGATTCATTGATCCGATATTTCTCCCCTTAACAGTGATCGTCCTTTTATCTCCCGGCGACACTGTTTGACTGGAGGTTTCAATCCGAACGTTTTCTGTGGCTGGTTCCCGCAACGTATCTGATTCTACCCGTTCTTCGGTGGTCGTTCTACTGGAAGTTGTCTCGTCAGGATCTCCTATTGTTGATTCTCGCGATGTATCTGATTCTGCCTGTTCTTCGGTGGTCGCTCTATTGGATGTTGTCTCACCAGACCCTCCTATTCCACCAATACAGCCGGTCAAAGCTGTGCCTGCGAACAAACTCCCACCGATGCGAAGTAGCGAGCGTCGTGTTGGTACTGCCATATGGACTACTCCTCACAATAAGTAAAGTGTCTTGTGGAGGTCTAAACAACCACAACACGACCCCTATCAGTAGGCGCTTGGTTGCTGACAGGGTTGCGCTCCGGCGTGATCGGCAGGCTGTCGGGGGTCAATAGCGACACGCGCATCTTCCGTATTGACATGAAGTCCGGTCGTCATCGTCGCTCCACGACTCGGCGTGTTGGTGGAGCGAGCGGGTTGAGTGGAACTGGCCGTCGGTGATGACCTGAAACCCGTCGGCGTCCAAGAGATATACTACGCGGTCGAGCGTGTCCACATCGAGAAGCTGGCGGATGATTCCAGACTCAATCCGTGGCCCCACAGACCATGACTTCGCCGACACTAGTCCTCGAACTCACGGCCGATGCCAGCCTTTAGCGCCGCCTCACTACCGCCATCGGCCGCGCTACCCGGTCCGCGAGTCGCCGGCCATCGCTCGGTCGATCTCGGTGCGAACGAACTCCTCGGCGATGACCGCGTAGCGAAGCGTGCCGTCCGCGTCCTCGTCCGCACACGTCGTACAGAACGTCATCCGCCGCTGGGTCCCGTCTTCGAGCACGTACTCCTCGACTTCGCGATCGGCCGCCGCGGTCGAACCGCAGTCCGGACACGGCCGGTCGTTCGCGGCGCGCGCGTTGTTCGCCATCGTCGATTGTTGTGTACGAACGGGGCGGAACTTCAATCTACTGCACCCGGCGACTCCGGATGGTCACGCACATGTGTGCGCCGGGCCTTCGCCACAGCCATGAGCGACGGGAAACAGGCCACGCTCGGCGGCGGCGAGGCCGACACGAGGGACCCGGACGACCACGCGACCAACGACTTCGGCGACGAGCTCGACGAGCACGAGACCAGGGGCGGGTACAGCCGCTACGACGTGGCGAGCCTGCTCCAGAAGGCCGTCCGGCGCTCGGACGAGGAATGCGCGGCGTGGGCGGCGTGGGAACTCGTCCGCTCCGGATATGCGTGGAACTGCTGGGACCGGCTCGCGCTCTACGCCGTCGAGGACCTGCGGGCGGGCGACGAGGTCGTCCTGACCATCGACCGCTACGAGCGCCTCGCGACCGAGCGCTGGGATACCGACGGCTGGAAGGCGAGGCTGTGCGCGATTCACGCGGCGCTCGCCGCCGCTCGTGCCACTTCGACCCGGGAGGCCACCTACGCGAACGAGTTCTTCGAGCGGGTGGCCGAGGAACGGGCCGCGGCGCACGAGGCGGACCGCGAGCCAGCCGATGACTTTCCGGTCGGCGACCTCGAACCGGGCGGCGAGTTCGACGTGATCTTCGACCAGCACACCTACGACGGGACGAAGATGGGCCGCGACGGGCGCTACTTCACCGTTCACGGCGCGCGCGTCGGCCCGACCGGCAAACCCGAACTCAGCCGGCGGTGGCGACGCCGGAGCCTCGCCCTCGCCGATCGCTCGTACAGCGACGCGGAGCGCTCGCACGCGCTCGCGCCGGTCGATCCCGACGACCGCTGGGCCGAACCCGAATAGCCCCAGCCCGATGAGTCGTCCAGTGACGAAACCTGACGCCCGGCGTTCGCCTCGATTCCGATGGGGAAGCGGTAGTCGTGACTGTCGATTCCAGCCGGTGCCAGGCGTTTCGAACCTGTCGAGGAAAATGGGCCGGTCGTGCTCCCCCCGGCCCATGGTTCGCGTATGCTCCTACGCTCGGTGGCCCCGTGTCGACCGAACGTAGCACAGGCAACACGCCTGCACGAATCACTACGCCGCCCGATCCGCTTAGTTCTTGTTACCAGTTACCGTGATGGTCGACCCGACCGATGGGACGGAGCGTTCGTCCCCCTGCAATCCGCCGAGACGAAACCGGTAGCCGATTGGACGCTGTTGGCGCGACCGGATTCCTCAGTGGGATCCTCCTCAGAAACTCTCCGGCAGGAAGACCTCGTTTTCGGGAAACAGCTCGGCGAGGGCGTCGATCGCTGCCGTCGAGTGCACGTCGAGCCCGCCGAGCCGCCGAGCGCGCTCCGCCGAGCAGTAGCCGACGAGGAGCTGTGAGAGCGTGCCGATGTCGACGGTCGCGGCCGGGTCGGCGTCGACCCGTTCGACGCTCGCCGCGCCCTCGGCGACCTCGACCGTGAACGTCGTGTCGTTCCACGGCGCGTGCGGGTCGTCGACGGCGATGGTGAGGTCGAGATCCTCGACGGGGTACGGGACGGCTTCGAGCGCCGCCGGGACATCGACGATCCGAACCATCTTGCCGGCGGCAACTTCGACCTCGATCGCGTCCCGATCGGTGACCACGTCGAGGAGCCGGTCGTGGTCGTGGCCGTACAGCTCGACCGTGCTCACCTGGGAGTCGTGGTTGTGGCAAAAGCGCAGGAGGTTCAGATACGTCTCGTGGTCCGCCGAGGCCATCTCGTCGACCACCAGGCAGCGGCCGTCGTCGTCCTCTCGAACGCGATACAGCAGATAGCCCCGTGGCTCGCCCTCGCGGAGCCACGCATAGCAAAAGCGTTCGGTGTCGTGAGCCTGGAAGACGCGATCGCGCCACCACGCGGCGCTCCGGCGGGTGGCGAGGTTCACGCCGTCGAGCCACGCCTCGAAGGCCGGTTCGAGGATGGCGTACTCGGCCGGTTCGACACGGCGGAACTCGCCAGCGGCGGCGGATCGCACCGTCGACAGCGCCGCTGGATCGACGGTCGCCGTCTGATACCGACAGCCGGTCGCCCAGCCGTAGCGCGCATAGAAGTCGTGCTCGAACGGCCGGAGTGCAGCAATGGGCCAGTCGCGTTCGCGGTACTCCCGGAGCGAGGCTTCGAGCAGTTCCCCGACGAACCCTTGGTGTCGGCGTTCGGGCGGGGAGGCCACCCCCGAGAGTCCGGCCATCGGGAGCCATTCCCCGCGCAGCCGGACGGTGAACTCGATGTGGGTGCCACAGGCGGCGAGGTCGTCGCCGTCGAAGATCCCGCGATCCTCGCCGAACGACCATCGACGCTGGCGGCGTTCGTCGATCGCTTCGTCCGGATCGGACGGTCCCGATCCGGCGTCGAAGGCGTAGCCCGTGATCGCGTTGTGGCGTTCCTCGTCCGCCGCCGAAATGGGTCGGTACTCGGCCATACCGGTCCCGGGGGATCGCCCGGCAAATACCTTTCAGATAACTCGAACGATTTCGAGAAACGCCGAAGGCGGAAGATCGTATGGAACGAACGCACGGGGACAGTGGCCGTCGATCCGACAGTTCGATCTGCAAAAGGGACACGGAGTTATCGTACTCGGACGGAATCCCCTCACATGAGCGACGAGCGTGAGCCACGTTCGTACTACGACGAGTACGGAGAACGCGAGTGGGACCGGCTGGAGCGCGATCTCTACCACCGACTCGAATGGGAGGAAACTACCCACTTCCTCGGGCGAGACCTCCCCGAATCCGGGCGGGTCCTCGATGTCGGCGGCGGTGCTGGTCGGTACAGCGTGTGGCTCGCCGAGCGCGGCCACGAGGTCGTTCTCGTGGACCCGAGCGAACCCCAGGTCGAACTCGCCGGCACGAAGGCCGCCGAACACGACGTGGACGGGCAGGTAACGACGGGTGTCGGGGACGTCCGCGCCCTCCCGTGTGACGATGTCGGGTTCGACGCGACGCTGTGTCTCGGCGGGCCGCTGTCACACGTGTTGGATGAGGGTGATCGGCGAGCGGCAGCGGGCGAACTCGAACGCGTGACCCGTCCCGGTGGTCCCGTGTTCGTCTCGGTGATGGGGCGGCTCGCCGCGCTGCAAACCGTCGCACGGCTTTCCGGGCGGCTCCCGCCCGCGGAGGACGAGACCGAACTGCTGCCGCAGCTCGCGCGAACCGGCAACTACGACCATGAACTCCTCACTGCGTTCGATCGCGAGCCGACGGGCCCGCCGATGCATCTGTTCCGGGTCGCGGAGCTGGTGCGATTGCTAGAGGAAGCCGGACTGGCCGTTGAGACGGTCACCGGCCTCGAAAGCGTCGTTTCCCAGCGCCGCGACGAGTTCGATGTGCTCGCCGACTCCCATCGCGATGCGCTCCGAAACACTGTCGAAACCCTTCGCGGTGATCGCGCCGCTGCCGATCTCTCCGGCCACATGCTCGCCGTCACACGGGTCTGAGACACCTGACGACCGAGGTGCGTTCACGACCCGCGTGACGAGCTTCTCAGTCGTCCGCCGGGGTCGCGCCCGTCTCCGCATCCGCGTCCGTGTTCGCCACCGCTCCCGCCGCCCCGTCCGCATCGAGCGCCTCCGCCAGAAGTTCCGCAAGCCCGACGATCTCGATCTCGTCCTCGAAGCTCCCGGTCTTGCGGCCGTCCTCGTACATCGTCATGCACATCGGGCACGCGACGACGAACTTCTCGACAGCCCTCCCCGCGTCGGTGTTTTCGAGAGCTTCGCGCAGGCGCTCCTCGCTCGGCTTCGGTTCCTCGTCGAAGTCCATCCAAAGCCCGCCGCCACCGCCACCACAGCAGAAACTGTTCGCGCGGTTTCGAGGCATCTCGTTCAGGTCACAGCCCGTGCGCCGGACGAGGTCGCGGGGAGCCTCGTACTCGTCGTTCATCCGGCCGAGATGGCAGGGGTCGTGATACGTCACCGTGTAATCGAGTTCGGTTCCCGCGAGGTCGAGCGCGCCGTCGTCGGCGAGTTCCTGGACGACTTGTGTGTAGTGGTGGACGTCGATCTCGCCCTCTTTGTTCCACTCCACGCCGTCGAGCTCGGGGTACTCGTTCGCAAACGTATTGTAGCTATGGGGGTCCGTACAGACGATCCGCTCGAACTCGCAGCTCTCGAAGGCGTCGACGTTGTCCTCGGCCAGCATCTCGTAGAGGCCCTCCTCGCCGACTCGCCGGACGTCGTTGCCGTCGTTCTGTTCGTCCTCGTAGAGGATCCCGTAGTCGACGCCCGCGTGCTCGAAGACGGTGGCGAGCGATCGGGCGACTCGCTGGTTACGCTCGTCGTAGGAGGGATAATCACCGACGTACCAGAGGTACTCGACGGGTTCGTCACGCGCGTCGGGTACCTCGAAGTCGAGTTCCTCGGTCCAGTCGGGGCGTTTGCGTTCGGGGTTGCCGAAGGAGTTCCCTTGACCGAAGATGTCCATCATGGTCTCCTGGACGTTCTCGTCCATCTCGCCGGACTCGGTGAGCCGGCGGTTCATCTCGGTGAACTGGGGGACGTGCTCGATGTCGACGGGACAGGCGTCCATACAGGCCATACAGGACATGCACGACTCCATCGTGCGCGCATCGATCACGCTCGTTCCGCCGTCGGCGACGATCTCCTTGGTTTCGTCGCCGGCGTTCACCGACTCGCGATACCCCTTGAGGTCGAGGATCACGTCGCGCGGGTCGAGCGGCCGGCCCGACGCCTTCGCGGGACAGACCGACGAACACCGGCCGCACTTGGTGCAGGCGTCCTGGTCGAGCATCTGTCGCCACGACATGTCTTCTATACCTGTGAACCCGATCTCGTCGGGATCGGCGTCGGCGGGCACACCGGGAAGCCGCTTGCCGGCCTTTTCGTCGCGGGTGACGACGTTCGCAAAGGACGAGAGCATGTGGAACGGCTTGGCGTAGGGGACCCATGCGACGAACCCGAGCGCGAGAATTGAGTGCGACCACCACGTCACCGGGTAGATCGTGGTCGCGAGATCGGCCGAGACGCCGACCTCGCGCATGACGAGCGCGACGAACCAGCCGACGAAGCTCACCGTCTCGAACTCGGGAAACCCGGTCGCAAGAATGCGCACGCCCTCGACGAGATAGCCGCCGACGGCGAGGAGAAAGAGCGTCCAGACGAACAGCCCGTCTTCGAGACTGGTGTGTTCGCCCCACAGTCGTTCGTTCCGGACGACGTACCGCCGGTAGATCGCCATTCCGAGCCCGACGACGAACAGGAAGCCGAGCGCATCCATCACCAACGAGTATGAGAGGTAGAAATCACCGACGAAGAACGACTGCTCCTCGCCCAGCAGCCCCGTAACGAGCCGATAGCCGTCCATGTCGATGCCCAGAATCGTGGTCCCGATCAACAGCGTGAGAAATCCCCACATGATGAACGCGTGCATCAGCCCGCCGTAGAGATCGCGGTTGAACTGGTTCTCGTTGGTAGCGACGGTTTTGGTGGCGCTCACGATCCGGTTCGGGAGGTCGTCGAGCCTGGCGAAGGCGTCCTCGGTGCCCCGGGTGTAACGGGCGAACCGTCCGTAGACGCCGTACAGGAAGATCGCGATCGCGAGCGCGGCGAGAAAATAGAAGAACGCCTTCCCGACGGGACCGACCAGCCAGAACGTCTCCCGGGTGACGGTCTCGCCCGTCTGGAGTACGAGTGCCATCGAGTATCATTACGGAGCCGACGGGCGAGGTTAAGTCTTGTCCACGGGGGCGATCGGGCCGCGGTCGGCCACAAACGACAAACGAGTTTTCCGTTTCCCATCGAGCCGAATCCGGCCCGCGCCCGACCCGTCGGGGTCCGGATCGACGGATCGCGCGACTTGCGAGCGATACGGCCTCAGACGAGCGTCCAGGCAACGAGTCCGCCGGCGAAACAGAGGGCCGCCACGTCGCGACGAGCGAACCGGAGTCGGGACAGCGTCGGGTTCCACGCGAAACACCTGGCGCGGAGCGCCACGCCCAGCCGATCGGCCCGCCCGAACGCCCGTCGGACCCCCGCGCTCGTGACGATCTCCATCCGATCGATCAGTCCGCGCTCGCTCCCGAGACGCGCGCGCATCGCCGTGCGCGTCCGCGAGAGGTCGGCCAGTAGTACCGGAAGAAAGCGGAAAACGAGCGCCACGCCGACGCCGAGGAAGCGGCCCGGACGGCCAGGCACGAGCGACTGGACCGCCGTCCGGGAGTCACGCACGCGTGTCGTCCGGACGTAGGCGACGCTCACGACGAGCACGACCAGCACGCGATAGCTCGCGAGCGCCGGCACGACTGCCTGCGAGGCGGCGATCCACGGCGGTCCCGGAGTGAGGGCGGCGATCGCCGGCCCAGCGACGAGAAAGGGGAGCGCGTAGCGCGCCTCACGGAGGGCGGCGATCGGTGACAGCCTCGCCGCCGCGAGGACGCACCCCGCGAGCGCGGTCAGGATCGCGAGGCCGCGCGGGGTGGTGTGAGCGAACGCCGCGAGCGCGAACCCCACTTGAACTGCGAGCTTCGCCCGCGGATCGAGCCGGTGGGCGAGCGAGTCGTGTGGCTCGTAGCTCAACACGGCGCGCGAACGCCGAGCGCCGGGAGCCGATCGATCGCGTCGTCGGGCGGTGCATCGAGCGCGACTTGCCCCTCGTTCATCACGACCACTCGATCGGCGGGAGCGACGAGATCGCGGAGGTCGTGGGTAACGACCACGATTCCCGTTCCATCCGAATGGAGCGCCCGCAGCCGATCGAGAACCGACCGTCGCGCCGGCTCGTCGAGGCCCGCGAACGGCTCGTCGAGCACGAGGTGATCGGGTGCCATCGCGAGCGCGCCCGCGATCGCGACGCGCGCCCGCTCGCCGCCGGACAGCCGGTCGATGCGCTCGTCCCCGCGGCCATCCATTTGCACCGCCGCGAGCGCGTCGCCCACTCGGCGGTCGATTTCGTCCCTACTGAGTCCGAGGTTCTCTGGGCCGAACGCGACGTCCGCGCCCACCGTCGCGGCCACGAACCCGTCGCGCGGGTCCTGAAACGTCATCGCGACCGCGGTCCGCGCGGCCACCACGTTCCCCGCGACTGCCTGGCCGTTCACCGAGACAGTACCGGAGTCGGGTTCGAGCAAGCCGTTGAACTGCCGGACGAGCGTCGTCTTCCCCGAGCCGTTCGGCCCCGCGAGCACGACGAACGACCCGTCGTGGATGGTGAGCGAGACGCCGTCGACCGCCGATTCCTCGGCTCCCTCGTAGCGATACGCGACGTTGCGGGCCTCGATCATCGAGCGGCGGCGATCGCGTCGCTCCGGACGATCCCCACGCCGGCCGCGATCTTCAGCGCCTCGGCCGGGTAGATCACGACCACACCGAGAACCATCGCGCCGACGAGCCGAGCGAGGCCGGCCGCTTTCGGATCGGTAAGCGAGACGCCGCCGTGGACGACGCTCCCGATCGCAGCCGCCGCGAACGGGTACGACCAGAGGTAGCCCGCCGTGGGGCCGACGAGGACCCCGAGCCCCGCCGATCCGCCGGCGAACACCGGTGCACCGAGCGCGCCCGCGAGGAGATAGAGCCCGCAGGCCGCCCCGCCCCAGACCGGGCCGAGCAGGATTCCTGCGAGGAACACGCCGAGCACTTGGAGCGTGACCGGGGCGGGCGAGACGGGGTTCGGGAAGCTGACGTAGGCGAACGCGCCGATCAGGGCGGCGAACAGCGCCGCACGCGCGAGATTGCTCGCGGCCGCGTCGCCCACGAGCTCCACGTCGCCGGTTTCGGCGCTCATCCGTCGCCCTCCCGTCGATTGCGTCGTGGTTCGAGCATCGGTACGCTCCTCGGCGCGTCAACGGTATTAATCCCGTCGGTTGACGACGTGCGTGCGCCGGCGGCAGGCTTTTGTCGTTCGGTGTCAGACGATTCGTTCGCGCGACGATGGACGAGAAAACTGCGGAACTCCGCGACATCTTCGTCGACGTCACCGACGAGTCGACGGTCACCGAGCGCCAGGAGGACACCCCCGGGTCGCTCACGAGCGACGAGCCGGCCGCCGAGCGCGTCGAAGCGGTCGTGGACTCGATGCGCGAGCGCTACGACTTCGACACCGACCTCCCGGATGCGGCGCTCGCCGAGCTCGTCGAAGGGTTCTACGACGGCGCGGGCGACGCCGCCCTCGCGGAGCGTGCGGCGGACACAATGGACGAAGCCGACGGTGAGGACGGGGATCCCCCCGATGCCGACACAGCGGGTGACGACACGGCCGACACCGACACGCCCGACCTCTCGCGTCGCGACGTCTTCCGGTCGCGGATGGATCTCCACCTCGTCCGCGAGGCCGACACCGACGCCCCGTTCGCCCTCGGGGACCTCCGGGATCGCCTCGCCGACGACGAGCCGGTCGCCGAGATCGCCGAAGAGTTCGACGCCGCGGAATCGACGGTGCGGCGCTACCGCCGCGTTCTCGACACCCAGGCCGAACGCCGACGCGTCGGCGACCGCTTCCGCGAGGCGTTCGACGAGATCCTCGCCGACGCCGACCTCGCCGCCCTCACCGAGGACGTCACCCGCGACGGCCTCGACGACGCCACCGAGGGGATGGAAAACGACCTCTCGTTTTGAGATCCCCACCCCGGTCGGCAGCGCCCGTCCGCCCGCGCTCGTCCGAACACCTCCGATTCACGGACCGACCGCCGACACGCGAACGGGTTATCCGTTCGCGGGCCGTCAATCGGCCGAATGCAGGTCGCGCTTCTCACCGTCGGCGACGAGATCCTCGCGGGCGACACCCACAACACCAACGCGACGTGGCTCGCGGGGCAGCTCACCGACCGCGGCGCGACGGTAGCGCGAGTTCTCGTGGTGCCCGACGACCGCGATCTAATCGCCCAGAAGGTCCGCGAGTTCGCCGAGCGCTTCGACGCCGTTATCGTGACGGGCGGGCTCGGCGGCACGCCCGACGACGTCACGATGGCCGCGATAGCGCAGGCGTTCGACTGTTCGCTCGCCCCCGACGACCGTGCGCTCGCGGATGTCGAGGCCACGGCCGAGGCCGTCCGCGAGGAGTTCCCCGACATCGACCTCGATCACGAGGCCGAGGCGTCGATCCCCGACGGGAGTCGACCGCTGTTGAACGGGCCAGGCCTCGCGCCGGGCTGTGTGATCGAGAACGTCTCCGTGCTCCCCGGCATCCCCACCGAGATGAAGGCGATGTTCGAGGACGTCGCCGAGTCGTTCGGCGGCGACGTCGAGTCGCGAACCGTCCACACCCCGACGCCGGAGGCCGATCTCGTCGCCGATCTCGAAGCCGCCGGCGATTCTTCGACGTCGCTGTCGGGTGTTATCCTGATCCCGCAGTGCGTCGCGATCGGATCAAACTCACCGGCGAGGATCCCGGGGAACTCGACAAGGCGGCCGGGTGGCTCGAAGCCCGCATCGAGGTGACGACACCGACGGAGTGAGTGGGGCCGTCGACGCCGGACCGTCGACACCGGATCGCCGTCATCGGAGCGTCTCGTCTGGCGAGCGCGGCGTGTCGGGCGTCGAGGCCGTGTTCTCGCTCGTCCGGAGGATCGTGAGCGCGGTCATCAGATCGGTCCGGGAGACGAGACCGGCGAACGCCCCGTCGAGGTCGACGACGGGCAGTCGGCCGACCCCAGCCGACTGCATCGTCGTGAGCGCGGTCATCGCGTCGGCGTCCGTCGGAATCGTCGTGAGTTCGTGGCTCATCCCCTCCTCGACCCGGTAGGCGTCGCGTTCGACCTCCCGGACCTCGCGGGCGTCCGACAGCGTGACGAGGCCGACGAGCTCGCCGTCGCGCAGCACGGGATAGCCGGTGTGGCGCTCGGTCAACATCCGATCGATCAGGTCGGCGACGGAGGTCTCGGGGGAGACGGCGTCGATCTCGGCGACGGGGGTCATGACCCGCTCGATCGCCACCCCTTCGAGGGCGGCTTTCGGGGGTCATGACCCGCTCGATCGCCACCCCTTCGAGGGCGGCTTTCGTGACCGCCTGCTGGGCCTCGCCGCCGGCGCTGATGTAGATGAAAAAGGCGATGGCGATGAAGACGATGTTGCCCGAAAACAGCCCCGCGATCCCGAGGAGCACCGCGAACGCCTTCCCGACGTCGGCGGCGAGCTTGGTGGCGCGGGCGTGAGTCCGGTCGCGGGCGAGCAGCGCGCGGAGGACGCGACCGCCGTCCATCGGGAAGCCCGGGAGGAGGTTGAACGCCGCGAGCACGACGTTCGCCACCGCGAGGTACGCGAGCACGAACCGGGCGGCCCCGAACGACTCGGTTAGCTGGGCGATCCCGCCGAGAAACCAGAGCGTGATCGAGTCGATGGGGTAGCCGTACCGCATCGCCACCAGCGAGTGGCCGAGCTCGTGGAACACGACCCCGGCGAACAGCCCGATGGCGGCGGCCGAGCCGAGCACGAACGGTGTCGAGCCAGCCGACAGCGACGCCGCCGGGAGGTTCGCCCCCACGACGTCGTTCATGATCGAGGTCCACCGGCCCACGTCGGCGGCGATGAGCCACGCGAACAACGGAAGGACGAGCAGAAAGGACAGGCCGACCTTGATCGGGATCCCGGCGATGCGGCCGATCCGAAAGCTGGGCATACCCCGAGTAGGATTGGTGGCGTCTTAAGCCCGCCCCCGTCCGCGAACGCTTTTGACTGCGCCGATCGTGACGGCTCCATGGCCGAGTCACCCGAACCGTCCCAGTCATCCAAGCCGTCGCCGGTGGTGCAGCGAGCGGAAGACATCGAGTACGAGCCCGTCGATGCGGCCGACGGTCTCGAAAAGGGCGTGCTCGTCGACGAGGACCGCGGCGCACCGAACTTCGCCATCCGGCGGTTCACCCTCGAACCTGGGGGACGGGTCCCGAAGAGCAGTATGTTCTGGAAGGAGAGTACGTGGTCGGCGTCGATAACGAGGAACACGTCGTGAGCGCCGGCGACTCGTTGTTGATTCCCGCCGGTACGGTCCACTGGTATCGCAACGAAAGAAGCGAGGAGGGGGCGTTCATCTGTGCGGTGCCGAACGGCGACGACGCGATCGAGCTCGTGGAGTGAGCGCGGGTCCGTTCGAGGGGCCGCGACGATCGTTCGAGTGACTGAAATACCCCACTCGCGTACGCCCGAGCGTGTCACAGCAGGTCGGGCGGGTCGAGGCGCTGTTCGTCCACGGCATGGGCGACGAGTATCTCGTGGGTGCGATCCGCGACGGGACGCGGCTCTTCCGCGCACGGCTCGAACTCGGGACGACCGACGCCGGACCGCGGCCAGCCAGCTTCCGGATCCAGGAGGGGTCGGGCGAGGAGCCGCGCAGCCCCGACCAGTTCGTCGAGATCGCACGTCGCGCCGACCGGATTCGCATCTCCGAACAGACGAGCCGCCGCGATCGCACTGCGCTCCGCGAGATGCTGTCGGGCTACCAGCTCGACGCGAAGACCGTCAGAACCTGTCGGTACTGTGCGTCCGCCGGGCGCTACTCCCCGATCACGAGCGAGACCGCGATTGCAGCCGACGGCGAGACCATTTGTCCCGACTGCGCGCGGACCGAACTCGAACGCGAACTCGCCCACCACGAGGTGAGCGCGACCGCCGGCGACCGGCTCCAGGAGCTCCTCACCGAGGTCCAGGACCTCGAACGCGTGGTCAACCTGCTCTCGGGCCACCTCGACCCCGACCTCACGAAGTTCGACGAGATGAGCGCCACCACGGAGGCTGTGGACCCCGTTCCGGTGGGCGAACTCGACCTTCAGCCCGGAATGAGGGAACTGCTCGACGACCGCTTCGAGACCCTGCTTCCCGTGCAGAGCCTCGCTGTCCACGGCGGCGCGCTCGATGGCGAGGACCAACTGGTCGTGAGCGCCACCGCAACGGGAAAAACGCTGATCGGCGAGATGGCGGGGATCGACCGGCTCCTGCGGGGGGAGGGCAAGATGCTGTTTCTCGTGCCGCTCGTCGCGCTCGCCAACCAGAAGTACGAGGACTTCAGCGACGAGTACGGCCACCTTGCCGACGTCACCATCCGGGTCGGCGCGAGCCGGGTTCGCGGCGACGGCGAGCGGTTCGATCCTGACGCCGACATCGTGGTGGGAACCTACGAGGGGATCGACCACGCGCTCCGGGTCGGCCAGGACCTCGGCGACATCGGCACGGTGGTGATCGACGAGGTCCACACTCTGGAGGACGACGACCGGGGCCACCGCCTCGACGGGCTGATCGCGCGGCTAAAGGGCCACTGTGACGACCGAACCCAAAGTCGGGATGACGACGGGGCGACGGCGACGCAGTGGCTCTACCTCTCGGCGACGGTCGGCAACCCGCGCTGGCTGGCGGGGCGGCTCGACGCGAACCTCGTGGAGTTCGAGGAGCGCCCGGTGCCGATCGAGCGCCACGTCACGTTCGCCGACAGCCAGGAGAAAGCCCGCGTGGCGAACGAACTCGTCCGGCGAGAGTTCGACCGCGAGTCCTCGAAGGGGTATCGCGGCCAGACCATCGTCTTCACCAACTCCCGGCGGCGGTGTCACGAGCTGAGTCGAAAGCTGGAGTACGACGCCGCACCCTACCACGCGGGGCTCGATTACTCCCGACGGAAGCGCGTCGAGCGGATGTTCGCCGACCAGGACCTCGCGGCGGTCGTGACAACGGCGGCGCTCGCGGCCGGCGTCGACTTCCCTGCCTCTCAAGTGATCTTCGACTCGCTCGCGATGGGGATCGAGTGGCTCACGGTACAGGAGTTCCACCAGATGCTCGGGCGCGCGGGCCGACCGGACTATCACGACCGTGGCGTGGTCTACGTCCTCGTCGAACCCGACGGGAGCTACCATTCGAGCATGCCTGGCTCCGAGGACGAGACCGCGTTCAAACTCCTGAAGGGCGAGATGGAGCCGGTCGCGATGCGCTATGACGAGACCAGCGCCGTCGAGGAGGTCCTCGCAAACATCACCGTGGCGGGCGGGGGCGCGAAGGGGCTCACCGACCGGATGGTGGGTGAGGTGCCGCTGAAACACGCGGTCGGGAAGCTGCTCGATTACGGGTTCATCGACGGGCTCGAACCCACACCGCTCGGCCGCGCGGTGACGCGACACTTCCTCGAACCGGGTGTCGCGTTCACGATGCTCGATGGGATCCGGAGTGGGGCCGATCCCTACGACGTGGTGGCCGATGTCGAACTCCGCGACGAGGAAGACGAGGAGGCCGACGACCGCGTTGGCGAACAATGGCCGGACGGCCTGGAGGATCCGCACCGCCCCGAGGAGGAAGCCGATCGCGAGGACGAGCGCCGCGATTTCGAGTCCCATGACCATACCTGAACGCGCCGCGACCGGCGTATATGCCTCCTGTGATCGAACGGAAGGGTTTATTCGCCGCCGGGCGGTAGATATCGTGCGGGACCGTGGGTTAGCCTGGTATACTCGCAGCCTTGGGTGCTGCTGACCGCGGTTCAAATCCGCGCGGTCCCACTGAGGTTTCTGTACGATAGCGGAGCCAGCTTACGCGGATGGAATCACAGCTAAAAGGCGATTTGACGGAAGCGGTCGTCATTACCGAGTTGATGGAGCGAGACGTCCCGGTCTCGACTCCGTTCGGCAACAACGAACGATACGACATGGTTATCGAATCCCCAACTGGCAGCTTGCTCCGAACGCAGGTCAAAACGGGCTGGTTCAGCGGCGGGACGATACGAGTGAAAGGGCACAGCCAGCACACGAACTCGACCGGAAACACCTACGAACTGTACGACAGCGACGACATCGATTACTTTCTCGCGTACTGCCACGAACTGGAAACGATGTGTCGGATCGAGGAGAGCGCGTTCGGCAGTTCGATACATCTGCGAGTCGACGAACCGGAACAGGTGAAACCGAGCATCAACTGGGCCGCGGACTACGAGTTCGACGCGACCTGGCCGCCCGAGTAGCGGGATTCACATCACTGCGGAGCCACACCGAACGCATGGAAGTTACGCTGCTCGGGACCGGCAGTTCCCACGG
>PXSV01000087.1:0-48808 GCA_003022685.1 Halobacteriales archaeon SW_9_67_24 | reverse complement strand
GTTTCCCGCCGAACTCCTCGTCACCCACATGCACTTCGACCACCATGCCGGCCTCGGCGAGCTCGACGGGGTCGTCGACTCGCTGCCGATCCACGCGGCCGACGACACCGACATTACCGTTCCCGATCCCGCCGCCGGGGCGAGGAGCGTCGCCGAAGCGATCGAGGACCGGTACGGCTACACGAACCAGTCAGTGGTCGAGCACGCACCGCTGTCCCGTTTCCGAACGTGTGGACTGGACGTCACTCTGGCCCGGGTCGATCACGGATCGATCCCCTGCTACGGTCTCGCCGTCGAGGGCCCGGAAACCGACGCCAAACTCGCCATCACCGGCGACACGAGCTACGCGATCCCCGAACAGTCGCGCGCGGCGCTCGCCGATCCCGATCTGCTTGTCGCCGCGGCGGCAGTCCCGGCGAGCGTCCACGAAACGGTTCCGGACGGTCGCATCGACGATACGGGACAACGACCCGACGGCGACCACCACGGCGAGGACGGCGTCCCGCGGAGCCTCTTCGGCCGGCAGATGACCCGCGAGGGCGCGCTCGCGCTCGGCGAGGAACTCGACGCCGAAACGACGCGGCTCGTCCACGCCACCCACTACTATCCCGTCGAGGAAGCCTTCGCAGAACCGCTGGCAGCCGACGGGGAGCGCCACACCCTCTGACGTCGCCGCCGTTTACTTTCATTCTCCACGTTGCGAAGCTTCTTATCCGGAAGCGCACAAGTGGGACCAACGATGGCTCGTGCGGAGGACACCGAACTGATCGACGACTTCGAGGAGTTCTACCGCAACTACTACCGGAACGAGATCGGCGAGCTCGCCCGACAGTACCCCAACGAGCAGCGCTCGCTCTTTATCGACTGGGACGATCTCTATCGGTTCGATTCGGATCTCGCCGACGACTACCGCTCCCAGCCAGGCCAGCTCCAGGAGTACGCCGAGGAGGCGCTCCGGCTGTACGACCTCCCCGTGGACGTGGGACTCGGGCGCGCACACGTCCGGATCAGAGGGCTGCAGGAGACCACCGAGATCCGGGAGATCCGAGCGCGCCACCGGGGTCAGCTCCTCTCGGTCCAGGGCACGGTCCAGAAGGCGACCGACGTCCGTCCGAAGATCACCGAGGCCGCCTTCGAGTGCCAGCGTTGCGGGACGCTCACGCGCATCCCGCAGACGGGCGGTGACTTTCAGGAACCCCACGAGTGTCAGGGCTGTGAGCGCCAGGGCCCCTTCGACATCAACTTCGATCAGTCGGAGTTCGTCGACGCCCAGAAACTCAGAGTGCAGGAGAGCCCTGAAGGATTGCGTGGCGGCGAGACACCCCAGGACATCGACGTCCACATCGAGGACGACATCACCGGCGCGGTGACCGCGGGCGACCACGTGCGCGTGACGGGCGTGCTCCACCTCGATCAGCAGGAGTCGGGCCGGGAGGCCACGGCGATGTTCGACGTGTTCATGGACGGGGTGTCGGTCGAGATCGAGGACGAGCAGTTCGAGGACATGGACATCGACGAGGCCGACAAGCGCGCGATCGTCGACCTCTCGACCGAAGAGGACATCTACGAGCAGATGGTCGGCTCGATCGCGCCCTCGATCTACGGCTACGAGCAGGCCAAACTCGCCATAGCGCTCCAGCTCTTCTCGGGGGTCGCCAAACACCTCCCCGACGGCTCGCGGATCCGTGGCGATATGCACATGCTCCTGATCGGGGATCCCGGTACGGGGAAGTGCGTCAGCGGGGACACGACGGTGACGCTCGCGGATGGGGCGGAGCGACCGATCCGCGACATCGTCGAATCGAACCTCGACACGCCGACCGCGATCGAGGACGGGGTCTACGACGAAGTCGACCTCTCGCTGCCGTCGATGGAGCCGGACGGGACCATCGCCGAGGGACGGGCGACGAAGGTCTGGAAGCGCGAAGCGCCCGAGGTGATGTATCGCATCCGAACGGCGAGCGGCAAAGAAGTCGAAGTCACTCCCTCCCATCCACTGTTCGTTCAGTCGGCGGGGAGGTTCGCTGCAACGAAGGCGGCGGCGCTGAACGAAGGGGCGTTCGTCGCAACGCCGCGGACAGTACCGACTACCGGCGACGACTCGCTCGATGTCGACTACCGTCGGTCCGAATCGAACAACGCGGTTCGACTGGAGCCGCCGACCAACTGGACGCCGTCGCTTGCCCGCCTTCTCGGCTACGTCATCGCGGAGGGACACGTCCAACTCCGCGACGATCATACCGCTAGCGTCTTCATCACGAACAACGATTCCGAGATCATTGCGGACATCGCGGCCGCATACGACTCGCTCGGGGTGAACTATACAGTCGACGAACCGTGTAAGCGGAAACCAACAAAACTGATCAGGACTGCATCCGGCGAACTCGTGAGTTTTCTCGAAGACCTCGAACCCGCGATTCTCGAACGCTCGGCCGAACAGCGGGTTCCCGACGCGATACTTGAGGCAACGCCGGGAACGAAACGCGAGTTCCTCCGTGCGTACGTCGACGCGGAGGGCCACGTTTCGACGAGCCAGCGCGAGCTGGCGATCGCCTCCATGAGCCGCGAACTCCTCGGCGAGGTCCAGTCGCTACTGCTCTCCATCGGGATCCAGTCGAGCATCGAGCCGCGTAAAAACGGAAGCCATCGGATCCGTATCGGCGGGGCCGCGTTCGAACGATACGTCGAAACCGTTGGTTTCGTCACCGAACGGAAGGCGAACGCCACCCGCGACTTCGATGACATCTCTCCCAACACGAACCGCGACGTCGTACCGAACGTCGGCGACGAACTCCGGCGGGTTCGGGAAGCGCTTGCACTCCCGCAGTCCGAGTGTGGTATCGCCCGATCGACCTACCAGCACTACGAGCGCGGCGACCGGAACCCGAGTCGTGACTCGCTGCTGACCGTCGTCGAGACCTTCGAGGAACGGATCGAGTGGCTTCGGACGACGAAACACCGGATCGAGACTGGCGACTGGGCGGCTATCGGGGCAGTACGAGACGAACTGAACGTCTCACGGGCCGATCTTGCGGTCGAGATGGGTGTCGAGCAGACCGCAGTGAGCTACTACGAACGGAACGACATCGTTCCGGACGGTGGGCAAACGATAGCCGGAAAGAGCGCAGTCCTCGAACGCATTGGGACGGCCCTCGACGTCACCGACGATGTGGCGGGGCTCCGATCGCTCGCCGAGAGTGATGTCCGCTGGGAACGTATCGTCTCGATCGAGGAAGTCACCCCTGACGACGAATGGGTGTACGATCTCGAAGTCGCCGACACACACACGTATCTCTCGAACGGTATCGTCTCACACAACTCCAAGCTTCTTCAATATATTCGACAAATCGCGCCCCGATCGGTGTACACCTCGGGGAAGGGAAGCAGCTCGGCAGGACTGACGGCGAGCGCGGTCCAGGACGACTTCGGCGAGGGTCAGCAGTGGACCCTCGAAGCAGGGGCGCTGGTGCTCGCCGACCAGGGGATCGCGGCAGTCGACGAACTCGATAAAATGGAGTCGGGCGATCGGTCGGCGATGCACGAGGCGCTCGAACAGCAGACAATCAGCATCAGCAAGGCGGGGATCAACGCCACCCTCCAGTCGCGGTGTTCGCTGCTCGGTGCGGCGAACCCCAAGTACGGACGGTTCGACCAGTACGAGTCGATCGGCGAGCAGATCGACCTCGAACCCGCCCTCATCTCGCGGTTCGACCTGATCTTCACCGTCACCGACGACCCCGACCCCGATCGGGACAGGGAGCTCGCCGAACACATCCTCCGGACGAACTACGCGGGCGAGCTCAACACCCAGCGAACCGAGCAGACCGCGGCGGACGTCAGCCAGTCGGAGGTCGACGCGGTCACCGATACGGTCGCACCCGCGATCGAACCCGACTTGCTCAGAAAGTACGTCGCCTACGCCCAGCGCAACTGTTTCCCGACGATGACCGAGGAGGCGAAGGAAGCGATCAGCGACTTCTACGTCGACCTCCGCTCGGAGGGCGCGGACGAGGACGCGCCGATCCCCGTCACGGCACGGAAGCTGGAGGCGCTCGTCCGACTCGCGGAGGCGTCGGCACGGGTCCGGCTGGCCGATTCGGTCGAGTTGGAGGACGCCGAACGCGTCATCGAGGTCGTCCGCACCCAGCTCCAGGACATCGGCGTCGATCCCGAAACCGGCGAGTTCGACGCCGATATCGTCGAAACGGGGACCTCGAAGACCCAGCGCGACCGGATCAAGAACGTGAAGGCGCTGATCGCCGAAATAGAAGAAGAGTACGACGCCGGCGCACCAGTGGAGGAGGTGCTCGACCGCGCCGAGGAGACCGGGACCGAGCGCTCGAAGGCCGAACACGAACTCGAAAAGCTCCGCCGCCAGGGCGAGGTGTACGAACCCCAGACCGATCACCTCCGGACGACCTGAGGCCGTCGACGGGATCGTTGGGACCGGTTCAGGCGTGTAGCTCCTGATAGGTCGCCCGGAGCGTCACCGGCGTCACGTCCGCGACTTCGGCGGCCGCCTCTTGGGTGAGCGTGTGGCCGCGTTCGGTCGCCGCGGTGTAGAGACAGGCCGCGGCCACCCCGCTCGGATTCCGGCCGCCGATCACGCCGCGATCACGGCCCTCGGCGACGAGTTCCCGGGCTCGCGCCTCGATCTCGTGCGGGAGGTCCAACTGCGATGCGAACCGCGCGAGATACTCCGTGGGGTCGATCGGGCCGGTCGGCAGCCCGAGTTCGCGGTTCAGGGCGTCGTACGCAGCCGTGAGTTCGTCACGCGAGGCCTTCGCGACCGTGACGATCTCCGCGAGCGTGCGCGAGACACCGCCGGTTCGACAGACCGCATAGAGGGTCGCGGCCGCGAAGCCTTCGAGCGAGCGTCCCCGAAGGAGGTCCGCGTCCTGGGCCGACTCGAACAGCACGCAGGCGCGATCCCGGACGCTGTCGGACAGTCCGAGCGCACAGACTTGCCGTCGGATCTCGGTGAAGGCGTACACTCGGTTGCGCTCGGCCTTCGAGGCGATCCGCGAGCGGGTGTGCTGGCGGCGGAGTCGCGCGAACAGCCGGCGTTTCCGCCCGGTGAGCCGTGTCGACCGGCCGATCTCGGTCGAGAGGCCGCGATCGTGGCGCGAGCGCGTCAGCGGCGCGCCGGTCCGCTCGCGCGTCTCGCGCTCGAACGACCGCCACTCGGGACCGCGGTCGATCTCGTCGGTCGCGACGACGAGACCACAGTCGCTACAGGTCGTCTCCCCATCGACGGCGACCAATCGGCCGTTACATTCCGAGCACACCCCGTTTGATTCCATATATTGAACAAGATATTCCAATTACTTAGTTATTTGTGCTTTCGGATCGAGGTGTGATCGGTAGTCGATCACCGGGCGTCGCGGATGTCGGCTGCGGTCCGGTCGAGTTCGTCGTCGGTGAGGTCGGGCCGGTCGCCGGCGACGACGTGGATCGGCGCGCCGCCGTCGTCCGCAAAGCGCGGGATGGCGTGGCCGTGGACGTGGGGCACTTCCTGGCCGGCGGTCGAACCGTTGTTGAACGCCACCGTGGTCCCGTCGGCGTCGACCGCGCTCTCGACCGCTGGCGTCAGCTGGTGGAGCGCAGCGAAGATGTCACGTGCGAGTTCCTCGGAGAGATCGTCGAGGCGTTCGTAGTGGTCGTTCGGGACCACGAGCGTGTGGCCAGGCGCGAGCGGGTTCGCGTCGAGAAAGGCGGTCACGGTGTCGGTCTCGTGGACGATGCGGCCGGGGATCTCGCCGGCGACGATCCCGCAGAACGGGCAGTCTGACGACATGGCTGACCCCTCGCGTGCCCGAGCCAAGAACCTTCCTCCCGTGCTCGCCTTCGGTCACGGCTCGATTTCGGCGAGCGCCTCCTCGATGGCAGCGAGATACGACTCGTGGGTGTAATCGAGCCGCGACACCCAGACTTCCTGATACGACGGGTGTAGCACCGGGACCAGCGTGGTGTCGAGGTCGGGCAGTGAAACGGGTTCGAGCACCGATTCCAGGAATCCGTCGAGCGTCCGGTTTTCGGTCGCCAGCAAGCTCTCGGTCGCGTGTTTGCCGGTTGCGACCACGGCTCGTGGCTCGACATCCCTGATCTCGCGTTCGAGGTACGGCCGACAGTCCGAACGCTCCTCGCCGGTCGGTTCGCGGTTCGAACCGTCCGCGCCTTCGGGGAAGCACTTCACGGCGTTCGTGAAATAGAGCTCGTCGGGATCGTAGCCGAGGTCGGTGAACAGCTTTCTGATTTTCCGACCGGAGTGGCGCGCAGTGTAGGCCATCCCGGTCCAGTTGCCGCCCCGCCAGTGGTCGGCCTCGGGCGTGCCGGCCCCTGGCGCTTCGCCGACAACCACGAGATCGGCATCGAGCGAGCCGTTGCCCCACGAGATGCACTCGCGGGAGTCGACCAGCGCGGGACACCGCCGGCAGTCGGCCGCGAGGGCGTTTCTCGACTCCGGGTCCGGGAACTCGGGCACGATCGAGCGTTTAGCCGGTGCAGGCTTGAGTCTGACTACACTCGGTCGGACGTGCTTCCGATCGTGGCACGTTCCGTGGCGGTCCCGCTGGCCGGTCTGCCGGACCGAGGTTGCTTTAGTCCCCGAGGCGGATAGCACTTCTATGAGCAGGTTCGAGGACGTCGCGGATCGGTACGATCCCGACGCGGTCGAGGAGCGGGTGTTCGATCACTGGAACGAGACCGACGCCTATCGCCAGGCCAAGAAGCATCGTGCGGGCGAGGAACCGTTCTTCTTCGTCGACGGTCCCCCCTACACTTCGGGTGCAGCTCACCTCGGCACGACGTGGAACAAGACCCTCAAGGACGCCTATATCCGGTATCACCGAATGCAGGGCTACGACGTGACCGACCGTCCCGGGTTCGACATGCACGGGCTCCCGATCGAGACGAAGGTCGAGGAGAACCTCGGCTTCGAGAACAAGAAGGACATCGAGGCGTTCGGGATGGAGCCGTTCATCGAGGAGTGCAAGGAGTACGCCGAGGAGCAACTCGACGGGTTGCAGGCGGACTTCGAGTCCTTCGGCGTCTGGATGGACTGGGAGAACCCCTACAAAACCGTCTCGCCGGAGTACATGGAGGCGGCGTGGTGGGGGTTCGCCCGGGCCGCAGAGCGGGGTCTCGTCGAGCGGGGCAAGCGCTCGATAACGCAGTGTCCCCGGTGTGAGACCGCGATCGCCAAAAACGAGGTCGAGTACCACGAGGTCGAGGACCCCTCGATCTACGTCAAATTCCCGCTCGCCGAACAGGAGGGCAGCCTGGTCGCGTGGACGACCACCCCATGGACGGTTCCCGCGAACGCCTTCGTCGCGGTCGACGAGAACGTAACCTACCAACAAGTTCGGGCCGAGAGAGACGACGAGAGCGACGTGCTCTATCTCGCGGCCGATGTCGTCGAGGAAGTCCTGCAGAAGGGCCGGTACGAGGACTACGAGGTGCTCGACGAGTTCGCGGGAAGCCAGATGCTCGGCTGGGAGTACGATCATCCGCTGGCCGAGGAGGTGCCCAACCACCCCAACGGCGACGGTGCGGGGCAGGTGTACCACGCCGACTACGTCGAGGTCGATCGGACAGGATTGGTTCACTCCGCGCCCGGCCACGGCCAGGAGGACTTCGAGCGAGGGCAGGAACTCGGCCTCGACGTGTTCTGTCCCGTGGGTGGCGACGGGGTCTACACTGAGGCGGCGGGGGAGTATGCCGGGGAGTTCGTCCGCGACGCCAACGACGGGATCATCGCCGATCTCGACGCGAACGGACACCTGCTCGCAAGCGAGACCTACGTCCACGACTACGGCCAGTGTTGGCGGTGTGACACGGACATCGTGTTTCTCGCCACCGACCAGTGGTTCATCACGGTCACCGACATCAAAGAGGAACTGCTCGCCAGCATCGAGGACAGCGAGTGGCACCCCCCGGAGGCGCGCGACGAGCGCTTCCGGAACTTCGTGGAGGACTCGCCCGACTGGAACGTCTCCCGCCAGCGCTACTGGGGCATCCCCGTCCCGATCTGGACGCCCGAGGACGACGAGGACCGCTCGGAGAACGGAGTGACCGACGACGAAAGCGAGATGATCGTCGTCGGGACCCGCGAGGAGCTCGCCGAGCGCGCGGACCAGGACGTCGATCCCGCAGCGGTCGACCTCCACCGGCCCACCGTGGACGACCTGACCATCACCGAAGACGGGGTCACCTACACTCGGGTTCCGGACGTGTTCGACGTCTGGCTCGACTCGTCGGTGGCGTCATGGGGCACGCTCGACTATCCGAGCGAGGAGGAGGCCTTCGAGGAACTCTGGCCCGCTGACCTCATCATGGAGGCCCACGACCAGACTCGCGGGTGGTTCTGGTCACAGCTCGGGATGGGAACGGCAGCACTCGGTGAGATCCCGTACGACGAGGTGTTGATGCACGGCTACGCCAACATGCCCGACGGGCGGGGGATGTCGAAATCGAAGGGAATCACGATCGAGCCTGGCGAGATCGTCGAGCGCCACGGGGCCGACGCGATGCGGCTGTTCCTGCTGTCGGTCACCCCGCAAGGCGACGACATGCGGTTCTCGTGGGACGAAACCGAGGAGATGGAACGCACGCTCAACATCCTCTGGAACGTCTTCCGGTTCCCGCTCCCCTATATGCGCCTCGACGGCTTCGATCCTCAGGAGACGACTTTGGCTGCTGTCGAGGACGCCCTCGAACGCGAGGACCGATGGGTGCTCTCGCGACTCCAGACCGTCGAAAGCGGGATGGCCGACGCGTGGGACGACTTCCGCCAGGATCGCGCGCTCGACGCCCTGCTCGATTTCGTCGTCGAGGACGTCTCGCGCTTTTATGTCCAGGGCGTCCGCGAGCGGATGTGGGAGGAGTCGGACAGCGACTCGAAGCGCGCGGCGTACGCCACGTTCTACCGCGTTCTGGAGGAAGTCGTCGCGCTGCTCGCGCCCTATGCGCCGTTCGTCGCCGAGGAGATCTACGGCACGCTCACCGGGGATAGGGGCTTCGACACCGTCCACATGTGCGACTGGCCCGAGCCCGACGAAGCGCTCCGCAATCCCGATCTCGAGCAGGCGGTGGCGGTCGCGCGCGGGGTTGAGGAGGCAGGGTCGGCCGCTCGCCAACAGGCCGAACGCAAGCTCCGGTGGCCCGTCACGCGGGTCGTCGTCGACGCCGGGAGCGGGGCGGTCGCGAGCGCGGTCGACGACCAGCGTGATCTCGTCGCCGACCGGCTGAACGCCCGCCGGGTCGAGCTGATCGGTCCCGACGACCGATGGGACGAACTCACATACAGTGCCGAGGCCGACATGAGCGTGCTCGGCCCCGCGTTCGGCGATCGTGCGGGGGAAGTGATGACCGCGCTCAACGAGGCCCGTGTCGAGGAACCGACGCTCGCGGCGCTCGAAACCGCCGTCGCAGAGCGAACGGGCGAGTCGGTCGATCTCACCGAGGAGATGGTGGCGATCGTGACCGAAGCGCCCGAGACGGTCGCCGCAGCCGGGTTCGACACCGAGGGCGGCGGCACGGTCTACGTCGACACCGCGCTCACCGAGGACATCGAGAGCGAGGGGTACGCTCGGGACGTCATCCGCCGAATCCAGGAGATGCGCAAGGAACTCGATCTCGATCTCGAAGAACGGGTCCGCGTCGAGTTCGCCGTCGCCGACGACCGGATCGGCGATCTCGTCCGCGAACACGAGGCCCTGATCGCCGAGGAGGTCCGTGCCGACGAGTTCGGGGCGGTCGAGGACGGCCACCGCCGCGAGTGGACGGTCGAAGACACCACGGTGGAGATCGCGGTCGAGCCGCTCGCCAGCGCACGGGCGTAGAGCGGACTATTCCGCAAGCGCGTCGGCGATCGCGGGCGCGACGCTCACGGTGCTCTCGGCGCGTTCGATCGTGTCGGTGCCGTGGACGGCTTCGACGCCCGCGCGGGCGAGACGAGTTCGAGCCGTGTCCGCGAGAACGGGATGGACGCAGGTGACGAACGCGCGGGCGGCGTCGCGCTCGCGGAGGTGCGAGACGGCGGTCGCCATCGTCGAGCCGGTGGCCACGATGTCGTCGACGAGCACCGCGTCCCGGCCGGCGACGTCGGCCGCGTGGGGTTCGATCTCGACCTCGGTGGCGCTGTGGCGGGTCTTCTCGAAATGATCGACCGATCCCACTCCGTAGGCGTCACGGACGGTCGTCGCGAGTTCGCGCGCCCCGGCGTCGGGCGCGAGAAAGACGGGATCGTCGAGATCCGGCAGGGGAGCCGCGAGCCGACCGGCGGCGTCGACAACGGTACAGGGAACGTCGAAAAAGTCGCAGACGCCCGTCTCGTGCGGGTTCACGGTGAGTACGCGGTCGGTGCCCGTGCTCAGGGCGCGGGCGACCGCGCGCGCGGAGACGGGTTGGCCCGATTCGAACGCGGAGTCCTGGCGGGCGTAGCCCATGTAGGGGAGGACGGTGACGACCTCGTTCGCGCCCGCCTCGCGGACTGCGTCCTGGAGCTGGAGGGCTTCGAGGTGGGCATCGCTCGTCGTGGTCGCACACACCACCACTGCGCGGTCGGCGTCGAACTCGGGCACCGAAGCGCGGAGCTCGCCGTCGGGAAAGCGTTCGTACTCGGTGGCCGCAAGCGGCTCGTCGAGCGCGGCGGCGAGCGAACTCGCGAGCGACTGCGACGTCGAGGCGCTGACGATCATGCGCGTGTGTTCGCGGGCCACCTAAACCGAGTTTCGATCCGGCCGTGCGACGATCGCCCGGACGCTCCGCAGCCCGAGTGGATGATCGCGCCACCCACCGTCGCTTTGCGAGAGCAACGTTCCGCCGGCCGTGACGGCGTAGACGCCACCTGCGGCTTCGGCTCTTGTTCCGGTGTACGTGACATCGACGACCCGCTTCTGTACGCCGTCGATCGTCGTCCACCCGCCGTCAGCGTGACCATACAGCGCCCCGTCGGTCGCGGCGTGGGCGCGACCGAGCGCGCCTGGGTCGGCCGTCGACCGATCCGCGCTCACCATCGCAAACGACCCCTCAACGGCTTGGAGCCAGCCGTTGCCGAGTTGGTAGAGCCCGTCGGCGGTCGCGGCGTGGGGCGTGCCCGCGGCGGCGATGTCGGCGGCGGCGTCGAGTCCGACGTGCTGGCAGTCGGTGTCCGAACAGCGGTACACCCCATTGGCGGCCGCAACGAGATCGCCGTCGATGGCTCGCGGTCCTTCGATGGTGCCGACATCCGTCCACTCGCCGTCGCGGCGGCGCGCAACGGTTCCATCGGGGGCGGCAGCGAGGAGCGTTCCGTCGGAACCGATCGCCGTCGCTGCGCCGAAGCCGGTCGGTTCGGCGTCCGCGCCGATTCCGAGGAACACGTCCTCCTCGGTCGCGGCCGCGATCCGGCCGTCGTGGAGCGCGAGGTCGTGCACCGCGTCGCGGTCGACGAGTTCGATCTCGCCGATCCGCGCGCCGACCGCTGTGACGCGCGCGAGGCCGGTCTCGCTCGCGACGAACAGCGCCACCGGGTCGGCGTTCGGCCCGTGAACCCGCTTTTCGTCGATGCTGCTCATGACCGAACACGACTGCCGACCGTCGAAAGCGTTCCGGCGTGCTGGCGAGCCGCGGATGGTGTGGCCGAGAGCAACCGCCGCGTGCAGTGCGGTCTGCGGTGGGGTGCGGACCTGGCGGATGAAGGGCGAGGCGCGCGGAGCGCGCCGAGGGCTTCGGCGGTGCTGTGCGGTCGCGGAGAGAGGCTAGCAGTTCTACCGCGATTTGGCCAAATGCTTCGCCTAGAATCTGAGCTGGTATCGAGAGTACTGAGTTAACTTGCAAAACTTCGCTTAGGTACTAAAGCTCTCTCGTACCACGAGACGGTTTCGCCGTTTCGAACGACTCCGCTCGACAGAACAGGTTTTACTGCGGGGGCCGGGCTCCCTCGCTACGCTCGGTCGCCTATCCCACAGTAAGAAAGTGGGTTTCAGAGCACGCGCTTGCCCAGCGCGCTCGCGGCGAGTTCGACGCCGAGTTCGGCGGTCTCGTTGTGCGAGTCAAGGATCGGGTTCGCCTCGACGAGTTCGAGCGAGCGGAGGACATCTTCACGAGCGTCGCGAGTGGCGACGGTTTCGAGGGCGGAGTGGGCCTCGCGGTAGGTGACACCGCCCCGGACGGGCGTGCCGACGCCTGGCGCATGGGAGGGATCGAGCCAGTCGAGGTCGAGGCTCACGTGAACCCCATCGACGCTGTCGGTGGCGGTGTCGAGTGCTTCTTCAGTGACGTCGACGACCCCGCGCTGGTCGATGTCGGACATCGTGTACGCAGTGATTTCGCTGTCGCGGATGCGCTCGCGCTCGGGGTCGTCGACGCTTCGGAGCCCGACGAGCGCGACGTTCTCCTCGCGGAGGCCTGGCGCGTTCGCCCACGGCGTGTCGGCGAAGCTCCCCATCCCGAGCGCGGCCGCGAGCGGCATCCCGTGAACGTTGCCCGAAGGTGTGGTTTCGGGCGTGTTGACGTCGCTGTGGGCGTCGAACCAGACTGCGCCGATCTCCCGGTCGCGGGACGCCCCCGAGAGCGTGCCGATGGCGATCGAGTGGTCGCCCCCCAGAACCAACGGGAGCGCACCGCCGTCGAGCGCGTCGGCGACCTCGTCGGCGAGCCTGGTACAGACCGACTCGACCTCGTCGAGGTACTTCGCGTCGGGCCCCGTCGACCGTGCATCGGGGTCACGCTCCTCGGCGTGGGGAACCGGCAGATCGCCCGCATCGACACACGAGCGGCCGATACTCCCGAGCGTCGACGCGAGGTCGGCGTACCGGATCGCCGAGGGACCCATGTCGACGCCCCGTCGGTCGGCACCGAGATCCATCGGGACGCCGATCGTACTGATCGTCATGGCGGAATCTCGGCGACGGGGGAACAAAAATCAGGTGAGATGACTGCGGCGACTGGGGCCGTGGCTACTGGTACTGCGCGCAGACCCGCCGGATCCCGTTCTCGAAGTCGATTGCGGGCTCCCAGCCAGTGGCTTCGTGCATCTTCGTGGCGTCGGCCATCGTGTCGTGGACAAACATGTCCTCGTCGATCGGGTTTGCGACGTGTTCCGGTTCGATGTCGGTGCCGAGCTCGTCGTTCAGCATCGCGACGACCGTGTTCGCGGAGTAGCTCTTTCCGGTCCCGAGGTTGTAGATCCCCGTCAGCCGGTTGTCGGCGGCGAGTTCGAGCCCCCGAACGATGTCCGAGACATGGGTGAAATCGCGGGTATGGGTGCCGTCGCCGTAGATGACTGGTGGACGACCGTTGGCGAGGTCGTCGGCGAACTGCGCGATGATGTTGGCGAACTCGCCTTTGTGCTCTTCGGAGCCGCCGTAGCCCTGGTATACCGAGAAAAAGCGCATTCCGGCGGCCGCCACGTCGTAGCGGTTGGCGAAGTACTCGGCGTAACGCTCGCGCGCGAGTTTCGAGGCCTCGTAGCCAGACCCCGCCTCGATCGGCATGTCCTCGGGCGAGGGTTCGGTTCGATCGCCGTAGATCGAAGACGTCGAGGCGTAGACCACGGTGTCACACCCGTCGCGGCGGGCCTGCTCGACGGTGTTCACGAACCCCTCGACGTTGACCCGCGCGCCGCGCTGGGGCTCTTCCTCGTGCATCTTCTGGGAGGAAAGCGCCGCGAGGTGAAAGAGCACGTCGACGTCGCTCGGGAGGTCCTCGTCGAGCACGCTTGCCTCGACGTACTCCACTCCCTCGCCGAGGTTGTCGGGCGTGCCGAGGTAGCCGTCGTCGAGCGCGATCACGTCGTTCGTTCGGGCGAGGTGGTTCGCGAGGTTCGACCCGATGAACCCCGCACCGCCGGTGACGAGCACGCGCTGGCCCTGCATGGTTCGACGGGGCGTGCCGATCGGCAAGTCTCTGTCGGAACGCCGTCGACGCCGGCGACACCGGAACCACTGAACGGGGCACGAACACCCACCGGGTTTAAGTGTGAGTGTCACGAAAGCGCACATATGTCATCTATCGAACTCACTGACAGTCAGAAGAAGATCCTGCAGGAGCTGGTCGATCTCTATCGCGAGAGCGAGAGCGCGGTCAAGGGCGAGTCGATCGCGGAGATGGTCGACCGCAATCCGGGAACGATCCGCAACCAGATGCAGAGCCTCAAAGCGCTCCAGCTCGTCGAGGGCGTTCCGGGGCCGAAAGGCGGGTACAAGCCGACGGCGAACGCCTACAGCGCGCTCGACATCCAGGAGATGGACGAGCCCGAAACCGTTCCGCTCACTCACAACGGCGACCGCGTCGAGAACGCGAACGTCCAGGAGATCGACCTCATCAGCGTCCACCACCCCGAGAAGTGTCGGGCCGAGGTGCATCTCCAGGGCTCCGTCCGGGAGTTCCACGACGGCGACTCCGTGATGGTCGGCCCGACGCCGAAATCCCACCTCGTGATCGAGGGCGACATCGACGGGACGATCAACACCGACAACGTGCTGGTGCTCAACACGACCGGAATGCGGGCTCCGGCCGACGACTGACGAACCGACGATCGAACCGAACGGGCGTTCTCAGCGATCGAGCCGGATGAGCCGGTCGGCCTCCCCGGCGAACTGCACGGTGGCGGCGTCGAAGGAGTCGGCGTACCGCACGAGCAGCGTCAGGAGTAGCTCCGGCCGGACCAGCGCGTAGCCGTTGGCCCGCGAGAGCAGCCCCGCGCGTTCGAGGTCGGCGGCGTGCTTGCTCACCGTGGGTCGCGAAACGCCGAGTTCGCTCGCGAGGTCGCTCGCGGTCGCGTCGGGATCGACCAACAGCGCGCGCACCATTCCCCTCGGCGTCTCGCGCCGGAGGTAGCCGAGCGCGACCTGTTCGAACTCCTCGAACTCGCCCGCGGGGAAGAACCGGCGGTAATCGTCGTCGGCGCGACTCTCGACGACGCCCCGGCTTTCGAGCCGGCGGAGATGGTGTTGGGTCTCGCCGGTGCCGAGGTCGAGGTCGTCGCGGAGCTTCGAGAAGTGTGCGCCGGGCGTCGCGGCGAGGTAGCCCGCGATCCCGCCCCGGGCGTCGCTGTCGTCGTCGGTTGCGAGGTGGGTGAACGGGCCGACCGCTCCGAGCGCGGCGAAGCGCCGGAGCGTGGATCGCTTCCGTTCGTCGACCTCGCGCTCGCCCATTGATTCCCGTTGGTGGAAGCTACCTAAAACCTCTTCGACCGTGCCACCGCGACACCGACCGAGGCGACCGGAGTCGGACGACGGGGCCTCGCCGGTCAGTTGGCTTCCGGTTCGGCCTCGCTCTCCCCGGTATCGCCCGTCTCCGTTGTTCCGGAGGGTTCCGTACTGCCTCCCTCGCCCGTCGTGCTGTCGCCCGGATTGTTCATCTCCGCGATGACCTCGTCGGGGTCTTGGATCTCGCCGGTCGCCTCCCCGGTCTTGATCGCCGCCGCCTCCTGTTCCATCTCCTCGACATCGAGTTCGGCGTCCTCGCTGATCTCGCCGAGGATCTCGTCGATGTCGTCGAGCCCGATCAGCTCGCGGGTCTCGTCGTCGAAGTCGCGGCTCTCGAGGTCGTGGCCGTCCTCGCGAACGTCGCTGCCCGTGAGGTGTTTGCCGTACCGCCCGAGCATCGAGGAGAGTTCCTGGGGCAGGACGAACGTCGTCGACTCGCCCTCGCCGATCGATTCTAAGGTTTCCATTCCGCGCTCGATCACCGCGCGCTCGCCCATCGATTCCGAGGACTTCGCGCGCAAGACTGTGGAAACCGCATCACCCTGGGCTTCGAGGATCTGGCTCTGCTTTTCACCCTGCGCTTTGATGATGTTCGATTGCTTCTGACCCTCGGCACTCTCGACCGCGCTCCGGCGTTCCCCCTGGGCTTCGAGGATCATCGCGCGCCGGCTCCGCTCGGCGGAGGTCTGCTGTTCCATCGCCTGCTGGACGTCCGCCGAGGGGTTGACTTCGCGGACTTCAACCGACTCGACCCGGATCCCCCACTCGTCGGTCGGCTCGTCGAGTTCCTTCCGGATGCGGGCGTTGATCTCCGAGCGCTTGCTCAGCGTGTCGTCGAGGTCGAGGTCGCCGAGCACCGCCCGGAGGGTGGTCTGGGCGAGGTTCGAGACCGCGCGCTTGTAGTCTTCGACCTCCAGAAAGGCCTTCTTCGCGTCCATCACCTTGATGTAGACGACTGCGTCGGCGGTCACGGGCGAGTTGTCGCGCGTGATCGCCTCCTGACGCGGGACGTCCAAGGTCTGGGTCCGCATGTCGAACGGGTAGGTGTTGTTGACGAACGGCGGGACGAAGTTGATCCCGGGTTCGAGGAGCTTCCGGTAGTCGCCGAGCACCGTGAGCGCCCGTTTCTCGTAGGCGTTGACGATCTCCACCGAACTGTAGACGGTGATGATCGCGACCGCCAACACCAGCAGTACCACGAGCGCCGGGGCGAACGTGAGCACCTGAAGCGGAACGAGTGTCATCCAGTCGGACTTAGGAAGACGGGAACATAAGGGTTCGGTCGACGGAAGGGAAAATCGGCGTCGCCGACTCGTAGGGATCCTTGTGAGTCGCTTCGGTATGCCGCCGACACGGTGTCGGCAGTTACCGGGAAACAGTCACACCAATCCCTATCAGGCGGTTTCGCGCTCGCGCTCGTCGTCGGTTTCCTCGCGCCCGCGAGCGAGCTTGCGGTCGATGTCGCCCTCGATCGCGCCGAGCGCCTCGACGGTCACGACGTTGCCGCCGCCGGGATCGGTGACCATCACGCGCTCGCCCTCGGGGATCTCGCCGTCGAGGGCGCGCGCGGCGTAGTAGGGGTTGAACCCGCCGCCGTCGAGTTTGACCTGGCCGCCCGACTGGGTCACGCGTTCGGTGACCCGCCCCGACTTCCCCCGGAGCGAGTCCGAGTCGCTCGTCTGGCCCATCTGCTTCCCGCCGTAGAAATCGAACTTCCGATAGGCGTACAGAGTTCCCGCACCGCTGGCGATCACGACGCCGGCGAGGACGGCCGCCAGTATCACGCCGCCGAGGCCGAGAACCGGTCCGAGAACGACTCCGACCATCCCGGCGACCAGCAGCGCCACCCCCAGAACCACGAAGTGCGCACCGGGAGCGAGCGCCTCCAACCCCATCAGCCCGAGCCCGGCGACCACCAACACCAGCGGAAGCTGGTCGAGGAGGAGATCCGCCTGGAGCGGGATCGCACTCGGGGCGAACGCCAGCGAATGGCCGAACGCCAGTACCATGCTCGCGTGTTAGGGCGACGCGTGATTAACTGTTGGGTCCGTGGCGCTCCCGTCAAACGGAACCCTCCTCACCCGGGTCCGGAATCACCCCTCGTCCCTCACGGCTTCGCACGTTCGGTCGTTGCCATCCCGTCGACGGTCTCAGACCCCGAGGATCACGAGCAGCGCGACCGCGACCCCGAGACAGACGAACAGCGCGTTTTCGAGGCTCGGCGATCCGGGTTCGATGTCGGTCGCGCCCGCCTCGCCGAACACGTCGGTCGCTTGGTCGGCTCGATCCGTTTCCGATCCGTCCTCCGCATCCGGCGTTCCACCACCGTTCCCGTCGGACTCCTCGAAGTCCTCGACTGCGTATTTCCAGTCGTCGGCGTCGTCGGTCATGTCCCCAAAAGGAGTTCCAGCCTGAAGTGCGTGCCGTCCGGTCAGCGGATCTTCGTGCCAGGCACGCTGTCCGCGTGGGTGGTGAGCAGGTCCGCGTCCTCGCCCGCCGCGAGCACCATCCCGTTCGATTCGACGCCGAACAGTTCGTTCTTCTCGATGTTCGCGAGCACGACCACCCGGGTTCCTGGAAGCTCGTCGAGGCCGTGGAGCTGTTTGATCCCGGCGACCACCTGGCGGGTCTCGACGCCGAGGTCGACCTCCAGGCGCGCGAGGTCGTCAGCGCCCTCGATCCCCTCCGCGAGTTCGATCTCGCCGACGCGGATGTCGAGGTCCTGGAACGCCTCGAACCCGATCCGCTCGTCGGCGAGCGCCGGGAGGTCGACAGCGG
The DNA here is from genome assembly GCA_003022685.1 of Halobacteriales archaeon SW_9_67_24. Classification (GTDB taxonomy): domain Archaea; phylum Halobacteriota; class Halobacteria; order Halobacteriales; family Halococcaceae; genus Halococcus. The sequence goes on along the minus strand of PXSV01000087.1, from coordinate 30,836 downwards.
GTTCGGCGGCGTCGTCGGAGCCGGCCTCGTCGGCGGTGTCGTCCGCGCCGTCCTCGCTGGCGGCCGCGATTTGGGCTTCGAGTTCCTCGTTCAACTCCGCAACACGGTCGTCGTCGATCTTCTCGAACAGCTCTTCGGGCGCGTCGAAGTTCGCGGATGGCGCATCGAGCGCGGCGTCGAGCGTCGCGTCGTGGACCGAGCCGGACTCGCCGAGCTGGCTCCAGAGGCGTTCGGCGGTGCTCGGCATGACCGGCTCGGCGAGCACCGCGATCGCCTTCACGAGCTGGACGCAGTCCCGGATGACCGTACCGCGCTCGGGATCGTCGAGCTTCCACGGCTCGTGACCCTGGATGTACTCGTTGCCGAACTGGGCGAGTTCGACCGGGACCTGACCGATCGCTCGGACCGAGTAGCCGTCGACGCCGTCGCCGAAGTCCTCGATCGCGTCCTCGATGCGCTCTTCGATCTCCGCGGAAACCTCGCTGTCGGGCGTGCCGTCGTAATTGCGGTGGGCAAAGAGGAGCGAGCGATAGCAGAAGTTACCGAGCGTGCCGACCAACTCGCCGTTGACCCGCTCGGCGAAGCGCTCCCATGAGAAGTCGACGTCCTGCTGGAATCCTGTCCCGGTGGTGACGTAGTACCGATAGAGGTCGGTGTCGAATCCCTCATCGAGGTAGTCGTCCGCCCAGACCGCGCGATTGCGGCTGGTCGAGAAGCCCTTGCCGTCGAGGTTGACGAACCCGCTCGCCATCACCGACCGGGGTTCGTTGTACCCCACCCCGTGGAGCACGGCGGGCCAGAAGACAGTGTGGTGCTGGATGATGTCCCGGCCAATGATGTGGACGATTTCGCCTTCGTCCTGCCAGACCTCCTCCCAGTCGTATCCATCCGTATCGACCCGCTCGCTGTACTGCTTCGTGGAGGCGACGTACTCGATCGGCGCGTCGACCCAGACGTAGAGTACGAGGTCCTCCTCGTCGGGGTACTCGATCCCCCAGTCGAGATCGCGGGTGATACACCAGTCCTGGAGTTCGCCCTCGATCCACTCGCGGGGTTGGTTTCTAGCGTTCGCGGTCCCGTCGAGCCGATCGATGAACTCGCCGAGATAGTCCTGGAACTCCGAGAGCCGGAGGAACTCGTGCTCGCGGGTGCGGTACTCCGCAGGGTTGCCCGTGATGACGCTGGTCGGGTTCTCGATCTCGCCTGGTTCGAGGTGGCGACCGCACCCCTCGTCGCACTCGTCGCCGCGGGCGTGCTCGCCGCAGTACGGACACGTCCCCTCGACGTACCGATCGGGGAGGGGTTGGTCCTCCTCGGGGTCCCACGCGACCTCGATCTCCTTCTCGTAGATATGCCCGCCGTCGTCGAGTTCGCGGACGAAGTCCTGCGTGAGTTCGACGTTCGTTTCCTCGCGCGTGTGGCCGTAGTTGTCGAACTCGACGTCGAACTCCGGGAAGGTCTCGGCGTACTTCTCGTGGTGGCGGAGTGCGAACTCCTCGGGCGAGACGCCCTCGCGCCACGCGTTGACCGCGACGGGCGTGCCGTGCATGTCCGACCCGGAGACGAACGCGGTCGCCTGGCCGAGCTTTTCGAGCGCGCGGGCGTAGGCGTCGCCGCCGACGTAGGTTCGGAGGTGGCCAACGTGGAGATCGCCGTTTGCGTACGGCAGTCCACACGTGACCACCGCCGGGTTCTCGGTTGGGAACGACTCGTGACTCATGGGTAGCGATACCTCGATGCGGGCCTAAAGCCCGCGGTTTTCTCGTTGGCGTGCATTGTCGATGACTGGAACTGCGTCGTAGCTGGACGGCGAACGATCGGAGAACGCGCCGCGGTTTTCCCCGCCGCCCGTCGTCGCCGCGTCAGCGGGTTCGACGCGCCGGCGAGTCCACCACGCGCTCCGCGGAGCGCATACCGTGTGGCCGCATCGCGTGGTGGACCGTCGGGAACACGAACTCGCATCCGGGCGGCCGACGGATAACGGTATCCCTCCCGACCATCGCTCGGCACTGTCGATCATCGTCGACAATCGATCGGGGGCGGGGACGAACGGCGGACACAGGCGCTCACCCACCGAAAAGCGAGAAGAAGGGTGCGAGCACGCCCGCGACGAGGAGCAGCCGCCCGGCACTCCCCACGAGCGTGGCGGCGGCGAACTTCACGTAGTCCTCCTCCAGGACGGTGAAGGCGTAGATCGAGAGCGTATCCGGGAAGCCTGGAATCGTGAGCGCGAACGCGAGCCCGATGTACCCGTACTTCCGAGCGATGTCGAGCGTTCGACGTTCGGTCCATTCGACGATGTCAAAGTGTGATTCGCGGAGCCGGTCGATTATCGGCCCCGACTGCTTTTTTGCCTCGTGACCGAGGTAAAAGGCCACGACGCTCCCGGCGGCCTTGGCGACACCGCTCACGAGGATCACGAGCGTGAGTTCGGCGTTCTCGCCCAGCCCGAACCCGAGTCCGGTCTCGGCGGCGACGAGCACCACCTCGCTCGGCAACGGCAACACGATCGCGATCAGGAACGAGTACACCGCAATGACGAGGAGGCCGACCGGTCCCGACGCATTCTCGACCGCCCCCTCCAGCCCGCCGGACTGCAGCGGCACGGCCCCGACAACCGTGGGATCGGCGAGAAACGCGAACGCGGCGGCCGACGGGAGTGACACGGCAGGGTGTGCGCCCGCATTACTTCTAAGTGTGGTGTTGTTCGATGCGATCGAGGTCGATCACGAACTCCCGGAGCGTCTCGCGGGTGGCGTGGCGGGCACCCGTACACAGCGAGAAGAGGTCCGGAGAGAACGCCTGCGCGGTGCTCCGTTGCATGGCTGAAACTAACTCGTGGTGGGGTTAGCCGGTGTGAGGGTGTTACAGGACAATGGGGATCTCTCGTTGTAACTCCGGCAATCGATCAGCATAAGCGATCGTGCAGTCGCTCATGATCCGGTGGTGCTATGCGTTTTTGACCAGTAGTATATGAGCGGAGTTCCGAGGACAGTAGGCCATAACCACGCCGCGATGCCCAGTAGAGGGGTGAGGTTGACGGCTGAAACGGCACTGACCGTCGCAATGAACGCAGCAATCATCCGCTGGAGATGGCTAACCATCCACTCACCTGACTCGTCTCTCTGAAAACTCCGTATTTCCATCGTCCCGAACGCCACTCCGATCCCACCAAAAACAACCATCACGACCCCAAACGAAGTCCCGCCGACAACCCAAGCGACGCCCCATGCTCCAAGGGCGAGACAGGCAAGAACGACGCTCCCGGCAACCGTCCAATCCAGCACGTGGGCAGTGGCCGGCGGACGTTTCCGACTGAGTACACGATACCCGGAGAACGCGAGGTATCCACTGAAGATAGCGACGAGCGTGAGAATGATCCGAAACGAGGTGGGATCGATGACCAAGAGGACAAATACTGTCCCAACAACGACCCCCATCGAAACGAGGAAGATCTTCCCCGCCTGCCGGTGTCGCCACCCGCCTTTACCCGTCACAAGGGCACCTACCCCAGCGAGGATGGCTACCGCGCCTGCCGCTATGTGCAACCAGAGCGACCATGCCTCGAGAGTCGGCATATCTCATGCCGTAATGTTCGTTCAATAAATCCGTTACGGGGTTCAGTGGGACCCCTGTTTTTCCATCTCTCGGTTACACTACGTGCTGAACACTCGAAGGAAACAACGCGCCGGCTGATCGTTACGATGCGCTGGATGCCGAAGTCGCTGACCACCCCTGTGAGGCTTGCTATGAGACGCTCCGACGTGTCTTCGGTGGGTCGTCCCAGCAGCACGAACGGATGGATCGGGCGACGCCCCGATCTCAGCGGACGGTATCGAGGATCAGTTTCTGCTCGACCCGCTTGACCTCGTGTTGGACGTCCCGCACGGCGTCGATGTTCGCCGAGATCGAGGAGGTCGTGTTCGCGACAGGTCGCGATCGTCTCGCCGATGAGTTCGAGCACCGCGGGATGGAGTTCGTCGAAGCGGTCGGCGACCTGGCCGTTGTTCCGGTCCACGGCGAGGGTGTACTGGGTGAGATCGTTGGTGCCAAAGGAGGCGAAGTCGATCCCGGCCGCCGCCATCTCGTCGACACACAGCGCGCTCGCGGGCGTCTCGATCATCACGCCCCACGACCGCTTGTCGGTGTCGATGCCCGCCTCCTCCATCAGATCGCGCGCCCGCCGGACGTCCTCGGCGTCGTTCACGAGCGGGAGCATGATCCCGACGTTGTCGTAGCCCATCTCGTACAGCCGGCGGAACGCTTCGAGCTCGTGAACGAACACCTCGGGCGTGTCGAGACTCCGCCGGATCCCTCGATACCCCAACATCGGGTTGTGCTCGTCGGGCTCGTCGCCGCCACCCTGGAGCTGGCGGAACTCGTCGGTGGGAGCGTCGAGCGTGCGCACCCGCACCGGCCGGGGGTAGAACTCGTCGGCCGACCGCCGGACACCCTCGACGATCTCCTCGATGTAGGCGTCCTCGCCGTGGTCCGCGATGTACTTCTCGGGGGTCTTGTTCGTCGAGAGGATCATGTGCTCGAGGCGGAGGAGTCCCACCCCGTCGGCCCCCGTCGCGGCCGCGCGTTCGGCGGCCTCGGGGATCGAGACGTTGACCTTCACCTCGGTCGCGGTCATCGGTTTCACCGGGGCCTGCGGGCGGACCTCCTCGACGGCGTCGCGCTCGCCGTCGGTCGTCCGGCCCTCGCGTATCGTGCCCTTGTCGCCGTCGATCGTGACGAGCTGGCGTGGGAGGTCATCCCGCCCTCGTCGGTGACGATGCCGCCTGCGCGCTTCATCGCTGGCACCATGTCGGGGGTGGTCATCTCGGTCACGATGAGATCGCCCTCCTCGACCTTGTCGAGCTGGTCGAGCGTCTCGACCAGTCGAACCGGGCCGCTCGCCACACCGGGGCTCGCACCGAGCCCAGTCAGAATGACCTCCTCGGCCGTCGTGTCGTCGGCACCGCTGCCGTCGGCGACGCCCGCCTCGGCTCCGCTGGCCCCACCGACTTCCGCCCCCGATTCGTCGCCCTCGGTGATCGTCGTGATCGGCCTCGACTGGAGCATGAACACCTCGCCGTCAAAGATCGCCCACTCGACATCTTGAGGTTCGCCGTAGTGGTCCTCGACGCGCTCGCCGAGCTCTACTAGCCTACGGATCTCGCTCTCGTCGAGCACCCGGGCGGTGCGTTTGTCGTCGGGAACGTCCTCGGCAACGGTCTCGCCGGTCTCGCTTTTGACGTACATCGTGTTCTTTTCGGCGACCGTCACCGAATCGAGGTCGCCGCTCGCCCGGTCGACGACGTAGTTGTCGGGCGAGACCTCGCCCGCCACGACTGCCTCGCCGAGCCCCCACGCGGCCTCGACGATGAGGTCGTCCTCGCCGGTCGAGGGATGGGAGGTGAACATCACGCCCGACTTCTCGAGGTCCTCCTCGGTCACATTCAAAAACGTCTCCTGCTGGCCCGCGAAGGAGGCGTCCGGGAGGTCCTCGGCGGTGGCCGACGAGCGCACCGCGACGAACGCCTCGCCGTCGTCCAAGTTCCCGTAGGTTTCGATTATCTCCTCGCGGAGGTCGTCGGGCATCTCGGTGTCGAGGATGAGCTCCTCGGCGCGGGCCTGGGCCTCCGCGAGCGCGGCCGAGTCGTCGGGGTCGACGTCGACCGCCTCGAAAAGCGCCTCGTCGATCCCGGTCTCCTCGATGAACGAGCGATAGGTCCCCGCGGTGACGACGAACGCGGGCGGCACGGGCAGTCCGGCACCGGCGAGTTCCCCGAGGGACGCCCCTTTCCCGCCGACGTCGCCGATATCGTTCTTTCCGACCTCGTCCAGCCAGAGTACTGCCATGTGGATCAACACTCACGAACGTCGATAAAGAAGGTTCCGAACCGATCGTACCACATGATAGATGGTTTGGGTGGTGGCACTCTCGTTCGTCTTCTCCTCCGTCACAAGGTTCATCCGGGGATGACGGTTCCGTACGGTCGTGAACGACGACGAACGATACGGGAGCCGCCGGCGCGAGTTCCTCCGGAAGGCCGGCGCTGCCACCGTCGCTGCCGGCTTCGGTGGTTCCGGGATGGGTGCAACGGCCGCCGAGGCGAGCGGTACCCGCCAGGCAGCGAGCCAGGCCGAGTTCGGGACGGACCCGTTCACCCTCGGCATCGCTTCCGGCGACCCCCTCCCGGACGCGGTGGTGCTCTGGACGCGACTCGCGCCGAAGCCGCTCCGGGCCGACGGGGGAATGGCCGAGAGACGGGTTTCCGTGAACTGGGAGCTGGCAGCCGACGAAGCGATGACCGACGTCGTTGCGTCGGGAAGCGCGACGGCCACCGCGGAGTACGCCCACTCCGTCCACGTCGACGTGACGGGGTTGGAGCCAGATACGACGTACTACTACCGGTTCGAGGCGGGATCGTATCGCACCACGGTCGGAACGACGAAGACGGCCCCCGCGCCGGACGCGGACGTGAACGACTTCGCGTTCGCGTTCGTCTCCTGCCAGGACTGGCCCAAGGGGTATTTCACCGCCTATCGCCACCTCGCCGAGGAAGACATCGAACTAGTCGTGCATTTGGGCGATTACATCTACGGCAAGAACATCCAAACTTCGCTCGATCGGAGCCACGAACCCCCACACAATCTCGAAAGTCTCGGCGACTACCGCGTTCGCTACGCCCAGTACAAGACGGACGAGAATCTTCAGGCGGCACACGCCGCGTGCCCATGGATCGTCACGTGGGACGACCACGAGGTCGTGAACAACTACGCTGGCGACGACTATCGGGATGTCCCCCACGACGAGTTCCGCGAACGGCGGGCGAACGCGTATCGGGCGTACTTCGAACACCAACCGCTCCGGCCCTCGCGGCTGCCCGACGGGCCGAACCTCCCGCTGTACCGTCGGTTCAAGTTCGGCGACCTCGTCGAGTTCGACGTGCTGGACATCCTCGGGGACGAGCAGGAGGACTGGTTGGTGACGGGCCTGGCGGACTCGACGGCGCGTTGGAACGTCCTCGCCAACCAGGTCCTCATGTCCTCGGTCCACATCAGCAACGACTGGTGGGACGGCTACGAGGCCGACCGGCGGACGGTGCTCGACGCGATGGCGGAACCCCCCGATCGGAACCCGATCGTGATCACCGGCGACATCCACCGCAACTACGCGTACGACCTCAAAGCCGACTTCTCGAACCCCGACGCCCCGACGGTCGGTACCGAGTACGTCGGAACCTCGCTCACCTCAGGCATGAACGGCACGGGAATCACGCAGTACGGCCGCTCGGCGAACGAGCCGTGGCAGCGGTTTTTCAGCGATCACCGCGGATACGTCCGGTGTACGGTCACGCCCGATCGGTGGCGCACCGACTACCGGGCGGTTTCGACGGTCGAGGAGCCGACCGCATCGGTACGGACGCTCGCCTCGTTCGCGACCGACGACGGCACGCCGGGCGCGAAACTCCTTTCCGAACCGCCGCCGCACGAACTAATCGAGATCGTCGGGATCACGCGAGGGGCGTCGGAACAGGACGGCGAGGGTTTCGACGGGAACGCCGTGCGACTCCGAAATACCGGCGACGAACCGGTCGATCTCGCTGGCTTCAGGCTCAGCTTCCAGAGCGGGGCGCTTCGGGTACCGACGAACGAGGAAGCGAACGTCTACACGTTCGATCCCCGCGTTCTCGATCCGGGTGGGACGGTCACCGTCCGGATCGGGAGCAGCGAGGACACCGAGTCGGTCCGTTACACCGGCCGGGACACCGATCTCGACCGAGCGGTGCTCGTCGCCAACGCCGATGGGATCGTTCTCGATGAAGCAGCGTACCCACCGCCGGACAGCGGTGCCGTGAGTATCCGCACCGAAACGCCCGAACCCACGACCACGGCAACCGACACACCGTTGCCGACGACAACCGAAGCCACCGAAACACCGACCGAACGCACCACGACCGACACCACGGACGTCACTAACACTGTCGATACTGCCGACACCAGTACGGCGACCGAGACGACCGACGAGAGGCCGGCCGACGAGACGACGACCCGAACCAGGCAGCCCGAGTCCACGGCGACGGCACCGGCCACCACGACACCGACGGCGACCGAGACGGCTGCTCCCGCGAGGGGTTCGCACACGGACGGCGAAAGCAGTTCGGCAGGGCCTGGTTTCGGCGTTCTCGCCGCGCTCGCCGGGATCACCGGCATCGCCATCCACCGGCTCAAGCGACGGTGGGAAGAGAACCGCGGGTGAGGTCGGGACGAAGCCTCTCGACGGACAACCGTGAGATGCGCGCATCGGGACTGACGGACCCCGATCCGGAAGACGTGGTCGCGTTCTCGGGGTTTCACGCCTCGACGATGTCGTTCTCGCTCGTTTCGGGCACCGATAGCCTCCCGTCGAGCGCGATCGTCGCGCGACCCCCGACCCGCACCCGCTCGCAACGCGGCGCGCTGTCGTCGACGCGGACCGCGACCCGGCCCGGCCGATCCACGAAGTGACCCTGCTCGAAGGCCATCGCCTCGGCCTCGATGGCCTCGAACTCGCGGAGGTACCCCCCGACTGCGCCGCTCGCAGTGCCCGTCACGGGGTCCTCGGGGATGCCCGCCAGCGGCGCGAACATCCGGCCGTGGGCGGTCGCGTCGGCGGTGAGCGTGTCGAACGTGACCGCGTACAGCCCGGTCGCGTCGACCGTCTCGCAGAGCGTTTCGATCGCGGCCATGTCGGGCTCGCACTCGCCGAGAACGGAGAGGAAGGTAACGGGAACGATCAGGAACGGGAGTCCGGTCGAACTCCGAGCCATCGGCAGGTCGACGTCCGCGATCGCCGCCGGATCGATGTCGAGCGCGTCGGCCACTCGTTCAGTGTCGAGGTCGACGGTTCGGATCTCGGGATCGTTCTGGGTCATCCACACCCACTCTCCACCGATCTCGATGTCGAGCACGCCGACGTTGGTTGCGAGCGTGTACGCACCGTCGCCGATCGTGCCGTCCTCGCGCAGGAACGCGTGGGAAGCGATCGTGGCGTGACCGCAGAGATCGACTTCGGTGCTCGGCGTGAAGTAGCGCACTCGGCGGTCGGCGGAGTCGGATCGGTGGAGAAAGGCGGTCTCGCTCGCGCCGAGTTCGCCCGCGATCGCCTGCATCTGGGCGGCGGAGAGGTCGTCCGCGGCGGGCACCACGCCGGCGGCGTTGCCCGCCAGCGGTTCGTCGGTGAAGGCGTCGACCAGGAGCGCTCGAACCGATTGCATACGGATCGATCGCCGCCGCGCGCCCTCAATCCATCGACCGGGGTGTGCTCACCGGCCCGGTTCGGTGTCGCCCTGCGTGGCGGCGGTCGGAGGGCGCTCGTACCGGCTGGCGAGTTCGAGATACGAGGTCGCTCGGTCGTGGCCGTCGGCGAGGCGGGCGTGCTCACGCTCGCGGTCGTACTCGACGAGCCCTTCCCGGTCGAGCGCCGGGAGGTGAGTCCGCGCGAGATCGGCGGCGACCCGTCGGCACGCGCCGGCCATCGCCTCGGATCAGGCCGGCGAGATCCGCGAGTGCGAGTCCGCCATCGGCTTCGAGCAGGGCGTAGAGCACGTAGCGGCGGCGACGCACGGCGAGGACGTCGAAGACAGCGTCGGTATCGAGCATAGCATCGGGGTTCGAGCGATCGTTGACAAACTGCCTGCGTTCATCCGCAGATGATCTATACGTGGTTGCCGAGTCCGAAGCCCCGAATCGTGAGGTCGGCGGACAACGGAAGACGGTTCGACGTCGCCTAGTCCGCCATTGTGACGTGGCGAGACTCGATCACTGGCCGGTGAGGACGTTCGACGAACAGGGTTAACAGGGCCGGCCACGGAGTCACGCCGGAGCACCACCATGTCCGAACTGCCGGACGATTTCACCTGCACCGTCACCAACTGGGAGTACATCTACGGTCGGTGTCGAGCGGTCGCCGACGAGGTCAAGCGCTCGGGGTTCGAACCGGAGGTGGTCGTCGCGCTCGCCCGCGGGGGCTGGTTCGCGGGCCGCTGCCTGTGCGATTTCCTCGGGCTCGACGACCTCACCAGCCTGAAGATGGAACACTACGTGGGTACGGCCGTCAAAAGCGGCGAGCCCGAGATCCGGTACCCGATGCCCGAGGGGTCGGTCGACGGCAAGAACGTGCTCATCATCGACGACATCGCCGACACCGGCGGGTCGATCGAACACGCCCGCGAGTACGTCACCGATCGGGAACCCGACGAGGTGCGCACCGCGACCCTCCAACTCCTCGGCACGAGCGACTTCGAACCCGACTACGTCGGCGAGCGGCTCGACGGGTGGGCGTGGATCGTCTACCCCTGGAACTTCATCGAGGACATGATCGACCTCGTGAGCGGCGTCATGGAACGCACCGACCGGGAGGCGGTCTCGACCGAGGCGATCCGCGACCTCCTCGCCGACCACCACGACCTCGATCGGATCGGGATGGAGGTCGCCCAGCCGAATCGATTGGGCGAGGTGCTGGCGGAGATGCACCGCCGCGACGTGATCGAACCGACCGACACCGACGAGTGGCGACTGGTCGACTGACGATCCCGGGGCTCCGGACCCGACTCCGAGCGTGCTGGGAGATGAGCCGTCCCGCACAGCTCTGCCTGGTGCTCGTCGTCTACGCGCTCGGCGCGAAGATCGCGCTGTCGAGCGGGGCCGCCCTCGATGTCCCGAGACTCGTGGTTGGCGGTGCGGCGCTGCTTGCGGTCGCCGCGAGGTCCACTACGCCAACGAGTACGCCGACCACGAGACCGACGCACTGACCGACCGCACGCCGTTTTCGGGCGGGAGCGGCGCGCTCGCACGGACGGGGCTCCCCCGAAGCCTCGCGCTCCGTGCCGGGATCGCTGCGCTCGTCGCCGGCTCGGTCGTCGCGCTGATCGGGATCGCTCTCGACCCCCTCCCGCGTCTCGCAGTTACGCTGCTCGCGGTCATCGCGTTGTTCGGCTGGCAGTACTCGGTCGGGCCGCTGCAACTCGCGTGGCGCGGCTGGGGCGAACTCGACAACGCCGCGCTCGGCGGCCTCGTCCTCCCGGCGTACGGTACAGCGGTCCTCAACGGGTCAGTAGCGAAAACGCTGCTTGCGTGCCTTTCCCCTCTTCCTGGTCGTGTTTGCCAACCTGCTGGCGACCTAGTGGCCAGACAGACGGCCCGACGCCGCCGTCGGGAAGCGAACGCTCGTTACACGGTGGTCGCCACGCCGGCTCAAGCTGTTGTACGTCGGGGCGGTCTACCTCGCGTTCGGCACGCTTCCCGTCCTGGCGGGCGGCGCGCTTCCGGCCGTCGTCGCGGCGGCGAGCGCGGTCGTCCTCCCGGTGTCGGTGTGGGACGCGGCGGGCTACACCGAGCGACGGGTCCCGTTCCCGAGCGTCGCCGCGATGGTGGCGCTCGTCGTCGTGCAGCTACTCGCGTGGTGTGGCGTCTGAGTCGGATTCGGCAAACGCGAACCGTCCGACCGCGAGCGACCAGTCGTAGGAGCGATACCGGATCGCGGGTGTCGCGCCGGCGGGAACGATTCCGTGCTCGCGGAGCAGCGAGCGGATCCCGCGCCGACCGCCGAAGTCGCCGCGATACCACAGCATGTGTCGCGGCACGCGAACCACGTCACGGTCGGAATCGTACGCGACTTCGCCCGCCAGAAACCCCATCGTCGCGGTGTCCAGCTGGTCGTCGATGGCCTCGTGGTCGTACGCGAGGATCGAGGGACAGCTCTCGGCCCCGCAGTTGAGCGCGAAGTGGATCCGCGGGTCGCGACTGTCGAGGCGATGGGCACGCTCGAAGGCGTCGGCTCGCCGCGGGAAGTAGCCGAGGCCCAGCGAGTGTCGCGAGCGCCGGAGGAGGCCGTGTTCGACGTCGTCGAGGCTCAGCCCGTGGCCCGCGACCGCGACCACTTCCGCGCCGAAAAACCGCTGTCGATCCTCGTACTGCTCGGGTGCGGCGTCGAGCAGGAGCTGGACGTGGGCGTTGTAGACGTTGAGCCAGAACGCGAGCCGACGATCGTCGGTGGCGAGCGCGTCCCGGAGCGCCGCCGGCGGGAGATCGCGGAGCGCACGCTCGGAGCGCCTGTCGACTCGTCGTAGCGCACCGCTCGGAGGAGGGCCGCTGCGAGCGCCAGGGGATCGGCGTCGGCACTACCGATGCGATCGGCGTCGTCGCCGTATCCGGTGTCGCCGGGACGGTCGATGTCTGATCGACCGTCGGTGTCGGCACGAACCACGGACGATCGAGGGGTGGAGACGACATGGCCCTTTTCCCGTGGTGTTTTAGCCGGGCACACCCGATCGAACCGTGTATGATCGCCATTATCGGCGGCAGCGGGGTCTACGAGGCGTTCGATCTCGAAGACGTCCGCGAGGAGAAGATCGAGACGCCGTTCGGCGACCCGAGCGCACCGATCACGGTGGGTGAACTTCAGGCGACGGAGGTCGCCTTCCTCCCCCGACACGGCCGCGACCACCAGTTCTCGCCGACCGACGCGCCGTATCGGGCGAACATTCACGCCCTCAAGCAACTCGGTGTCGAGCGGGTGCTTGCAACCAACGCCGTGGGAAGCCTCCGCGACGACCTCCCACCACAAACCCTGGTGGTACCCGATCAGCTGTTCGATCGGACGCGCGATCGAGAGTACACCTTCTTCGGCGACGGCATGGTGGTCCACATGGAGTTCGCCGAGCCGTACTGCCCCCATATGGCTACCCATCTCGCCGAATCCGCGGATGCCGCCACCGACGACGGCGCGCGCGAGGGCGGTACGTACGTCTGCATCGAGGGACCACAGTACTCCACGAAGGCCGAATCGGAGTGGTTCCGTGAGCAAGGCTGGAATCTCGCCGGCATGACCGCAGTCCCGGAGGCGAAGCTCGCGCGCGAGGCCGAGCTGTGTTATGCGACCGTAACGGGGATCACCGACTGGGGCGTCTGGAAGGGCGCAGTTGAGAACCGCCTCGGCGACGTGCTCGAAAACGCCGCCGCGAACGAGGAAGCGATCAACGCCACCGTCGAGCGCGCGATCCGGACGCTGCCCGACGAGCGCGAGTGTGACTGCGAGCATGCCTTAGCGGGAACGATCAACACCCCGAGCGAAGCGATTCCCGATGAAACGAAAGAGCGCGTCGACCTGCTTGCCGGCGAGTATCTCGACTGAGTACGCTCGGTCAGGCCATCTCGTGTTCGTACTGGTGCGTCTCCTCTTTCGTGTGGTCGCTCCCGTCGTCGTGGGTTCGACAGTCGCCGCAGTAGGTGTTCACGCCCCAGTCGAGCGTGTGGAGCGGCACGCCGAACGCGACCGCCTGGCGCGCGTATCGCCGGCGTTCGCCCGCCGCGATCGCGTCGCCACACTCGTCACATCGTCCCTCGCGCGCGACGGCGTAGCCGACGCGCCGTCTGATCCCGAACGTGTGCAACGGATAGGACCGAAGTCCGTGAGCGACCGCCAGCACGACGAACACGACGAGCAAACTCCAGAAACCCACCCACGGCGAGAGGTCGAGAGCCCTCGGCAGGAACGCGGCAGTCGCTAGCACGAGGAGCGCCACTATTGCATTGAGGGCGACACGAGCGACGGACGAGAGTCGAGTACCGAGCGTTTCCGGGCGGTCCGACGGCATCTTTCGTCCCGACATTCACACGGGTTGAATGATAACTCTTCGGTGCCCCGGCCAGGCAATGTCAACTCAGCGATTTCCCGGAGAAACAGTGGACACAACCGGCTTGAAAGCCCCGGCGCTCTCGGCGTACGAGACGAAGTAAGGACCGCGGGCCGAAGGCCGAGGACCGCAGCGAGTCGCAGCCGGCGAGAGCGCCGCCCCTTTCAGCCCCGCCCGTGGCGGTTGCCCAGGTGGCTGTCGCCCAAGTTAACAGCGCCTCCGGCCACGCTGTTTGGTAGGATGGAAAGGTTGCGGCCGTCGAACTCCCCCAATACGGCCGACGGTCACTCCATGTAGCCGAGATCCCGGAGCCTGTCCGCGACTTCGCCCGAGCGGTCCGTCGTTGCGGTGGCGGTCGTTTCGAGCGGTTCCCGGTGCTCCCACGTGCGATCGTCCGCGAACACGGGGAGCACCGTCCCGCGCATGTCGGTCGGGACGCCACACCCGAAGCTCGCGACGACTGTGGGCGCGATGTCGACGATGTCGATCGGGTCGATCTCGCCGGCGGCCGCGTAGTCGGGACCGTTGGCGACGAAGAGTCCGTGTGGGGTGTTTTCGGCGGCCCACCGATCGGGCGCGCTCGACACGCTGCCGCCGCCGATGCCGTCGTTGACGTGGACGCCAGGCCGCTGGTCGAGGACGATCTCGGGGGCCGCATCGACGTACGGCCCCGTGTACACGTCCTCGCCATGGTTGACCGCGGTGAAAAGCGAGCCCTCGTCGTCCGCGACCCGCGAAAGCGCGTCAATGAGTTCCTCGCGGCGTGCCTCGCCCGCGTCCGTGAGATATACCGGTCCCTGGCCGCTCGCCACCGCCGCCGTCCGATCGAGGTCGATCGCTTCGAGCTTCCGGCCACGCTTGAGCCCCGCCTCCTGTGGCACCAGTTTCTGGATTCGCTCGGGGACGGTACGGGAGAGGACGTCGACTACGCCGGCGCGCTTGGCGATCGAGAGGAGATTCTCTCTGTTGAGCCCGGGGGGGGGAGCCACTCGTCAACGAGCCGCCACGCCCGGAGCGTGGGCTCGTCGTCCCAGAAGAAGTGATGGAGGACATTCAAATAGAACAGCGTCAGATGCATGAAATCGAGGTCTCGCTCCTCGAACAGCGCGTGGGCGACCTCGAAGCGCTTCTCGATGCCCGAGAGGATCGCGTCGACCTCCGCGCCACGCTCGGCGTTCGAGGACAGCAGCGGATCGGGATGAACCTCGTAATCGAACGCCGCTTCGAGTTCCCGATCGAGTCCCTCGGGGTAGGTGTAGCCCGAATCGATCGAGCGGTACTCGCCCTCGACGGCGTCGGGACCGCCGCAGACGACGCACCCATCGAGTTCGCGCGGCGGGTACATCGTGGGCATGTTTACGACGCCCGTCGTGTACCCCTCGTCATTCAGATAGTCCCACAGCTCGGCGGTGTCGAAGTCCGCGCCGTTGTTGATCGTGATCGCCTCGTTGGCGAGATCGACCTGTTCGAACCAGAACACGCCGAACCCGCCAGGGTCCTTCCCCGAGGAGTAACACTTCCAGTTCGGGAAGGTCACCGGCGGGAGGCAGCTCCGGCTCTCCGCCCACGTTCCCGTCGAGCGGAGGTCGCCGATGTTCGGCAGCTCGCCGCGCTCGATCCACGGGGTGAGCAGCCGCCAACTCGCGCCGTCGAGACCGATGACAAACGTTCGACTCATGTGACGACGCATTTCGGTGGCGAACAAAGGTTTTCCCTTTCGTCACCGTGGCGATTCTCTTCGGCGCTCTCCGAGCGCATCCGTCGGTAGGACGGCATCTCGGGGTTACCCCGGGTTCGGCGTCAGCGTCGCGGGATGGAGGCGCACCGTGGCCGTCGGTTCGGTGGTTGGTTCCGAACCATGACTTATATTCGTGTCCGCTTGGCACAAACTGACGATGGAGGACATCGTTCTCGTGACCGCAGACTCAGTCCGGCGCGACCGCCTCGACGCGATGCCCTTCGTCTCCGCACTTGATACCCGAACGGGGGTCACTGCGGCTCATTACACCCGACCGAGCCTCGCCGGCCTGCTCTCCTCGAAACTCGTCTCGGCGCTCCGCTCGAAGGTCGTCGGCCCGTCGCTGCCGGAACTGCTCGCCGAGCACGGCTACACCTGTCTCGGTTTCGCGCCGACGCCTCAGGCGGATCGTGGCTTCGGGTTCGGTGCCGGCTTCGAGGTCTACGAGACGTTCAGCGAGGGCACCGGCAACCCCCTTAAGAACCGCCGAAGCCGTGTCCGCGAGTACCTCGGCGGGTTTCCGGCCGTCAGGCGACTCTACCGCCGACTGGTACCGATGGAGGCCGTGCTCTCCTCGCTGCCCGACGACGGGACCGTGGTGGACGCGGCCATCAACCAGTTCAACGCCGCCCCGGAGCCGCGGTTCCTCTGGGTGCATCTCATGGGAAGCCACCGTCCCTACGGCACCGGTGCGGACGCGCTCCCGCGCGTCCTCGACCGGAAGGCGGGTGCGGCCGGCAACGGTGGACTGTTCGGCACTGACCCGCTGACCGAGCACGAGACCCGGCTGATCGACGAAGCCTACCGGAACGCGCTCGGCCGGGTCGACTCGCAGATCGAACGGCTGCTTGACGACCTCGACGCGGACCCCGTCGTGGCGTTCACGTCGGATCACGGCGATGAACTCGGTGAAGAGGGGTACTTCTACCACCAGGGGTTCCGCCGCCGGGTGGTCGACACGCTGGTCGAGGTGCCAGTCGTGTTTGCCGGGATCGGGACTGACCACGAACGGTTCAGCGCGCTCGATGTCGCGCCTACACTGCTTGGACGCGTCGGGATCGATCCTCCCGATTCGTGGCGTGGCAACGACCTCGCCGACGGCCCGTCGCAACCGCTGTACACGATCGCGCCGTGGCACGACAAGGCGACGATCGCGGTGCGGGACGGCGACCGGACGTTGATCGCGCGCGACGCTGACGTCTCGCTCGAAACCACCGACGGGCGCGCTGTGGCGGGCCGCGCGGCGGTCGACGACGATCTCGAACGCCGTCTGCGCGATCTCGGCTACGTCGACGCGGGCTGAGGTGGTCGCAAATCCCACGACAATTTGCTGGACAACGGGCGGATCGCGGGGTTGCAACCGAACATCCACGGCCGATCCCGAAGCGGTTCTCTCCGGTAGTACACCGTGTGCGGTCGATGGCTACTCCTCGGTCTCCGCCGTTGCCTCGGTTCACTCGGGGCCCGGCGACTTGACGAGGTCGGAGAGATCAATCCGAAGGGACGGATACCAGCCGATGAGCGCCGGGAGGTACGTGCCGAGGAGTCGGTCGATGAAGACTGCCGGAACGACGACGGTTTCTGGCACGCCGAGCGCGACGAACACCGCCGTTGCGGTCGCCTCGGTGACACCAACGCCGCCGGGCGTGAGCGGCAGCAGCGTCACGCTGTACGCCATGACGAGGTAGATGGGAAGGAAGAGTGCTGGTTCGAAGCCGATACCGAGGCCCTCGAACACCAACCAGACCCGCAGGCCAGGAGCGACCAACCGGGCAAGCACGAACCCCGCAGCGTACGAGAGCACGGCGGTTGGATCGCCCAACAGGGCGCAGAAGGTGTCCGCCGACGCCGCCGAGAACGCGGGGAGTTTTCCCGTCAGTGCCGAGAGACGGTCACCGATGATCGGAACGCGGCTGGCGACCGTCTCCAGCGCGCCGGCGATCCGCTCGACGGTTCCGAGATGGATACCGGCGAGCAACACTGCCGTCCCGGCAGCGGCGTAGAGTGCGGTCGAGAGCACGAGGACGAGCGCGAGTGCGAGCGAGAGCCGACCCGCTCCGAGCACGAGTCCGACTAGCGCGACGAACCCATACAACAGCGCATAGAGTCCAGTGTGAACCCCCGCGACCGCGACCGCACCCGAATAGGCCATTCCGGTTCTATTGTGGACGACGTAAGGAGCGACCGCCCGCCCCGACAGCCGCGACGGGAGGAGATTGTTGATGAAGCGCACGATGAGACCGGTGTCGGCGGCGGCTCGAAAGTGCGTGTCCTGCACGCTATCGAGCAGCACGTGCCACATCCAAAGCGCAGCGAGGAGTCCAATCGCGCTCACGACCACGAGCGCCGCGGCCGTGCCGAGGGATACGTCCGAAAGGAGTGACGCGGCGCGCTCCCACTCGATCTGTCTAAGAACCCACACGAACGCGATCGCACCGAGGAGGTACTGTGCGCCACGCACGAGCCACGCTCTCTGTGTGTTGTCCACGCTACCGTCCTCCCGTTCCATCGTCGATGCTGGCGGTCGTGTCGCCGGCACGGGAGCCTCCCTTCGCGTCGAAGGCAGTTGCGTCCTCCACGACTGTCCGTGCGGTGACGAACTCGAAGGGCTGTTCGAGGATCCGCCGGAGTGCGCGCCGCATCCACGCGCCGGTGTGCCAGTAGACCCGCTTCGGCACGCCCGCCACAGGGGGAAGATCGACAAGCTCCCATGGGTGGACGTAGAGTACGGGCGCGATCCCGCGGCGCGCGAGCAGCCGCATGCCGAGGATCGTGTATCGCGGGCCAAAAAACCGGAGCCACGTGCCCGTGAGCGGGAGGCGGAGTCGAGGCATCACGCCGACCGGGAGTTCGGCGATCCCGGCAGGCGCGTCGGGGTCGAGACGGGTCGCTGGGCAGGGCCGGTCGACGTTGTGCTCGCCGCCGTACCAACCCGGAATCGACTGGCACGGCGCGACGCTGGCGTCGTACTCGTAGCCGGCGGCTGCGAGCATCGAGAAGTGGTCCGAGGCAGTGTCGAATGACGGCGCGCGAAACCCCGTGACCCGTTCGCCCGTCGTGTCTTCGAGGACGATGCGGGACGTGGCGAGTTCGTCGCGACGCTCGCGCTCGTCCAGCGCTGAGAGGTGCCGGTGGCGGTGGGTGTGGGAAGCGATTTCGTGGCTCGTGTCGGCGATCCGTACGATACGCTCCGGGTGACGTTCCGCGATCTCGGAGACCACGAAGAACGTCGCCGCGGCGTCGTGGTCCTCAAAGAGTGTGAGAAGGCTGTCCACGACGTCGAGACCGACATCGCGCTGGTCGGTCTTCCCGCGTGCGTTTCGATAGGCGGGGAGATGGGTGAAACATTCGAAATCGATCGAGAGAACGGCGGGCGGACGAGCCATCGGTCGGTCGGTAGTGGGCCGCCATTCGTCATAACTGGTGTGCTTTGTCGTCAGCGGCGTCGCCACGCCACTGACCACGACGAACCAGTCGAATACCCGTCGTCTCGAAAGAGTGTTACACGGCGATCAACAACATTAATGCCACGTGCATCCGTGACGCCGGACAGACTATGCTGTCGATTCGAACGGTGAGTGCCGTGCGGGAAACCAAGGACATCGTTCTACAAGCCTCTGGTCTCGACAGCGACGTTCTCACCGCGTTCCTGATCGGCCTCTCGGTCGTGATCTTCCTGTGGGGGTTCAAGCGCTACCGGACCACGTTCTCCCGGCGGGAGTTCCTCGTCGCGATCGTGCTCTCGGTCGGCGTGTTCGCCTCCGGGGCGTTCCCGGCGGTGTACGGCGCTCTAGCGGCAATATTTCAGGTCGAGCGCCGGTCGCTCGTCGTCTCGCTGCTGGCAAACACCGGTCTGATCCTGCTCGTGCTCTACTTGTTCGCACAGGTCCGGAGCAACCAGCTCTCGATCAGCGAACTCACCCGAACCCTCACCGTGGAGCAGGCCGACGGGACGGCCACCAGCGCCGACGATTCGGACGAGCGGACGATCCACGTCATCGTCCCGGCCTACAACGAGGCCGAGAGCGTCAGGCGGGTAGTGGAGTCGCTGCCCGCGTCGCTTCACGGCCACGCGGTCAAGGCGCTTGTGGTCTCCGACGGCTCGACCGACGCGACAGCCGAACGAGTCGCGTCCACCGCGGCGACCGTGGTCGAACACCCGCTCAACCAGGGCCAGGGCGGCGCGCTCAAGACCGGCTTCGAGATCGCCCGCCAGCGCGGCGCGGACATCGTGATAACGATTGACGCCGACGGCCAGCACCCCACGGAACAGCTCGGCGCGCTCGTCGCGCCGATCGTCGCCGAGGAGGCCGACTACGTGGTCGGCTCGCGGTACGTCGGGGAGGACAACTCCGACAACGGCGTCACGCGTCGGTCGGGGATCCGGGTGTTCACGGCGCTAATCAACGCGATGACGAAGGCGGGGATCACCGACTGCACCAACGGGTTCCGGGCGATCCGCGGATCACGGCTCAACGATCTCACGCTCACTGAGGAGCGCTTCAGCGCGCCCGAACTCATCATCGAGGCGCGCAAAAAGGGGCTCCGGATCCAGGAGATCCCGGTCACGATCGCGCGACGCGAGACCGGCGAGAGCAAAAAGCCGAAGCTCGGATACGCCCTCGGTCTCGCCCGCACCATCCTCACGACGTGGATCCGGTGACGACCAGGGTCGCCGGCCCGGGACCGGACGCTTTCGATCCCGCCTGTGCGAGTACACAGGTATGTGGCGGGGAACCGGCTGGTGGCCCGTGCGAAACGAGGGGTCGTGAGCGATCTCCGGGGCCGACCCGTGGCTGAAATACATCGTCGGGCTCGCGGGTTTTTTCTCGCACCTGATCCCGACCGTCGCCACCATCGACGAGCGCTGGCGACTCCTCGACGCGCTGCGGGCAGTCGGCATCCTCGCCGCTGATCCGGCGATCGCGTCGGTTCCGTCCGCGGTTTTCGCCAAACGCTTCGCCGGCGCGACGCTGTATCTCTACGGGATCGCCCTTTTTCCCGGTGTTCGTGGTTCTCGGTCTCGATGGCCGCTTCGACGTGCTCACCCACCTCGAACCACAGTCATATCCTGAATGGGTCTGGACATGGAGCCTCCCCCTCGGTCGTTCCGTGATCGTCGTGATCGCCGTCGGGTGTGTCTACCTCACCTATCGGATCGGGACCGCGGCCCGCGACCGGATGGCCGGTCGGATCGCGGCGCTCGTCCTGACGCTCACGTTCGGCTTCCTCGTGATGGCACACGAGGTAAGCGAGGGCGTTCCCGCGGTGTTCTGTTTCCTTCTCACCGTTCCCTTCGCGCTCCGGTACGTCGAGACCGGCGACGAAACCGCCTTTCTCGCCGGCTGTGGGGCGGGCGGGTTCGCCATCGCGTTCAAGCTGACCGCCGGCGTGAGCGTCGTCGTGCTCGGCGTGGCGTCCCTCCTGCGCGCCCGCACCGCCCGCGGGTGGCGCAGACTGTTCGAGCCACGACTCCTCGGCCTCGGCGCGGTCGTCGGCGCAGGGGCGGTCGTCATGGGCCATCCCGAGGTGCTCGTCGCGGGGCCCGACGTGCTATGGGAACGGATCGGCGTTCAGGCCGAGCGGAAAAACCGCGGTCTCGGCGGGCCGGCCGCGCCGACGTGGTAGTTACTTCGCGGGTATCTCAACGGGTTCGGGCTCCCGTTGTTCGTCGCGGTCGTCTGCGGCGTCGCGGCGGGGATCGCCCGTCTCCGCGAACGCTCACGGGAGACCGACGCCGTCGTGTTGGCGCTGGCCGGCGTCGCGGCGTTCCTCCTCGTGTACAGCCGGTGGGAGTACGTCCGGCTGCATCACCTCCTCCCGACGTTCCCGTTGCTCGCGGTCGTGCTCGGGATCGGTCTGTCGCGTCTCCACGCTCACAATCCCAGCCTCGCACGTCCCCTCATCGCAATCCTCCTCGTCACCGACGGGAGCTACGCTGTCGTCGGCGACCTCCACTGCGCGAGCGCTCCCCGGGACGAGGCGGCGGCGTGGCTGAACGAGCACACTCCCGACGACACCACGATGGAAACCTACCGGATCCGATACCGGGACGCGGCGTTCCCGCGCGGAATGGCGATCAGCAGCTACCAAGAGAACGTGGGTGAGACCGGTCCCAGCGACCGGTTCCTGTCGAAAACCGCGTGGATGCTCGACATGCCTGAACGGTGTCCCACCTACATCCAGCTCACCTACTGGGATCTCACGTATCTCGATGCGGGTGGCAAGAAGTCGACGCGTTCGGTGCCGTGGGTGGCGACACAGGGCGACCCCGAGCCGTCGTGGATGCCCGAGTTTTCGGCACCACGGCGCGGCGAGTACGTCCGAGACCTGCTCGACGGTGAGTACTCCTACATGATCGCCGCCGAGTTCGGACCGCGGCCGTCGCTGTGGCCGCGACCGCGGTTCCGGACCGACCCGATCGACCTCCTGCGCGTCGGCGTGTACCCCCGGAGCGTTACCTATGGCGACGATCAGGACCTCCGGGATGAGCAGTACACACTGTTGCTTCGACGGACCGGCGACTGCAGCCCGGACGAGTAGCGTTCGTAGAACCAAACGCTTTCGACCCGGTCAGTCCGCGAGTGCTTCCTCGGGCGCGCTCGCCGCCGCCCCGATGGGAGAGAAAGAGCACGGCGAGGAACGTCTCGACGCGCGAGCCGCCCGAACCCTCGATCTCGGCGTACAGCACCTCCTCGCGCCCGGCGTCGTACTGGCTCCGGAGAACGCGCTGGACGTCCGCGATGATCGTCTCGATGTCCTCGCCGTGGGCCGTCCCCGTCACGTCGGCCTCGGTCGGCTCGTCGTCGACCCGGAGATCGTCGCCCGAACGGTATTCGAGGCTCTGGGTACCGCGCTGAAAGCCCTTCGGCGACCCGCTCGTGTCGTAGGTTCTGGATTCTTTCCACCACGAGTCGCGTTCGGCCTCGCGGAGCTCCCGCACGAGTTCGTCGAGCGTCTCGGGCGTCCCCCGGGCCTGTTTCCGGTCGAGCCGGCGGTCCATCTCGTCTTCGAGCGCCGCCACCGGGTCGGGACCGAACCCGTCCTCGTCCGCTCCGCCCTCTTGCTCCCACGCCGCCTCCCACGGCTCGATCTCGGCTTCGGGCTCCGGTTCGTCGGGTTCGAGCAGCGCGTCGCTTTTCATCCGGAGAAGGACGCTCGCGTAGAACAAGGCCCGGCCCGAGGTCCGGAGGTCGGCGGTGTCGAGCCGCGAGAGGAACGCATCGGTGACCTCGACCACGTCGATGTCCCACGGCTCGATCTCGCCCTCCTCGGCCAGCCTGACGAGCAGCTCGACCGGCTCGACTTCCCTTGACTCGTTCGTATCGCCATCGGGTTCGGCCGCGGTGTCGCCGGCATCGTTCACGGCCTCGCCAGGCGAGCCGACGCCCGCCGACGCCAGCGGATCGGGCGGGTCAGTCATCCGCCGGGACCTCCTGGGCACCGAATTCGATTCCCGTCACCGCCGAGACGTTGTCGCCCTGCATCGTGACCCCGATCGCGCGCTCGGAGCGTTCGAGCATCGCCGAACGGTGGCTGACCACGATGAACTGGGCCTCGCTCGCGAGTTCGTCAACCAGCTCGCCGACTCGTTCGGCGTTGGCCGCATCGAGGAAGGCGTCGATCTCGTCGAGCGCGTAGAACGGTGCGGGGTTGTGGCGCTGGACCGCGAAGATGAACGCGAGCGCCGTCAAGGATTTCTCGCCGCCGCTCATCGCATCGAGGCGTTGGATCGGCTTGTCGCCTGGCTGGGCCTTCATCGTCAGACCGCCCTCGAAGGGGTCTTCGGCATCCTCCAGATGCAGCGTGCCGGACCCCGACGAGAGTCGCTCGAAGATCGCCTCGAACTGGTCGTTGATCGCCTCGTAGGAGTCCAGGAACGTCCCCTTCTTCTGGGCCTCGTAGGACTCGATCCGCTCCTCGATCCCGTCGCGCTCGTCGGTCAAGGTGTCCTTCTTGTCGGTGAGGTCCGCGAGATCGGCCGCGACCGCGTCGTACTCGTCGATCGCGAGCATGTTGACCGGCTCCAGTTCTTCCATCGCGTCCTCGATCCGCTCGATCTCGCGCTCGACCTCGTCGTGGTCCGGGATCTCCTCGGGATCGTACTCGCCGACCGCCGCGGCGAGCTCGTCGATCTCCCAGTCGAGGCGTTCGGCGCGTTCGCGCCGGTCGTCGAGGCCGTCTTCGGCCTCATCCACGATCTCTTGCTGCTCGTCGCGGGCCGCCTGTGCGTCCTGAAGTTCGTCTTTCAGTTCGGCACGATCCTCTTTCAGCTCGGCGAGCTCCTCCTCCAAGTCGGCGACGGCGGCCTCCTTCTCGTCGAGGGTGTCCTCGCGTTCGGCGATCTCGGTTTCGAGCTCCTCGATCCGTCCCTCGTTCTCTGCCTTGCGATTTTGCACGGTTTCGAGCGTGTCGTGGAGATCGTCGATCGAGTCCTCGGCGTACTCCTTCTCCAGCCGGAGTTCGTTCAGCCGGCCGTCGAGGTCGTCCATCCGGTCCTCGCGGTCGTCGATCTCGCTCTCGATCGTGTCGGCCTTCTCGGTGAGCTCCGGGACGTCCGAATCGGCAAGCTCGCTTTCGATCTCGTCGATCTCGCCTTCGATCCCCTCGATCTTCTCGTCGTGGTCGGCGATCGCGCTTTCGAGCTCGCCCATCTCCTCGTCGACCTCCTCGCGAGCGGTCTCGATCTCGCCGATCTCGCTTTCGAGGGAGGCGATCCGCTCCTCGACCTCCTCGCGCTCGCGCTCTTTCGCCTCGATGTCGGCCTCGACCTCCCGTACCTGCTCGGCGGCTCGCCTCGCGGCGCTCCTCTTCGAGTTCGGCCACCCGATCCGCGACTCGCTTCAGTCGACCCTCGCTCGACCCGAAGGAGTACCGCGACCCGCTCTTCGAGCCGCCGGTCATCGCGCCGCTCTTCTCGACGAGCTCGCCTTCCAGGGTGACGAGGCGGTAGTCGCCCATGAGTTCGCGCGCGGTCGCCATCTCCTCGACAACGAGCGTGCTCCCGAGGACGTACGAGAACACGCCGGCGTATTCTTGGGGGTAGTCGACGAGGTTCGCGGCGAAATCGACCACGCCGTCCTGGCCGGGCAGTTGCGGCAGCGAGCGCTGGTGCATCTCGGTTAGCGGGAGGAAGGTCGCCCGGCCCGCGTTCCGCGATTTGAGGTACTCGATCGCGCGCTCGCCAACGCCGTCGTCGTCGACCACGACGTGGGCCAGTCGCCCGCCGGCAGCGGTCTCGCACGCCGTCGCGTACTCGGGATCGACGCCGCCGAGCTGGGCGATCGTGCCGTGCACCCCCTCCATGTCGGCGTTCAACACCGTCGACACCGCCCGGCCATACGACGAGCCGCTCTCGTCGGCTTTGGCTTCGAGGTCGGCGTACTGCTGTTGGGCGGCCCGCAGCTCCTCCTCGATTTCGTCGAGTTCCCCGCTGCGTTCGCGTTTCTCGGTTTTGAGGGCGGAAACGACGTCCTCGATGTTCGCCTCGTTCGTCGCGGCCTTCTCGCGTTCGTCTTCTAGGTCGTCGATCGCGGCCTCGATTGCGGGAATTTGCTTGCGCGCCTCGTCGAGTTCGGACTCGGTTTCGTCCTGCTCGGTCGAGCGCCGCCGCGCCGCGTCGAGCAGCCGGTCCTGTTCGCGCTGTTTCTCGTTCTTTTCGCTCTTTTCGGCTTCGAGCGCCTCGCGTTGCTCCGCGAGATCGGCCTTCAGCTCGTCGTAGGCGGTGTCGGTCGCCTCGATTTCGCTCTCGACCTCGGCGAGGTCGTCCTCCAGATCCTCGATCTCGGTCGTGATCGAGGATTTCTCGACTTTCACTTCCCGGATGTCGCCTTCGAGCTCGTCGACGGTCTCCTGCTTGCGGTCGATGTCGACGAACGCCTGGCGGCGCTCGTTCTCTGCGTCCTCGATGCGCTCCTCGGCGGTCCCGATCGTGTCCTCCAGCCGACCGATCTCGCCTTTGACCTCCTCGATCTCGCGCTTGATCGCGAGCTGTTCGTCCTCGCCCTTCCGCTCGATCTCGGTGTTGCGGTCGTCGAGGTCGCTTTCGAGTCTGGACACTCGTCCCTCGCGCTCGTCGAGTTCGCGCCGGAGTTCTGCGATCTTCTCCTCGCGTTCGTCGATTGCCTCACGGGTGTCGGCGAGCGCCTCGCGTTTTTCCTCCAGCTCGGCGGCCTTCCGGTAGCTCTCGTATTGTTCCTTCTCATCACGGAGATCCTGGTATTCGAGCGCGGTCTCGCGTTCGTCCTCCAACTGTCCGAGCCGCTCTTCTTTCTCCTCCATCCGGAGTTCGGCCTCCTCGATCCGGCCCTCGACCACTTCGAGTTCCTCGAAGGCGTCCTCCTTTTTCGCGTCGAACGCCGCGACCCCTGCGATCTCGTCGATGATTTCGCGCCGCTCGCCCGCGGTCATGTTGATGATCCCCGTGACGTCGCCCTGCATCACGACGTTGTACCCCTCGGGGGTGACGCCGGCCTGGGCGAGCAGGTCCTGGATGTCCGCGAGGTTTACCGACCGGCCGTTGATGTAATAATAGGAGTAGTAGTTGTCCTCGGTCTGTTTGACCCGGCGCTTGATGGTGATCTCGTCGACGCTCCCGACGTCCTCGGTGCCGGCGGCGCTCTCGACCTCGGCCCGAGTGAGGGTTTCATCGTTATTATCGAGGACGACCGCGACGCTCGCCTCGCGCGTGCCGCCGACCCCATCGCCCTCGTCGTGGGCAGGGTTGTAGATCAGGTCGGTGAGCTTCCGTGCCCGGATCCCCCGCGTGCGGGCGAGTCCGAGCGCGAACAGGATGGCGTCGATGATGTTCGACTTGCCCGAGCCGTTCGGGCCGCTAACGGTAGTAAAATCCTCATAGAAGGGGATCCGGGTCTTCCGGCCGAAACTCTTGAAGTCGTCTAAGACGAGCGTCTTGATGTTCATGGGGTGCTCGTGGGGGCGTTACGCGACGATGATGTCGTCGGCCTCCGTCGTGCTTTCTTTCTCGTCTTCGGTGTGCTTATCTCCTTCGACAGCGGCTTCGACGGCGCTCCCCTCGGACGAATCGGTTTCCGTCTTCGGCGTTGTCCCGACGCCGGCCTCGATGTACTCCTCGGAGTCGTCCGAGTCGTCGGCTTCGAGCTCGCGGAGTCGATCCCTGGTCTCGACGAGCTCCTCGGTGAGGCCATTTACCGTGGCTTCGAGTTCGTTGACCCGCGTTTCGAGTTCCTCGACGCGATTGCCCGACATACCTCTCGAAGCCCGTCCCACGTCAATAAACGTGCGTCAGACGTTTGTCGAATTTTCGCCATTTCCGAACCCGAACCGTGCTGCGATCGGGTCGAACGGCGATGGCGTCACGTTTTAGCGGGTGCGGACGAACACGACCACAATGACTGCCCACGCCGCTGCGGCGCGCGAGCACGCCGTCGTCATCGGGCTCGAGGTTCACGTCCAGCTCGAAACCGATAGCAAGATACCTGTCCGACCTGTCTCGGCCTGCCTGGCGCGCTCCCGGTGTTGAACGAGGCGGCGGTCGAGGCCGGACTCAAGCTCGCCGCCGCGATCGACGCCGGCGTGCCCGAGACGACTCGATTCCACCGGAAGAACTACTACTACCCCGATCTCCCGAAGAACTTCCAGATCACCCAGTACGACTCGCCGCTCTGTGAGAACGGCGCACTCACCGTCGCGATCGAGGACGACGAGCGCGAAATCGCGATCGAGCGCGCCCACCTCGAAGAGGACCCCGGCAGTCTCCAGCACGCCGGCGGGAGCGGGGGTATCGACACCGCCGAGTACACCCGGGTCGACTACAACCGCGCGGGCGTCCCACTGATGGAGATCGTGACCGAGCCCGACTTCCGGGGGCCCGAGGAGGTCAGGGCCTTCCTTGCGAAACTCACTGAAGTCCTCGAATACCTCGACGTGTTCGACAGACGATCGGGACCGCGGCACTCGCCGAGGCCAACCGGACCGAAGTCAAGAACATTTCGAGTCACAAGGGCGCGGAGAAGGCGCTCGCCTACGAGGTCACCCGCCAGCGCAACGCGCTCCAGCGCGATCGGACGATCGAACAGGAAACTCGCCACTGGGACGAATCCCGCGGCGTGACGGTCTCGATGCGCTCGAAGGAAGAAGAGAGGGACTATCGGTACTTCGCCGAGCCGGATCTCCCCGTGCTCCAGGTCGCCGACCGGGCCGACGACATCGAGATCCCGGAACTCCCCGACGCGCGGCGCGAGCGGTTCCGCGAAGCATATGGGCTGAGCGCGGCAGCGGCCCGGAAGCTCACCTCGACCCGCGACGTCGCGGACTTCTACGAGCGGGTGGCCGACCGCTTCGATCCCGACGTCGCGGCGTCGTGGGTCGCGGACACCCTCCTTGGCGAACTCAACTACCGCGACATGCGGATCGGGGACGTCGAAGGCCGACTCGATGAGTTCGTTCGATTAGTAGAACTCGCTGAGACGGGTGAAATCACCGAGAAGAACGCCGAAGAAGTGGTGTTGCGGGCGATGCTCGATGAGGGGCTGGGTCCGGACGACGTGATCGACCGTGAGGAGCTCGGAGCCACCGATGAGGACGAAATCGAACGGGCCGTCGAGACGGCGATCGACGAGAGCCCGGGCGCAGTCGAGGATTATCATGCGGGCGACGACGGCGCGCTCAACTTCCTCGTGGGCCAGGTCATGGGGGCCACAGGAGGAAGCGCCGATCCGGGTACGGTGAACCAAGTGCTCCGCGACAAGCTCGACGGCTAAGTCAGTCGTCCCGGAGCCCCCACGGCAAGTCCCCGCCGTGATCGACGATGTACTTCTTCGCGGCGTCGATGCTCGTGAGCCGAACGTTGTCCCGGCTGCCGCCGTATCCTTCGAGCGGCGCGTCGGGATCGGTGATCATCTCTCGAATGAGTTCCTCAGCGCGTCCCTGATCGCTGGTCGCACACCAGTTCTTGACCGTCTCGACCTGCTTTTTGTGGCTGCCGACGACCTTCTTCCGTGCGAGCTGGCGTACGATCTTCACGCGGAGTTCCCGATCGCCGGCCATATGATGACTCATAGACCCGTTTGATCGTACGGTACTTATGGCTGTTGGAAAAATCAAACTGGGAAATGTTCGAGGATACCCTCCCACACCACAATTCGCCACAGGAATTATAAACGCGCACCACACAGCGTTATGTACGAAATGAGCACCGTCGGACCGGACAACAGCGAGCAGGAAGCCGCCGCAGAGGATACGGTGCTTACAGACGTGCTCGGTCCGCACGCCAAAGTCCGTATTCTGGCGGCGTTCCTCGGCGAGAACGACCGCGATCTCAACGCGACCGAGGTGTCCCGGTTGGCCGGGATCGATCGCAGCACGTTCTACGAACACATCGACGATCTCCTCGACTATCGACTCGTCGAGAAGACCCGAACCATCGGCAACAGCACGATGTACCGGATCAATCGGGACAACGCTGCTGCCGAGGACCTCGCCCAGTTGGAGTGGGATCTGCTTGATCACGTCTCCGAGTGACGATTCAAAACGGGACACGGATCCAGGCATTCGGTATCGGTTATAGCGTTCGATCTCACAGCGATGTCCCATCCCCCTCGATCACATGTCCGCGCGTTCCTGTGGTTTGCGAAAGGTTTAGAAGGAATATCGGCCTATCGGGTTCAATGACGCGAGGGGGACGCAGCGCCCGATGGAGCTGATCGTCACTGAAAAGGAGACCGCGGCGCAGAACATCGCGGAGATCCTGAGCGGCGAAAGTGCGGACGTCGAGCGGCGCAACGGCGTCAACGTCTACGAGTGGGGCGGTCGGCGGTGTGTCGGGCTCTCGGGCCACGTCGTCGAGAACGACTTCCCCCCGGAGTACGGCAACTGGCGCGACGTCGAACCCGTCGACGTCCGCACCCTCCGGCTGCTCGCCAGGGACGCCGACGGTGTGATCATCGCCACCGATTACGACCGCGAGGGCGAACTCATCGGGAAGGAGGCCCACGACATCGTCCGCGAGGTGACCGACGTCCCGATCCGACGGGCGCGCTTCTCGTCGTTCGCCGAACCCGAGGTGCGCGAGGCCTTCGACGACCTCGACGATCTCGATTTCGACCTCGCGGCCGCCGGGGAAGCACGCCAGGAGATCGATCTCGTCTGGGGCGCAGCGCTCACCCGCTTTCTGTCGCTGGCGGCGAAACGGATGGGCAGCGATTTCATCAGCGTCGGGCGGGTCCAGTCGCCGACGCTCAAATTGATCGTCGACCGCGAGCGCGAGATCGAGGCGTTCGATCCCGACGACTACTGGGAGCTGTTCTGTGATCTGACGAAGAACGAGGCGACGTTCGAGGCCCGATATTTCTACAACGACGAGGGCAACGAGACGGTCTACGACGATCTCCGTGGGGCGAACACGGCGGCGGTCGAGGAAATCCGCCGACGCACGCGGACCGACGACCCACCAACCCCGTTCAACACCACCCAGTACATCCGCGCCGCGAGTTCGCTTGGCTACTCCGCCCAGCGCGCGATGAGTCTCGCCGAGACGCTCTACACCGCGGGCTACATCACCTACCCCCGGACCGATAACACCGTCTATCCCAACGATCTCGATGTGGAGGAACTACTCGGTGAGTTCACCGATCACCCCGAGTTCGGTGACGACGCCGATGCGCTCCTCGATGGCGAGCCGACCCCCACCGAGGGCGACGAGGAGACTACCGATCACCCGCCGATCCACCCCACTGGCGAGCTTCCGTCGGCCACCGAACTCGGCGACGACGAGCGCGCAGTGTACGAACTCGTCGTCCGGCGCTTTTTCGCAACCGTGGCCGAGCCCGCCGAATGGGAGCACCTCCGGGTGACCGCCGCCGTGGGGGCGAGCATCGGCTGAAGGCCAACGGAAAGCGCCTGCTGGAGCCGGGCTACCACGCGGTTTATCCCTACGTCGACTCCACCGAGAACCACGTGCCGGACATCGAGGAGGGCGACGAGCTGCCGGTGAGCGAGGTCCGGAGCGAGGCGAAGGAAACCCAGCCGCCGCGCCGGCGCGGCCAGTCCCGGCTGATCGAGACGATGGAATCGATGGGAATCGGCACGAAGGCGACCCGCCACAACACCATCGAGAAGCTCTACGACCGAGGGTACATCGAAAACGATCCGCCGCAGCCGACGACGCTTGCAAAGGCGGTCGTCGACGCCAGCGAGCGCTTCGCCGAGCAGGTCGTGAGCGAGGCGATGACCGAACGGCTCGCAGCCGACATGGACGCGATCGCGAGCGGCGAAATCACCCTCGACGAAGTGACTGACGAGTCCCGCGAGATGCTTTCGACCGTTTTCGAGGAACTCCACGACTCGCGCGGGGCGATCGGCGAGTACCTCCGGAACTCGCTCAAGGTCGACAAGACCCTCGGGCCGTGTCCCGACTGCGGGGCGGCGCTGCTCGTCCGCCGGAGCCGCCA
>PXSV01000086.1 GCA_003022685.1 Halobacteriales archaeon SW_9_67_24 | reverse complement strand
GGGACACGTCCTGTCGCTCGGTGACACCTGGGAGCCGCACTGTTCGCAGAACACCACCCCGCCCTTCGTCTCGAAGCGATACTCGGTTTCGGTCTCTCCTGCATCGGACTGCCTGTCGATGTCCTCGGCGATCCCCCTCATCCGGAAGACCGTGCGCGCCTCCCTAGCGTCGTCGGCCGTGCGGAGCGTCAGCGTCGTTTCGGTCACGCCCGTCGCGAAGACCGAGAAGGGATCGTCGCTCAGGAACCACCGCTTGCCGGCAGCACCACCCAGCACCGACGGCCGGCCCTCGGCATCGTGCACGATCGTGAGTTCCCGATCATCGGTGTCGAGCGTGACGTTCTCGATCGCCGACAGCGGAACGGCGGCTCCCCGGATCCGCTTCGTCCAGAACGTGACGAGACTGGCGACGAGACCGAGCACGGTAAGGACGGCCAACAGCGTGGGCGCTTCGGTGATCCTGTAGAGCTGAGCAGCGGTGCTGAGGGAGAGGATCAGGAACAGTACGATCCGCGCGGTGGCCTTCAGCTGCTCCCGGCGGTTCCCGTGCCGCCAGCGCGAGCGCTGACCCTGGATGGATTTCCGTGGGGAGCGATGGATCCGAAGCACCTCGTCACCGACGGAGACATCGCCCTCGGTGGTCCGGAACGATCCCCACCCGTGATCCATACGCCCGTTATCACATCACAACAAATAAAATATGGGGAAATCGCGACACTCACTCACACCGAACCCGGCGTGTGTCACGGTCCATCGCTGCCGTCCGTTCGCGCCGGTTCAGGGGTACGGGTGGAACTCGCGGTCGAGCCACGGCTCGAAGCCCGACTCGCGCGGCACCCGCTGCGCGCGCTCGCTGAAGTACGCTTCGTCGGTAAAGAGCGGCTGAGCCGCGGGCACGAGCACGCGAACCGCCTCGAAGCCGAGTTGTTCGACGTCCCGCGGGGTGAGCCGCACGGCATAGGCATCGAGGCCCGCATCGGCTACGCGCCCCGCGAGCGAGTCGAGTTCGTCGCCGCCCGTCGGCACGGGATCGGGACCGACGCTCGTGGCCGGAACGGCCGAATCGCTCCCGAAGAACGCCGTCGCGTCGCGTGGCGTCTCGGCGTACTCCCCGATCGCGCCCTCGGCGGCCGCTGCGGCGTCGGGTCCCATCGCGCGAAGCTCCATCCAGTTCTGGAGCGCCTCGGCGAGCCCCGACCGTGCGGCCGTCGAGGGGTCGAGATCCGCGGCGGAACCGACCGCGAAACGCGGCCACTCCTCGCGCTCGACCGCGACCGCTACCACCGGAACGTCGACGTCCTGGGTTAACAACACGGGCTGCACGCTCAGTCCCTCCGAGCGCGCCCGCGCGGCGAGCGTCGCAAATCCCTCGTCGTCAACCGCGAGGCCGAGCGGGTCGAACGTCGAGTACCACGACACCATCGCGGCGTCACGCTCGATCGCCTCGTACAGCCCCGAGCACAGCGCCTCGGCCCCCGAGCTTCCGAGCCCCAGGCCCGTGGTGATCGGCGGCCCGTGACGGCGCTCGGGCGGCGGGAACCCGACGAACTCCGCCGGCAGGTGGACCGACGTACCGTTCTCGACTGCTTCACCCTTGACCCACGGGATCGACTCGTCGTCGGCCGCTTCGGCGCTTTCAGGCAGGACGAACGCACTGGGCGAAATCGCGCCGTCTAGATCGCTCGCCGCTGCGTGCGTGAACGCCTCGTCGCGATAGACGCCGGCGCTGTAGCGTTCGAGCGCCTCGCCGAGTGCCTTCATGAACGCCCGATCCCAGTCGCCCGCGACGCCCGCCGCCTCGCTCGCGGCGCTCACGTCGCTGAACCCTGCCGTGTCGCCGGTGCGTGCGAGGTAGTACGGCGCAGGATACGACGCGGCTTCGCCGACCTCGCGGACGATCCCCACCCGATCGTCGAGCGCCCGCTCGGCACGCGCCAGCGCGTCGTCAAGGTCGCGTTCCTCAGCGTCGCGCGCGAGCGCGCGGTCCCGGTCCCCGTCGCTCGCACACCCGCAGTTCGGCACCGGAAGTACGCGGCGCTCGGCGTGCAGGAGTTCGATCACGCCGCCGAGCACCCGCGAGGGCTCGCCCGCGCACAGCCGGCGCGCCTCAGTGCCCGCGATCGCACCCGCGAGCCACGCCGTCGTGGCATCGGGCCCGGACTCGTCCGCCTCGCCGTCGTCGGGATCGCATTCAAGGGGGTCGTTCTCGCCGTCGGTGTTCGCCGCGACACGCTGGCAGAGACATTCATAACAGGCCGTCTCGGGACCGAACCCCGCGACGGCCGCCCCGCAGACTGCCTCACCGCCGACGCCGCCGCGCTCGACCGCCAGCCACGGCGTCGCGCTCTCGCGGGCGTGATCGTTCGCGCGCTCGAAGCTCTCGGCCCCAGTGTCGTCGACGACGATCCCGCAATCGACCGTGCCGATCGCCCCGGGATCGATCGATTCCACAGTCGGGGCCGCCCCGGCGAGTGCCGCGCGAACCGCGTCCACGGCGGGCCCGCTCCCGATGATGCCGACGTTCATGCCCGCTCCAACGGCCCGCGCGGGAAAAGCACCGCTATTCGACGGGTCGGACGCGCGCCTCGGGATGTTGGTCCGCGTCCTCGGCGAGGTCGCCGGCCTCCCGTGCCCTCTCCACCTCGGCCTTCGCGGTTTCGCGGTCGGTCCGGCCGACCACGCTCACCACGTCGAGCAGTTCGTTCTCCGGGATGCCCCGACCCGCCGCACCCGAATCGAGGTCGTCAAGGAATCCATCCGTCTCCCCCAGCAGGAAGTCGACGTACTCGCGGACGTCCCTCGAGCCGCCGAGCGCGTCGTGCCACCGTGTGGGGTATCTGCTCACCCGGTCGTTTCCGAGCGCGTAGAGCGCGTCGGTCCTCCGCCACGTCTCGGTGTCGACGAGACGGGCGTCGACCTCGTCGAGGAACGCGTCACGGTCGAAGTTGTACGCCCGCTCGCCGTCGAGTCGATCGGCGTATCGGGTCACGACCTCGCGCGCGACGCCCGGCCGATCGTGTGGATGGTGGCGTTCGATCAGCGCGACGAGCTCCTCGGTCAGCAGGGTTCGCCCTCGCTGTCGGGCCGCCGCGAAGACCTCGTCGTTCAGTTCGGACATAGCTAAACGTACGACCGCGGCCCGAATAAGCGGCGCGATAGCGGCGGCACGGCGGGGTCGCGCCGTGCGACCGCTGTGCCCACAGTCGCCGGCGTCGTCGATTCCGGTCGGCCACTCGTCCCCTCCGGCTGACGGACCGTCGTCCGGGTGGGCCCCCCGCCACGACGGCCAGAGACCGGCCAGCGGCCACCGCTACCGACCGGGATTTAACGATGCCCGTTCGTAGACGGATACCTTATTGAGGGTGGGGGAGGGAGTGTGAACATGGACTACGAGCACGTCCGAGGAGTCGATCCGTCGGTCGCCGACGCGCTCGATGGTGAACTCGATCGCCAGCGCGAGACGCTGATGATGATCGCGAGCGAGAACCACGTCAGTCAGGCAGTAATGGAGGCCCAGAGCAGCGAACTCACCAACAAGTACGCCGAGGGGTATCCCGGCGAGCGCTACTACGGCGGCTGTGAGTACGCCGACGACGTCGAACAGCTCGCCATCGACCGCGCGAAGGAGCTCTGGGGGGCCGAGTACGTCAACGTCCAGCCCCACAGCGGCTCCCAGGCCAACATGGGCGTCTACCTCGCCACCCTCGATCCGGGCGACAAGATCCTCTCGCTCGATCTCACCCACGGGGGGCATCTCTCGCACGGCCACCCGAAGAACTTCGCGGGCCAGATCTACGAGGTCGAGAACTACGAGGCCGATCCCGAGACGGGCTACATCGACTACGAGGGCCTCGCCGACCACGCCGAACAATTCGAGCCCGACATGATCGTTTCGGGCTACTCGGCGTACCCCCGCGAAGTCGANGGCGGGATCATCATGTCGAGCGACGAGCACGCCTCGGCGATCGACGCCGCGATCATCCCGGGGATGCAGGGCGGCCCGCTGATGCACAACATCGCCGGGAAGGCGGTCGGCTTCGAGGAGGCGCTCCAGCCCGAGTTCGAGGAGTACGCCGAACGGGTCGTCGACAACGCCGCGGCGCTCGGCGACCGCTTCCAGGAGCACGGCCTCTCGCTGGTCTCGGGCGGCACCGACACCCACCTCGTCCTCGCCGACCTCCGCGATTCACACCCCGACACCACGGGCAAGGAAGTCGAGGAGGCCTTGGAGGAGGCCGGCATCGTGCTGAACGCCAATACGGTGCCGGGCGAAACGCGCTCGCCCTTTGTCGCCAGCGGCATTCGTGCCGGGACGCCGGGCCTCACCACCCGCGGGTTCGACGAGGACGCATGCCGGGAGGTCGCCGACTGCATCGCGCGCGTCGTGGACGCCCCCGACGACGAGAGCGTGCGCGAGGAGGTCGCGGCCGACGTCGACGCGCTCACCGACCGCCACCCGCTGTACGAGTGAGCCAGGGCTCGGAGGATGACTCAGTAGCGCGGTCGGAGCCCGATCCGGCTCCCGACGCGCTCGCCGCCGAGCACGACGACGTGCTCCGCAGTGAGAACACCTTCGAGATCGACACCCCCGAACTGAAATCGGCACGGGACCGTGCCGAACGGGGCTGGGGCGTCGGCGCGCTCGCGGTCCACGACGGCCGGGTGCTGCTCGTCCGCCACGACGACCAGTGGCTTCTCCCGGGCGGAATGCTCGAACCAGGCGAGACGCCGGCGGAAGGGGCGGCCCGCGAGACGCGCGAGGAAGCCGGGATTGACGTCCGGATCCACGCGCTCGCGGCGATCGCCGAGCAGACGTTCACCGACGGCGACGACGCGTTCGTCTTCCACTTCGCGGTGTTCGACGCGATCCCCGAAACCACTGACCTGACCGACGATCCCGGACTCACCGACGAGGCGATCGCCGAGGCCGCGTGGCACGGCTCGCTTCCGGCGAACACCTTCGATCGGGAACTCTACGCCCGACTGCTCGACGGCGAACTCGACTGAGAGTCAGCGCCGGGACCGCCGCGCGCCGTGGCTCGGTCGAAGCTCGGCAGGATTTCGTTTCCGTCGAGATCGAGCGCGACTGCCTGGCCGCCGCCGATCCGGTGGAGACAGATGTGGTCGTAGCCTGCGTCGATCACTCCCTGGAAGCTCTCGAT
>PXSV01000085.1:16304-20950 GCA_003022685.1 Halobacteriales archaeon SW_9_67_24 | reverse complement strand
TACAGTCTCAGACTCCCTCGTATCCGATAGCTGGTAACTTCCGGTGATCCATCCGTCGTTCGATCCCCCTCTCTTTCGCGTCGATCACTGTCCCCTCTTTCCTAGCGGGCGCTTCCATCTGCACACTCGCTCGCCGCTCCCGGTCGCTCACCGATCGCGACGACTCCCGAACCTCCGCCGACTAACCGCGAGATCTAGCCCTTGCGATTAGAGCACTCGATCATAGATATTCCGGCGGTGGCCCACGTGATGCACCTCAAGCACCGACTCCTGGCGGCGAACCAGCAACAGCCCCCGGTAGTCACCAACCACCAGTTTCTGATACCGCGTTTGCTCAAGCGGCTCTAACCACTCCGGCGGTGCGCGAAACTCCGAGGATACCACTTCCTCCAATTTCTCCACGATGCGCTCCGCTACCTCCGCGTCAAGCGCTCGCAGGTCCTCACGCGCTCGGGCCGTTACCCGATAGTCCCACTCCTCATCATCACTCATTCAGAAATTCCTCGCGAATCTCCTCGCTGGAGACCAACTCCCCCTCTCGCGCCTGTTGGCTGCTTTCCAGCAGCGCCTCCAGCGCTCCCGCCGAAAGCTGCGTCTGATTCACTGACTCACGAATTGCCTGCCGAATGAACTCCGAGCGGCTGTTATATCCCCGCTCTTCCCACGTTTCGTCCAGGTCTTCGAGCAGTTTGGGAGTGAGACGAACGTTGATGTTCTCGGTGTCTGTATCAGCTTTTGCCATACCACTGCATTACACTTGTAGCACAATAAAACTTCGATCCGGAGATAGAGAATAGTTCTATGGAAAGTAATTCGACTTATCCTGCCAGCCCTCCGGTCCCGTCAGTTTGTCTTTCCCGTCACTGCTAAAACTGCCTTACTTAGCGCATATCCGATCGTTCCGGTGATTATAGCTGAGACCAAGGCAAGCGGAAGTGTTCCGGCCACAGTAGGAGGAGGGGCGCAGAGTCCTTCCGAATAGCACCAAAGCTCCTGAGCCGCGAGCACGAAGTACGGAAGCCCAGCCACCCAACTCGTAAGGAGTCCGCCCCCGGCACCGACCACGAAGAGACTCAGTAGTATCGGGAGGATGGCTATAAGCACTACACCTTCAGGCGAACCGGGAAATTGACCGGATCGCTCCAGCAACGTCGTTGTCACCTCGACTGATATCGGTGAGATCACCAACCCACTGAGAACGCTCACCCCATTGACAGCCCAAGATTGGCCGAAAGCCTCCATCCGAAACTTCGCAAATTTCATGCGAATGTTCTCATCCCTACGTAGACAAAAAATCTTGGTGGAAAGTACCGTGGTTAGGAGGGAAATTACGACAGATAGCCCCGCCAGTAGGCACTTGATTATTGGCAAGGGTGGCGGTCCGGCGTGATTGGCGCGACAACATCCCCCGACAGCGCAACAGACACCGCGGACGACTGATCGCCCTCTCGGAAACGAGATACGGAACTCAGTCGCCAGGGTATGCCTGCTCGAACGGCCGGGGCGGCAGGCGGAGTTCTTCGAGCTCGGGGAGGTGTTTGACGTTGTAGATCACCTGCATCTCGTCGGTGATCGGGATGCCGTTGCAGGACAGCCGGATGTCGTGATCGATCATCTCCGGCGGGAGGATGTTGTTGACCGGCATCGAGAGTTCGCCCTCCTGGACGATGACCGCACAGTTCGCACAGGCTCCGCCACGGCAGGCGAAGGGCCACATGAACCCCCGGTTCTCGGCGGCTTCGAGCAGCGACTCGTGGGGTTCGACGAGGAACTCGCCGTAGTCCGCGTGGTCGAGATCGCTCTCCGCGGCCTGGCCGAACAGATCGTCGTCGTCGAGGTCCCAGCCGTGGTCGTCGAGCACCGCGTAGTTCAGGTACTCGACCCGCGAGCCCGCCCCCTCGTAGCTCTCCTCGTCGAGTTCGGGTTCGGGATCGGTCTCGGGATCGTAGCCCGCCTGGAGCTGTTTGTACGCCGTCCGGACTCGCTCGAACTCCTCGGGGGAACCGCCGTGATCCGGGTGGGCCTCGATCACGCGCTCGCGGTAGGCCTGCTCGATCGCCTCCTCGCTCGCGTCGGAATCGACTCGGAGGACATCGAACGGGGACGCCACACCTGAAGGAGGGGCTCGGGGTCGAAAAGGGTTCTCAATCGGGAAACCGCCATCGTGAGTTATCCGCTTGCCATCACCTGGCTTCGGCCCGGATCGTGCGGCTACTCAGCCTCGATACCGAGCCCAGGATGCCACCGATCGGCCCCGGCCTCGCGCACCCGCTCCTCCATCCGAGCGAGCAGCGCGGTGGCGAGGCTCGCGGTCTCGGCGGCCCGGGTTTCACCCTCTGTTCGGAACTCGCCGGTGACGCGGTTCGCATAGACCGTACAGACTGCGCCCGCCCGGAGGCCGTAGAGGTTCGCGAGGGTGCAGATCGTGCTCGCCTCCATCTCGATGTTGAGGACGTTTGCCTCCCGGAGGTTCTCCACGAGTTCGTCGCTGCCGGCGGCCTCGAACCCCTCGAAGCCCGGCCGGCCCTGGCCAGCGTAGAAGCTGTCGGTGCTCGCGGTCACGCCGACGTGATAGCCGTAGTCGAGGCGCTCGGCGGCCGCGACCAGCGCCGCCACAACGCGGTCGTCCGCCGCCGCGGGGTAGTCCTCGCGGACGTACTCCTCGCTGGTGCCCTCCTGGCGGACAGCACCGGAGGTGATGACGAGATCGCCGACGGCCATCCCGGGCTGGATCGCACCGCACGACCCGACTCGGAGGAAGGTGTCCGCACCGACGCGCGCGAGTTCCTCAACCGCGATCGCCGCCGAGGGGCTGCCGATCCCCGTCGAGGTGGTGCTGATCGGCGTTCCTTCATGTTCGCCGGTCGCGGTGCGGTACTCGCGGTGTTCGGCCACCACTTCGGCACTGTCCCACACGCCGGTAATCTTCGGGATGCGCTCGGGATCGCCAGGCAGGAGCACGGTGTCGGCGACGTCGCCCTCGCCGACGCCGAGGTGATACTGCACTTCGTCGTTGGGGTCCTCGCTGTCGCCGGTCATCGTCCGAGGGTCTCGGCGGTGATCGCGTCCGGCAGGAGGTCGCCGAGGCGGTACTCCGCGAGGTCGTCCCCGTCACAGAGAACGCGGAAGTCGTCGTCACAGAACTCGGTGAAGGTCTGGCGGCACATCCCACAGGGGAGCACGCCGTCGCGCTCGCTCGACGTCACCGCGACCTGGGCGAACTCGTCGTGGCCGTTTTTGACCGCTTCGGCGATCGCCACCTCCTCGGCGTGGAGGCTGTTCGAGTAGTTCGCGTTCTCGATGTTGCAGCCCGTGAAAACAGTGCCATTGGCGGTTTCGAGCGCCGCGCCGACACGATACTCCGAGTACGGGACGTGGGCGTTCGCCATGGCCTCGCGGGCGGCCGCGAGGAGGTCTGCGTCGTCCATGGTCGTCCTCGCCCGTGCAGCGTGAAATAGCCACCGGGAAGACGGTTCCATGGACGACGCGCCACGCGGGGGCCTGCGGGGCTACGGTCGGACGTCTCGACGAGTGGTGAACGAGGAGTACCATTACAACCATCCGTCTCGATGGGGGTGACGACCGATGATCTCGATCGAGACGGTGTCGGTGTTCGTCCCGGCCTCGCTGGCGTTGATCCTCGCGCCGGGCCCGGACACGTTCTACGTGCTCTCGCAGGCGCTCGGTGCCGGACGACGCGTCGGCGTCCGCTCGGCGTGTGGCATCAGCGCCGGCGTGCTCGTTCACACCCTCGCCGCCGTGATCGGCCTGTCAACGATACTCCGGGGGTCCGCACTCGCGTTCCGGCTCGTCAGGTACGTCGGGGCGGCGTATCTCGTCTTCCTCGGCGTCCAGACCCTACGGTCCTCGTCCGGATCGCTGCTCGACGAACTCGACGAGTCACGCGCCGCGGACGGGACGACCGCCGACCACGGCGGGTTCGCTCGCGGCCTGCTGGTGAACGTCCTCAACCCGAAGGTCGCGCTCTTCTTTCTCGCCTTCCTCCCGCCATTCGTTCCCGCAACCGCGCCGAACGCGTCGCTACAGCTCCTCGTGCTCGGCTGCCTGTACGCCGGACTGACGCTACTGTATCTCGCCGGCGTCGCCGTGCTTTCGGGAGCGATCCGGACGGCGCTGCGTTCGCGTGCGGGCATCGACGACTGGCTGCGCTACGGAACGGGGGGCGTACTCGTCGGCCTCGGTGTCGTCCTCGCGGTCGAGCGGGACGTCCCGTGAGCAGATCCAGCCGTCCACGCTCGTCGGCCTCCTCTCATACTGCCGGACGGAGCTGTCTCGTAGATCCGCAGTAGGCATCGGTCTGCCGTGTAGTGGTTCATCCGGGTTCGGTAGTTACGCATGTCTGTCCGACAGTATCAGTCCTCGCCGGATTCGTAGTGCTCGCCGGCCGCCGAGGGGATCTGTGTCCGGCCGACCAGCGCGAGCACGACGATCACCGTAACGTACGGGATGGTCTGGACCAACGAGCTTGGTACTGCGTACGCCGGGATCTGCTGGAGACGGAGCTGGAGCGCGTCGAGACCCGCAAAGAGAACGCCGGCCCCGAACGCCCCGATCGGGTTGTAGTTGCCGAAGAGGTACGCGACGATGGCGATGAACCCACGACCGTTGACCATCGTCTGGCCGTT
>PXSV01000085.1:0-16250 GCA_003022685.1 Halobacteriales archaeon SW_9_67_24 | reverse complement strand
CGGGTGACGTTCACGCCGGCGGTGTCGAGCGCTCGCGGGTTCTCGCCGCTTGCGCGGACGTGCCGCCCGAACGACGTACGATTCAGGACGTACCACGAGCCAGCCACCGCGAACAGCATGACGTAGACGACCGGGCTCGCGTCGAAGAGGACGGGACCCACGAACGGGAGCTCCGAGAGCACTGGCACCGCCCACGTTCCGAGCGTGCCGACGCTGTTGGTGTTGACGCTGCCGTAGGCGACCCGCGAGACGAACGGCGCGAGGCCGAGCGCGATCAGCCACACCGCGAGCCCGGCGATGATCTGGTCGGCCCGGTACTCCAGACAGACCACCGCGAACAGCAGCGACAGCAGCGTACTCGCGAGCACGCCGGCGAGAAAGCCCACCCAGATCCCGGGGAGGAACGCCACCGAACCGACCGCGTCGGTGACGTAGACGCCCGTGAACGCCGCAATGATCAGCAGTCCCTCGAGGCCGATGTTGATCACGCCGGATTTCTCGGCGAAGATGCCCCCGAGCGCCGCACACACGATCGGGACCGCGAGCCGGAGTGCGGCCCCGAGCGTGCTCTCGTTCGTCGCGAGCCGAAGGATGTCGCCGGTGGCCGTGCCCGGGAAGACGATCCCGTAGACGATCACGATCGCGAGGACCACGCCAACCGCGTAGGCGAGCAGCCGGCGAGGCCGATACGTCGCGATCGCACTCCTGAGTCCGGTGCTCATCGTCCGTCCTCCGTTTCCCCCGGCTCGCTTCCTGGGGGCTCGCTTTGTGCCTCTCGTGGCGTTTGCAGGGCTTCGATCGGTTCGCCACCGTCGGTCGCGACGGGCTCGCGGTCGGGCGTCACGAACCGCTGACCGATGAGCCGGAAGAACTCCGGCATCGCCACGAACAGGATGATCAGCCCGCGGAGCACGCCCACGAGCTGTTTCGGCACGCCGGTTTCGAGCTGGACCGCGAGCGACCCGCTCTTGAGGACGCCGAACAGCAACGCGGCGGGCACCACCCCCAGCGGGTTGTTGCCCGCGAGGATCGAGACCGTGATGCCGTCGAACCCGAGCGCGGGGACCGCGGCCGTGAAGCGTCCCGCGACCATCAGCACCCAGACCGCGCCGCCGACGCCCGCGAGCGCTCCCGACAGCGCCATGCTCGTGACGACCGTTCGCTTGGGGTCGACGCCACCGTAGGTCGCGGCCTCGGCCTGGAGGCCGCTCGTCCGGAGGTCGTAGCCGAACGCGGTTCGCTGGAGCAGGTAGTAGAGCCCCGCGACCAGTGCGAGTCCGAGAACGAACACGAACACCGAGAAGTTACTGCCCGCTCCGAAGAGCGTGGATTCGAGCACCGCCGCTCCCGGCACCGTGCGCGTCTCGACCGACTGGCTCTCCGGCGCACTGAAGTACGACGAGACGAGGAAGAAGGCGACCTGGGCCGCGACGAAGTTGAGCATGATCGTCGTGATGACCTCGTTCGCGTCGGCGTAGGCCTTGAGCGCCCCCGGGATCGCGCCGTAGAGCCCGCCGAAGACCGCGCCCATGAGCAGGCCGAGCGGCACGAGGACGATCGCGCCGAGCGCGGCAGGGACGAACGGGGCGGCGAACAACACGGTGAGCGCGGTCGCGAGCGCCCCGGCCACGAGCTGGCCCTGCGAGCCGATGTTGAACAGACCGGCCCGAAAGGCGACCGCGACCGAGAGCCCGGTGAAGACGAGCAGCGCGGTCTCCTTCAGCGTGAGCGCGAGCCGGAAGTTGAACGGGTCGCCGAGCACGTCCCCGATCGCGCCCTGGAACAGCTGGACGTACACCCCGATCGGGTCGTAACACGACGTCGGCCCGAAAAAGGCGAAGGCCGGCTCCTCGCACGTCGCCGCCATTCCCGAGACCAGCACGATGACGCCACCGACGACGATCGACGTCGCGATCGCCGCGATACTGAGGAGGAGTCGCTCGATCCACGAGGCGGCGACGAGGCGCGCGAGCGCGGCTTCGATCGTGTCGCGTCGACTCATCGCTCACCCTCGGTCGAGCGCTGCCCCGCGTCGGTCCCGTCGCCGGGGGACTCGTCCCGCGTACCGCCACCGCCGTCGGCGGTCACGTCGGCACGCTCGCGCTCTTCCGGCCGCTCGCCCGCCATCAGGAGACCGAGCTCCTCCTCGGTCACGTTGTCGGGATCGACTACGTCCACGAACCCGCCGTCGTGCATCACCGCGAGCCGGTCGGCGAGCCCGCGGACCTCGGTGAGGTTCGCCGACACCAGCACGACGGCGACGCCCGAATCCCGGAGTTCGAGCAGCCGGTTGTGGATGAACTCCTGTGAGCCGACGTCCACGCCCCTCGTCGGGTGGGTCGCCACCACGACGTCGGGATCGCGCTCGAACTCCCGGCCGACGACGAACTTCTGCTGGTTGCCGCCCGAGAGCGAGCCGGCCCGCGCCGCCGGTGCCGGGGGTCTGACGTCGT
Source organism: Halobacteriales archaeon SW_9_67_24 (assembly GCA_003022685.1). Lineage (GTDB taxonomy): Archaea > Halobacteriota > Halobacteria > Halobacteriales > Halococcaceae > Halococcus. The sequence goes on along the minus strand of PXSV01000085.1, from coordinate 13,797 downwards.
AGGCCTCGATCACGTCCGCAGCGTGGTCGCGCGCACCGTTCCAGTCGATCCGGCCGCCGCCGAGCGGCGGGATGTGTTGGCTCCCGAGCATCCCGTTCTCGGTGAGGTCGAACTCCATCACGAGCCCGCGCTCCTGGCGGTCCTCCGGGATGTACGCCATCCCGCGTTCGATGTGGCCGCCCCGCGAGACGCGGGTGATCTCCTCGTCGCCGAGGCCGACGGTGCCGGAATCGGGCGTTCGGAGGCCGGTGATCGCCTCGACGAGCTCCGCCTGGCCGTTGCCGTCGACGCCGCCGATCCCGAAGATCTCGCCCTCGCGCACCGAAAACCCGGTGTCGGTGACGTGTTCGCCGCCGTGTTCGTCGCTCACCGAGACGCCGTCGACCGAGAGAACCGGCGCGCCAGGATCGGCGGGCACGGCGTCGACGTCGAGCCCCCCCTCCCGGCCGACCATCATCTCGGCGAGCTCCTCGCGGCTGGTGGCGTCCGCAGCCACGGTCCCGACGTTCACCCCGTCCCGGAGAACGGTGATCTCGTCGGCGGCCTCCATCGCCTCGCCGAGCTTGTGGGTGATGAAAACGAGTGTTTTGCCCTCGGCGGTGAGGTCCTCGAAAACCGAAAAGAGGTCCTCGACCTCCTGTGGGGTGAGGACGCCCGTGGGCTCGTCGAGGATCAACACCTCGGCCCCGCGATACAGCGCCTTCAGGATCTCGACGCGCTGCTGCTCGCCGACGCTGATGTCCTCGACCGCCGCGTCGGGGTCGGCCGCGAACCCGTAGCGCTCGGCGAGTTCGTCGACCGCGTTGCTCGCGCGCTCGCGGTCGGTCGCGAGCCCGCCCCACTTTTTGGGTTCGTGACCGAGCACGACGTTCTCGGCAACCGACATCGGCGGCACGAGCATGAAGTGCTGGTGGATCATCCCGATCCCGGCGTCGATCGCGTCCCGGGGCGAGTCGAACGTTCTGGACTGTCCGTCGAGCTCGATGGTGCCCGAATCGGGTTCGTACAGCCCGTAGAGCACGTTCATCAGCGTCGACTTCCCCGCGCCGTTCTCGCCGAGCAGCGCGTGGACGGTCCCGGGTTCGACCGCGAGCGAGACGTCGTCGTTGGCGATCACGCCGGGGAAGCGCTTGGTGATCTCACGGAGCTCGACTGCGTTCGTCATTCGTGTCCCGATTTCGCCGGTTGTCGCATAAGTACGTGGGGTCGGCGGCTCACCCGCCGCTCGGTTCGGTCGGCACCTCGATCTCGCCCGCAATGATCCTCTCGCGGGACTGCGCTATAGCCTGCTTTACTTCCTCGGGGATCGCGGAGCCGAGTTCCGTTCCATAGACCGCCTCGACGCCGTTCCCTTCGAGACCGAGCGTCGTCACCTCGCCGCCGTTGAAGCTGTCGTTGGCGACGTTCTCGATCGAGGTGAACACGGCGTTGTCGACGCGCTTGACCATGCTCGCGAGGATGACGTCGGCGAACTGTGACGAGCTCTTCGACTGGTCGGAGTCGACCCCGATGGCGTACCGGCCCTGTTCCTGGGCGGCTTGAAACACGCCGATGCCGCTCCCGCCGGCGGCGTGGTAGACGATGTCCGCACCGTTGTCATACATCGAGACCGCGGCTTCCTTGCCCGCGCCGGGATCGGCGAACGAACCGGTGTACGCGACCCGCACGGTCGCCTCTTCGTTCGCGTGGGCCACTCCCGCCTCGTAGCCCGCCTGGAACCGCTTGATCAGCGGGACCTCCTCGCCGCCGACGAACCCGACCGTCGTGTTCTCGGAGTTGGTTTCGCCCGCCCCCGCGCTCACCTCGCGCGTCGTGAGCAGCCCGGCGAGGTGGCCGACCTGGAACGACCCCTGGTGCTCTTTGAACGTGTAGCTGGCGACGTTCGACTCCTCGACCACGCCGTCGACGAGCATGAACTTCTGGTCGGGGAAGTTGGGGGCGACCTCGGTGAGTCCACTCACCTGCGCGAACCCGATGGTGCAGATCAGGTCGTAGGCCGGGCTACTCGACTGGGCGAACCGGCGCTGAAACGTCGGGAAATCCGAGTTCTGTTCGGGCTGGGCGTTGTTGAAACTGACGCCGATCTCCTCGACGGCCCGCTTGACGCCACGGTTGGCCGAGTCGTTGAACGACTTGTCGCCGAGGCCACCCTTCGCGTAGATCATCCCGACGTTCATCTCCGGTGCCGACGCACTCGACGTGCCGTCGGCGGTTTCGGCCCCCTCGGTGTCCGCCATCGTCGACGTTTCGGCGTCGGTCTCGCCGACGGTCGAGGTGCTCGCCTCGGTCCCGGCGGTCGACGTCTCCGCACCGTCGTTCCCGCCGGACCCGCTCTCCTCGGTTTCCGTACTCTCGGACCCATCGCCGCTCGTACAACCTGCGAGACCCGCGAGGCCTGCCGCCCCCGCGATCCGCAGGAACCGTCGCCTGTCGGAGTTCGTGCGCATACCGCTAAGCTATATCGTAGCTGAATAAGTCTACTGGTCGTTGGGTGCGTTTTCGCGCGGCCGAACGAGTTGCCGCGGGCGGCGATGGCTCTCCACCGGCCGACCGGCCCCGGACCGACGGGACGGACGATCCCCTCATCACCACCGCCATCGAGTACGGAGAGGTGCTGAGGAGGGTCTCACCGACCGCCGAGGCGCGATCCGGAAAGATCGGTGCGGCAGACGACGGGACCAACGAGAACGCGTTGGCGATCGTCGCCGTGAGGAGTGATGCCATCCGATCGACGACGGAGGGGCTCTCCCGGGGTGGCGTCTCGATCGATGGGTTGTCACGAATCGACGGCCGTCTCGACTGCCGCGACCGCCCGCTCGCGGAGCTCCTCGACTTGCTCGCTTTCCGCATACACCCGGACTTTGGGCTCGGTGCCGCTCGGCCTGACGAGCACCCAGCCCTCGTCGAGAGCGAGCCGGACGCCGTGTTCGGTGTCGACGTCGGCGTCCGGGAATGCCTCGGGGAGCGTCGTCGCCAGTCGCTCCATCACTGTCGCTTTCCGGTCGTCGGGGCAGTCGACGCTCGCCTTCCAGTAGGGGCGCTCGGCGATCGGCTCGCGGAGCGCGGCGAGTCCCTGCTCGGCGACCAGGCGCGAGAACACCGCCGCGCTCGCCACGCCGTCGATCCACGGCCCGAGGGCGGTGTGGATGTGTTTCCACGGCTCGGCGGCGAAAACCACAGTAGTATTGGCGTCGCCCGCCTCCTCGACCGCCGCGATCCCGACGTGGAGCGCCCCGAGTCGGACGCGCTCGACCCGGCCGCCCGCCGCCGCGACCCGCTCGTCGATCCGCGAGGAGGCGTTCGGCGTCGTCACCACTACCGGGTCGTCGGCGTCGCTCGCGCGGGTGTAGTGCTCGGCGAGGATCGCTACGACGGTGTCCTCGTGGACGATCTCGCCAGCACTATCGAGGAACACCACCCGGTCGGCGTCGCCGTCGTGAGCGATCCCGATGGTCGGATCGTCGGTTTCGTCGCCGCTTCCGGACCCCTCGTCGTCGGCGAGAAACGCCTGGAGGTCACCGAGTGTCTCGGGTGTTGGTTTGCTCCCGCGGGCGGGGAAGTGGCCGTCGACGTTCGCGTTCAATCCAGTGACTTCGGCCCCGAGCGCGCCGAGCACCTGGGGGGTCGCGCGGCCCGCCATCCCGTTGCCGCAGTCGACGACGAACTCGATTCCGTCGAGCGCCGACCCGTGGCCCGTGGCGTAGTCGGCGATCCGATCGTGGTACGCTGGGAGGGGGTCGATCCGCTTCGCGCTGCCCCACTCGTCCCATGCCGCCGGCGAGTCGGGCTCCGCGACGCGGCTCTCGATCCTGGCTTCGGCGTCGTCGCCGTACTCCTCGCCGTCGGCGAACAGTTTCAGGCCGTTGTCGGTCGGCGGGTTGTGGCTTGCAGTGACCATCACGCCGCGACGGCCGCGCGAGGCGAAGGCGAGCGCCGGGGTCGGGAGCACGCCGGCACGCCGGACCGCCGCGCCCGCGCTTTCGAGGCCGGCTTCGAGCGCCGCGCAGAGTCCAGGACCGGTCTCGCGGCCGTCGCGCGCGATCACGAACTCGGGGGTCGAATCGCGATCGGCGGCGTCGGCCCCGGCGGCGCGGCCGACCGCGAGCGCGAGGGCGGGCGTGAGGCGCTCACGGACGTCACCGCGGATGCCGGCGGTCCCGAAGAGCGTCATGATCGGGGGTCGAACGGGCAGTATTTAGGGCGGGCGGTTTCCGGGCGAGCCTCAGAGTTCGACGCCGCCGGGGATCAGGCTGTGCTGGCGCACGAGGTTGCCCTCGCTATTGTAGACGAGAAAGGTCGATTTGTCCTGGGCGAGCACGTCCCGGCCCTCGAAGCGGACGACGATGCGATACCGGCCCTCCCCGTCGGTCGCCTCGCCGTAGGCGCGCGCCGCGCGGATGAACCCGAGCACGCCGTCCGAGTCGGCGTTGCATTCGAGCACGAAGTCGCCGGTGATCCGATTGGTAACGGAGAGCACGCCGTCGCCGTCGGCGTGGAGGCGGTAGTTGACGTCGGTTTCGTCGGCGGCGACGAGGCCGTCGTCGGCCCCCGCGAGTCGCTCTTCGAGCACCTCGCTCGGGCCGTCGAAGTCGATGGTGACGGTGGGTTTTGCGGGCTGGCCGTCCACCGCCACCCAGTCGGTGTTGCTGACGTGGAGGTCGAAGTACTCGCGCCTCATTCGGTGTGGTCCGCCTACGACGCCCGGCGTCATGAACGTAACGCCGGTGTTCCGGTTCGGCGGCAAACCGTTCGGGTCGTCGACAGCGGACCGTCGAGCCGAACGGTTGAGGAGGACGGGGACCCAACGCGACTCACTCGATGGACGAGGAATCGCCCCTCACGCGTCGTGGCGTGCGAAAAACCTACGATCGGATCGGGAGCCACTTCGCGACGACGCGCGCGCACCCGTGGCCGGCGGTCGAGCGCTTCGTCGAGCGCGCGACCCCAACGACCGACGCGTGGGGGCTCGACCTCGGTTGTGGCAATGCCCGCCACGCGGCGCTGCTCGCCGACCGCACCGACCGAGTCGTCGGCATCGACGCGAGCCGGACGGTGCTCGACACCGCGCGTGAACGGATTCAGGACGACGGTCCCGGGATCGCGCTCTGGCAGGCCGATGCGACCCGCCTCCCGCTCGCCGCCGACAGCGTTGCGCTCGGGGTGTACATCGCCACGATCCATCACCTGCCGAGCCGCGCCGCACGCACTGGGAGCCTCGACGAGCTCGCGCGCGTGCTCGCGCCGGGCGGCCGTGCCCTCGTGAGCGCGTGGGGCACGACCCACGAGAACTTCGACAGGGAGGCGGGGTTCGACACGACCGTCGACTGGACGCTGCCTGACGGCGAGACCGTCCCCCGGTACTACCACATCTACGATCCTGCGGAGTTCGAACGGGACGTGCGCGCGAGCGCGCTGGGAGTCGAGCGGACGTTCGAGGAGGCGGGGAACTGCTATGCCGTCGTGTGCGGCTAAAGGGAAAGGGCCTTAGTCGACGCCGCAAGAAGACCGAGTGCGCACCAGTGGTCTAATGGCAAGACCTGGGCCTTCCATACGCGGACGGTCCCCGTTCGTGTGAAGACAGCCCATGATCCGAGTTCGATTCTCGGCTGGTGCAGTCCACTTCTGGGGGCGATCACTGTTCGGTCGTCTCGCGTGGCGGCCACTCGAACTCCAGCGTGAGCGTCTCGTCGTCGGTTCCGAGCGTCGAGTCGTCCGTTTCGGCCGTTGCACGGCGCGGTGACGCGAGGCGCACGTCCGTTTCCCCGGCCACGATCCGCAGTTCATCGCTTTGCTCGGCGCTCGCCGCCATACTTTGGAGATCCGCGGCGAGACGGTCGCGGTCCGCGGCATGCGTGCTGTCGGTGGTGTGGGTGCCGATCACGGGGTCGATATCGACGTCGTGGCTCCGATTCGAGAGGACGGCGTTCACGGCCGCCCCGACGAGGACGATGAGACCACTGACGTAGAGCCACGTGAGGAGCACGAGGATCCCGACGATGACGCTGCTATCCTCGCCGGTTCTGAGCGCGGCGTAGAACTGGAACACCGAGACGAAGACGACGAGTCCCACGGCGGCGATCGCCACCCCCGGGAGCACCTCGCGGATCGAGACGTCGGCGTCGGGAAAGACGTAGTACAGCGGGAGGAGCACGAGTCCCAGCCCACAGACGAGCACGAGACGGCCGAACAACCACGCGCCGAGACCGGACCCCTCGACGGCGAGCACCGAATCGATCCCCCACGTCACCGCGATCGCGAGGCCGACGGTGAGAAAGACCACGATCGCGTCGGCGAACTGATCCGCGATGGTGTTGTGCGCCTCGGTCTCGTAGATCGCCGAGAAGGCGGTGTCGAGCCCCCGAAAGATGCGGAGCGTGCCCCAGAGTAAAACGATGCCCCCGAAGGCCGAGACGCCGGTCGATGCGCCGGCGGCGTCGAGTTCGCGCACCAGGGCGTCGCCCGCGGTCTCCGTGAGCACCGCGCCGGCGAGCGAGACGATCGCTTCCTCGGGCGGGTTACCGACCGCGGAGAGGACCGCGATCACGAGCAGGAGAAAGGGGAGCAACGAGACGAACGCGTGGTAGGCGATGCTGCCCGCCATGAACGTCACCTTCTCGAGTCGGAGTTCGTGAACGATCGCCCGCCCCACCCTGATGGCGCGTTCGAGGGTCGCGTTCATGCGCCGGCCACCGGGCGAACGCGCAAAAACGTGCGGGACACGGGCCAGCGGTGGTGGACGTCCGGCGGCAGGGACAGTGGAGGAGACGGCGTGGTTTATTCGGTCAGTCCGTAGCCACGCTGGAACAGCCAGACGTCGATCGCCACGACCGCCGCGGCCCCGCCGGCGAGCACCGCGAGCGAGACGTTCGGCTCGATCGACGCAATCCCGAGGAAGCCGTAGCGAACGCCGTCGACCATGTAGACCATCGGGTTCACGAGCGAGACCGTCCGCCAGATCGGCGGGAGTGCGTCGAGCGGGTAGAACACCGCGCCGAAGAACACGAGCGGGCGGATGATGAACTGGTTCAACACGGTGAGATAATCGAAGTCGCGCGCCCAGAGTCCACCCATCACGCCGAAGCCAGCGAACAGGACGGCGATCACGAGCACGAACGCGAGCGCGTAGATCGGGTTCGCAAGGCCGACGCCCGTTCCGATGGTCAGCGGGATCATGATCGCGCCGACGAGCGCGATGAGCACGCCGATGATGACGCCGCGGAGCGCGCTCGCGCTCACGTACGCCCCGACCATCTCGGTGTACGAAAGCGGCGATGTCTGGACCTCGTGAATGTACTCGTTCCAGCGGCCGTGGAAGATCGAAAAGGAGGCGTTCTCGAAGGCGTTGGCGATCACGCCGAGCACGATCAGCCCAGGGAGGATGTAGAGGATGTAGTCGACGCCTTCGATCGAGCCGACGCGCGCGCCGAGGATCACGCCGAACACCGAAAAGTAGAGCACGTTGGTGATCAGCGGCGGGAGGAACGTGTTCCGGGGCCGACGAACGAACCGCAGGATTTCGCGGTGGACGAGGGCTCGCAGGCCGGTCGAGACGACGCTCATATCGAGGCCCCCGGTGATTCCGTTTCGTCGGCCCGATCGGTCCCGTCGGTTTCGTTACTCTCATCCCCCTCGTCGCGCCTGGTCAGTTCGACGAACACCTCTTCGAGCGAGGTCCGGGAGATGTCGATGTCGACCACGGTGTGGCCGTGGCGGTCGAGCTGGCGGATGAGGTCCGGCGCGACCTCGCCGCCCTGGGAGGCCGTGGCGACGAGGTGATCGTCGTCGAGGTCGACGCTTTCGACCCGTTCGTTGTCGATTGCGGGGACTCGTGCGGGCGGTTCGCGGAGCTGGAGCCTGATGGTATCGTTGCCCCGTGCCATCAGCTCGTCGGGGCTTGCGACCGTGACCTTCCGGCCGGAGTCCATGATGGCGACCTCGTCACAGAGGCGTTCGGCCTCCTCGATGTAGTGGGTGGTGAGGAGGATCGTCGTGCCGTCGTCGTTGAGTTCGGTGATGATCTCCCAGAGATCCCGGCGGAGTTCGACGTCGACCCCGGCGGTGGGCTCGTCGAGGATCAGGAGGTCGGGGTCCGACACCAGCGCGCGAGCGAGCATGAACCGGCGTTTCATCCCGCCGGAGAGCCAGTCGAAGCGGGTCTCGCGCTTGTCGTAGATCCCGACCGTGTGGAGCGCCTCGTCGGCGCGCTCGCGCGCCTCCGTCGTCGAGATGTCGTGATAGCCCGCCTTGTGCATCAGGACTTCGCGGATCGGGAAGAACCGATCGACGTTGAACTCCTGGGGCGCGAGCCCGATTCGGTCGCGGGCCTCGCGGTACTCGTCCTCGACGTCGTGGCCGAACACGCTGGCCTCACCGCCGGACTTCCGGACGAGGCCGACGAGGACGTTGATGAACGTGGTCTTGCCCGCGCCGTTCGGCCCGAGAAGGCCGAAGAACTCGCCCCGTTCGACCGACAGCGAGAGGCCGTCGAGCGCCTGGACGTCGCCGTAGCTTTTCTCGAGATCCGTCGTCGAAATCGCAAGCGACACTACCGGAGAGTGGGGCGGAGACCGATTAAGCGTGTTGGCTTCGGCCCGCGATCCCATCGGGGGTGGCCGGTGGCTCATAGGGTCGGTTGCAACCGTTTACCGGTGTTCGCCGACCCCGTATCGGCGAAATACAGGAAGGACTCACAACCAACCCTATCAGTCGCCGGGCGCAGGCGTCGCGCCGGGGGCAGGGTCGAGGCTGTAGAACGCGGCGAAGACGCCCGTGGCGATCACGATGAACCCGGCAGCAGTCAGGAAGGCGACGAACACGCTGGTCGCGTCCCAGATCGCGCCCACGGTGAAGGGACCGGCGACCTGGCCGACCTTCCATCCGATCGAGCGCAGCGAAAGGCTCGCCGCGACCGCGTCGAAGTACTCGCCCTCCTCGACGAACAGCGCCATGCTCGCGGGAAGCCGGAGGCTGTCGACGACACCGACGACCGCGAACGCGGCGAACAGTACGAAGAAGGCGGGTGGAAGCGCGATCCCGCCGAAAGCAGCCGTCGAGAGCGCGGGGAAGACCCCCTCCGCGAATTCGGCGAGTGGGATGAGCGCCGCGCCGAGCGCGTAGACCAGCGCACCCGCGATCACGAAGTGGTGTTTGTGGCCCACCCGGTCGGTGTAGCTGCCGACTACCCCCTGATAGGGGCGGTTGGAAGCGTTTACCGGTGCGACCGCACGATGGCGTGCGGCCGATCCCGGAAGGACTTCCAACCGACCCTATGAAGCAGCGACTTGGTGAGTTTCCCGCCCGCGAGCACGATCCCGACGAGGAAAGGGTTCATCCCGAACTCGGTCCGGGCGTAGATCGGGAGGAAGATGATCACCGCCGTCTTCCCGAAGCTGAGCCCGACCGCCCGATCGAGCAGCCGGCGGAGGGTCTCGACGCCGGTTGCCTCCTCGGGATCGCTCCGTCCGCCGGGGTTGTCCCGGAGGAAGAGAAACACCGAGATCGTCGCGGCGATCGTGACGACGCTCAGGACGGCGTAGGTCAGTGTGAACCCGTAGGCGAACAGCAAGATCCCGCCGACGAGGTCGCCGGCGAGGCTCGAAAACGCGCTCACCCGGTTGTAGGTCCCGAGTCACTTCCCGCGTTCCTCGCCGGGGCTGAGTTCGCCGACGACCGCCGAACCGGTGATCCAGAGGATGCTCGCGCCGAAGCCCTGGAGCACGCGCATGAAGATGACCCGGTGACGTCGCCGACCAGCGAGAAGCCGACGAACGTGAGGACGTTGAGGACGAGACCGAGAAGCAGGAAGCGCTTCGCGTTGTGGGTGTCGATCAGCCGTCCGAGCGGGAGGTCCATCAGTAGTTGGACGAAAGCGAACGCCGTACCGAAGAGTCCCCCACGGTCCCGGTGGTCCCGAACTGGTCGGCGTATAGTGCGAGCGCGATCAGGATGGTGGAGTACGCCTGCGAGCGCGCGAACGCGGTGCTGGCGAGCGCGAGGAACTCCCGATTTCTGAAGAGGCCCAGCGAGCCGCCACTGCTTGCCGACACTGCCACGAAATCGGCGATGGAGACTGAAAAATCGGTCATTCCGGGGATGCTCGGAGGTTTTTGGAACGCCCTCCTGGACCATGGAACGGCCGCGTGAGCGGGTGCCGTGCGGCTGTGGTGGCGGGACGGTAGCGGTGCGGTACGGTGCGGTGGTGGGCCTGGTGGATCGAGGGCGAGGCGTGCGAGCGAAGCGAGTAGCGAACGAAGTGAGCGCACGCCGAGGGCTCGAACGGTGCTGTGCGGAGCGGTTGCGGGGAGCACAGCGTCCGCGCGAGCGATGGGCGGCGCGAACCGAGCGAGACGGCGAGCCGTCTCGCTGGCCGTGCGAACGGGCCTTCAGCCCGTGAGCAGACGCAGCGAGGGCCGCCAGGCGAACCGGGAGCAACGCGACCCGTGAGCGGAGCGAGGGCGGTTTACCGTGAGCGAGGCCGTAGGCCGAGCGAGCGGGGGTTTTTCGTGAACGTTTTTAGGAGGGGTTGAGCGTGAGCGAAGCGAGCGCGATGCCCCGAAGTAAAAAGGTTCGGGCGTGGCGGGATTCGAACCCCGGTCGTTCCGCTCGCTGGCGCTCGCTTCACTCCCTGCTTCGAATTCCGCACGGTACGCTATCGGTTGCTCACGTCCGTTCGCAACACGACAGCGGGCGTGGCGGGATTCGAACCCGCGATCGAGAGGTTAGGAACCTCTCGCCCTCTCCGCTAGGCCACACGCCCCGGCGGGGCGAAGCGGCGGGGCCGAAAAGCCGTTGTGGTTAGTTGCTCTCGACTTCGGTGTTCTTCTCGTTGACCTCGGGCGGGTTGTGATCGACGGTGCCGCTCTCCGAGGAGGCCTCGTTCGCCGTGTTCGTTCCCCCCGTCGGATCGGTGTTGCCCTGGGCGACGTCCTGCATCTCTTCGAGTTCGCTCTCGACTTCCGACCGTCCCTGCTCGAACTCGCCGCGGGCTTCGCCGAGCGCGCCGGCGAGTTCGGGGATTTTGTTTGCCCCGAACAGGAAGACGATGATCACGAGGACGATCAACACCTCCGGCCCGCCGGGAACGCCTGGTATCTGGAGTATGGCTCCGAGCATCGTGCCCGTAACTTACGATGTACGAGTTATAGGCTTTTTGCTCGGGGAGGAAGGGTTTGAGCCCGTCGTGTGGGTAGTGTGGTGGTGTTCGGATAGGGCTGAAACGTGAGGCGCGGTGTGAGTTCAGGGATTGTTGTGACTGCTTCCCGGTAGCCGCCGACCCCGTGTCGGCGGTAGACCGAAACGATTCACAACGATCCCTACGACAGTGTGATAGCCGGCACGCTGTCGAGGGGTGGGCCGACTGCGTGTCGGCGACGGCGTCCGCTTCTACGTGAGCGGTTCGCCCTTCGTCTCGCGGCCGAACGCCAGGACCACGATCCCGCCGGCCGCGAACGCGATCACGAGCGGGACGAGCGCGGCGAGATACCCGATCCCGACCAGCGCGCCCGCGAGGATCGGACCGATGACGGCCGCGATTTTCCCGACGCCGCCAGCAAAGCCGTTGCCGGTCGCGCGATGGTACACTCCGAAGAAACGCTCCCCGTGCAGCACGTTCGCCGATATGACTCGCAGCGCTCCACGGCGTCCGGTGGTCACTCCGGCGCGTACCGCCACGTCGCGGTGCCGGGCCCGGGCGACGAGACGCCAGGCAGTTCGCTCAACAGCGGCGCGACGAGGTCCTCGTACCACGCCGCCGGTTCGAGCCCCGCGTCGCGCTGCGGGTGGACGTTCGCCACGAGGCTCAGCCGCGAGGCGGTCCGGTGGGTGATGAGGTACTTGTACGCCGCGAGCACGGCGTCGTCGCGGGCCCGGGTCTTCTCGAGCGGCGAGTGCTCGTAGGAGAGGTTTTCCACGAACGTCCTCGTGTTCGTCGAGCCGACGGCGGAGCTGGCCATTATCTCCCGATCCACGGGCTACAACAAAACTCCCAGTCAGACGTTCGTCTGACGCCGGTCGGGGACCGCACGTTCAAGGGGCGCACGCTCCTCGATCGAGTCGATGCCGTCGCCCGAGGTGATCACGGTCGGCAGTGCGGTCCTCGATCGGATCTACACGCTCTCGAACCTGCCCGAACCCGACGGTGGCGCGTTCGTCCGCGAGCACACCACCGCCGTCGGCGGCGTCGCCGCGAACGTCGCCTCGGGACTCGCCGCGCTCGGCCACGACGCCGGGATCATCACCAGGCTCGGGGCGGACGCCGCCGACGAGATCGAGGCCGACCTCCGAGAACGGGGACTCGACTGCACGCGAGTCCGCACCGGGCCCGAGGAGTCCTCGTACACCCTGATCCTCCGCGGCCCCGACGGTGAGCGAATGGTCGTCGCCGGCGGACGGAGCGTGCCGAGTCTCCGACTCGACGACGCCGACCTCGAATACATCGGTGGCGCGAGCACCGTGTTCACGAGCGCCTACGCACCGGATCCGGTCGTCGCCGACCTCGTGGCGGCCCGCGAACGCGGCGCAATCTCGTTGCTCGCGTTCGATCTCGCCGGGCCGCTCGCCGAACTCGAAGGTCGGGGGACGTCGCCCGCAACCATCGATCGGGTGCTCGCCGTCGCGGATCTGTTCGTGGTGAGCGAGGTCGCCGCGCGCTCGTACTTCGGGGGCCGAACCGAAGCGACCGCCGACGCTCTCGCCGAGCGGGACGTCTCTCACGCCGCCGTGACCCGCGGCGACGAGGGGGCACTCCTGGTCGATGACGATTCGGTGATCGACGTTCCTGCCTTCGAGGTGGCCGCCGAGGACACGACGGGCGCGGGCGACGCCTTCACCGCGGGCCTGGTCCACGCATGGTTGCTCGACGATGCCGCGGCCGCGGACGCGGGCCGCTTCGCGGCCGCCGGGGCCGCACTCAACTGCACCGCAGAGGGCGCACGCGGGCGTCTCCCGACCGAAGCCGACGTTCGGGCGTTTCTCGACGAGCGCTAAGGAACCGCCCCGACGAGCCGCTCGACCGCCGCCTCGTCGACGGGTGCGGTCGTTTCACCTCCCTCCTTTAGCGCCGTGCCGACGATCGCGCCGTCGGCGAGTTCAAGCAGGTCGGGGGCCCTCGCGGGCGTGACCCCGCTCCCGATCAGCACGGAAACGTCGAGCCCCCGATCGTCGCGGCAGTCGAGCACCCGCGCGAGGAGGTCGGTATCGACGCTCTCGCCCGTTCCTGCCCCGCTCACGACGACGGCGTCCGCACCGCCGCGTTCGACGAGATCCGCGAAGGTCTCTTCGAGGGCCCGTTCCGCGAGCGGCGCGGAGTGTTTCACGTCGAGATCGGCGAGGACGGCGACATCGGCGTCGAGTCGCTTGCGGAGCCGTAGCGTCTCGTGGCCCGTTCCCTCGATCAGTCCCTGGTCGGTCACCCGTGCCCCGGTGTGGACGTTCGCCCGGACGAACGCCCCGTCCGTGGCGGCCGCGATCCCCAGCGCGCTCCGCACGTCGTTTCTGAGGACGTTCACGCCGAACGGAATCGAGACACATTCTTGGAGAGTCGCGGCGAGCGCCGTGATCTCGGCGACGGTGTGGCGGGGCACCCGGTCGGGGTAGAAGGGAGCGTCGCCGAAGTTCTCGAGCATGATCCCGTCGACGCCGCCGGCTTCGAGCACCACAGCGTCCCGCCGTACTCGCTCGCGGATCGCGCTTCGATTCCCCGTGAAATCCGGCGCGCCAGGCAGCGGCGGCAGGTGGAGCATGCCGACGATCGGCGTGTTCGTCTCGAAAACGTCCATACCTTGGCGTGGTCGGCAATGG
>PXSV01000084.1:9960-10484 GCA_003022685.1 Halobacteriales archaeon SW_9_67_24 | reverse complement strand
GGACGACGACTGATCCGGTGGCTCCCCAGTCGTCCCGACGGCCGTCGCTACGAGCGGGCCGGTAGCCATTTGAGCGGCGGAACCGATCGTCGTCCATGCCTGGCGAAGCCTTCCTCCGCGGCGAACGCGTCGTCCTCCGCACCGTCGAGAGCGAGGACGCCGACCTGCTCCAGCGAGCACGCAACGATCCCACCCTCCGTGAGGGGTTGCTGTTCCATCGGCCCCACACCCGGAGTCAGGTCGAGGAGTTCATCGAAGAAACCGTCGAGGGCGACGAGGACAGCACCAACCTGCTGGTCTGTGTAGACGGCGGGGCGATCGGCGCGGTGAACCTCTTCGACGTTCGTCGGGAGAGCGCCACGCTCGCCTACTGGCTGCTTCCCGAGTACCACGGCGAGGGCTACGCGACCGAGGCCGTCGCGCACGTGGTTGACTACGCCTTCGACACGGTCGGTCTCAACCACCTTGTCGCGTGGACAATCGACTACAACGAAGATTCCCAGGCGCTCCTCCGCCGGCTCCGG
>PXSV01000084.1:3065-9850 GCA_003022685.1 Halobacteriales archaeon SW_9_67_24 | reverse complement strand
AGCTCCGTCGGAGTCGACACCACCGTCGACTCGCCGTCGGCGGTGATCCGTGCGGTGCCCGATTCGCCATCCGCGTCGGGGATCACGACCGCCCCCTGAACTGGTGCTTCGAGGGCGGCGCGGTGGAGATCGCTACCGGCGGGTGCGGCGACCGCGATTTCGGTCCCCGAGAGCACGCGTGCTGCCGCGGTAGCGTAACCCGCGACCTCGACCCCCATCCTGTCGGCCGCGCCCGCGAAGGCCGCGAGCGTCTCGCGTGCGACCCGCCGATACCGGTCCTCGCCGGTCAGGACCCCGAGTTCGTACAGCGCGTCCGCGATCTCGACGTTCGTGCCGAGCGGTCGCAACGGGCGCGAGAGCAGTCCAGCCCCCTCCAACGGACCGTCGAGGAACGATGCCCCCTCGCGGTGCTCCGCGATCGTGTACTCCGCGATCCGTTCGGCGGGTGTGAGCCAGTCGTCGCCGAGAGTCCGACCGGCGGTCGTGAGCGCGCCGAGGACGCGCGCTTGGTCGGCGAGCACTCCACGAGGGCCGGTCGCGTCGCCGTCGCGGTAGTGGCGTACCTGTCCGTCGTCGACGAGCTCACCGAGGAGGTGTTCGAGCGCGCGCTCGGCTCCGCGACGTGCGCCTCCGTGGCCGGCGACGGCGTGGGTTTCGAGCAGCGCGTCGATCGCGAGGCCGTTCGCCCCGGCGAGTACGGTGTCGTCGATCGCGGGCGGATCGGCGGCCTCGCGGTCGCTCGGCGGGAGGCCGTAGTACGCCCCGTCGCCCGCCTGGCTCGCCGCGAACCCGTTGTCGCTCGCAAGAGTGGTGGTGAGGAACTCCGCCGTGCGTTCTGCTGGCGCGGCGTACTCGTCGTCGTAGCGCGCCGCCACGGCGAACGCCCGGCAGAGCCCGGCGTTGGTGTCGAGGGTCTTCTCGGTCTGGCGCTCGCCCCAGTCGCGCTCGACGGCATAGCGGAAGAAGCCGCCGGCGTAGGTGTCGTGGAGATGAGTCTGTATGGCTTCGAGCGTCCGGAACGCTCGCTCACGATCGCGGCCAAGCGCGAACTCGATCGCCGAGGGGAGGGGAAACTTCGGACCCGTTCCCCACCCGCCGAACTCCTCGTCGAACGCCGCTGCGATCTCGCGCTCCATGTGAGCCTCGATTTCCGGGGTGAGGTCGCCCGCCGGCGGGTCGGCGTCGCGGAGTTCGCGCGGGATCCGTCCCGATTCCTCGCCCCTGTCGTTCCACGCCGTCCGGACGCGTTCGAGTACCTGGCGGAACCCATCCGTCCCGAGGTAGGTCGCACCCGTGATGAGGTCTCCGGAGGGGGTGAGAAACACCGTCGAGGGGAACCCGCCCATGTTGTAGCGTTCTCTAACCCGGGGCCGGCGGTCGACATCGACACGGATCGGCACGAACCCGTCGTTCAGGTTGGCCGCCACAGTTGGGGATGCGTACGCGGTCCGGTCCATCTCGTGGCACTCCCGACACCAGTGGGCGCGCAGGTTGCAGAGGATCGGCGCGTCGCGCGCGCGGGCCTCGGCGAACGCCGCATCGCCCCACTCGCGCCACTCGATTAGCGTATCGACTGCGCGGGCGTCCATGCATGTTCTTCGGCGGATGGGCCAAAGCGCTTCGGACTCCCGACCCCTCGGAGCATAAAGGGTTTTGCGTGCGGGACGAGTAGTTCGGACATGCTTCGGATCATCGGGCTGCTCCTCCTGATCCCGCTGTTCGACGCCGTGTTGCTCGTCGCGGTGGCGGGCTGGATCGGCGCACCCCTGACCGTAGCGCTGGTGGTGCTCACGGAGCTGATCGGAATGCTCCTCGTGCGCGCCGAGGGCCGCCACACGGCCCGGAAGGTCAGAGAACGCGTCAAGCGTGGCCAGCTCCCCGGCGACGAGCTCCTCGACGGCGCGCTCCTGATCGCCGCTGGCGCGTTCTTGCTCACGCCAGGCCTCGTCACCGACGCCGTCGGATTGCTGCTCGTCGTCCCGGTGACGCGGTGGCCGATCCGGACGGCGCTCAAGCGCTGGCTCGTTGTGCCGTACATCGACCGGAAGACCGGTGGGATCGCAAGCGGGAACGTCTACGTCGGCGGGTTCCCCAACGGGGCCGACACCGACGATTCGGACGTGTACGACGTGGGTTCGGGGCCCGACGACCGCGAGCCGAGTCGGGAATAACCGGGGACGGCGGCCGAGTCGCGAAGAGAAACCCTTACAAGCGCTACGGCGCAACTCCGGGTGTCCGGGCCAATAGCTCAGTTAGGTTGAGCGCTCGGCTGATAACCGGGAGGTCCGCGGTTCAAATCCGCGTTGGCCCATCGTTCTCGCTACNNNCTCCGGGTGTCCGGGCCAATAGCTCAGTTAGGTTGAGCGCTCGGCTGATAACCGGGAGGTCCGCGGTTCAAATCCGCGTTGGCCCATCGTTCTCGCTACGCACTCTACGAACGACGAGCACGGATCAGCGGTGCTGTGGCGACTGCCAGGCGGTCCGTTTCCAGCGACATACCGGCTGCTCGCCAACTGACTGCTTGAAAAAGACAGTAGGGCCGAAGTTACAGGTGATGCCACGCAACGGAGCCCCGCTGTCCCGTGGAGCGCGCCACGCTCCGTTCGATGCTCCGCCCGTCACGAGCATAAGCCTTGTGTGGGCATACCACTGTCGTGTGTCCCGTCGTGTCCGGGAGCTGGTGTCCGACGTCAGGTGTAGACTGACCCGCCACCGCTGCGTGGCACCGTCGAATCCGGGAGTCGGTTTCGTGGGATGACGACCGGCCCGGTTCAGCCATCCGTTCTTCCGGCGGGTCGGTCGCGCACGGCGAACCGAGCCATTGAGGCGGCTCGAACCCGTAGCGAAACGTGTGATCCGTCGTCGACCCCGACAAACGGGAGTGAAACGTCCGTGACGATCGACGAGCGGGTGCTGTTCGGGCTCGTGCTCGCCGTCGGCGTTGTCGTGCCCGGGACGACGAACTACGCGCTCACGGCCGCCGGGTACGACACCGTCGGGTCGGTCGTCTGGGCTGTCGGCTACGTCACGATGGCGCTCGTGGTCTGGTATCGGTGGGTCCGACCGCTCGATCTCACGGGGCCGGCTGGCTGATACTATCGGACAGAAATACGTGAACATCGACCGGCCGAAGACGTCAGACAGCAACCGGATGTTTCAGCGTCGTTTCCGAGACAAGTTCTGTCCGACAGTCCGAGAAGTGACGGCTCCGGACCGCCACGCTCCGATTGCTTCCGCCCCGTGGCGGTGTTCGGATAAGCGACGCTGACCGAGGGACCCACACCAGGTGGGACCGAGCGGAGCCGAAGTCGCCCGAGAGCAAAGCTCCCTCGAACGACCTCGAAAGCGAACAGGGAGGCCTCGAAAGGGAACGGGGAGGAAACGACCTGTGAGCGGGCCTCCGGCCCGCGAGCAGAGCACGACCCGTGAGCAGAACCTGAGCCGGTCGGGGAGTTCGAGCCCGTCGCGGTTGCTGTCGCCGTCCTGACCGTTATGGCTTCTCTGAACACTGCCGAAACGACGGCAGAAAAGTTAATTCTCCGGCAACCCGTAGCCCCCGAACCGATGATCTGTTCCGCCACGGCGTTCGAAACGGCGTCCGCCCTGCACGACCCGTCATGATACTGACTGCGATCATCGAGGGCGGTCGTGTCAACGCGGTGCTGGCGTGGATCGTCGTCGGGATTCTAACGCTGGCCGCGGTGGCGAGCGCCGTGTCCGGTGGGGTGGCTTGGTCGGTGCTGGCGGGGATCGCCGTCGGGATCGCGCTCGTGCCGGCGGTCTCGTTCCGCGATCGATCGGTCATGCCGCCGTGGGAGGTGCTGGTTCTCGTCGTGCTGCCGACCGCGAGCCGGTTTCTCGCGCTCCCGGACGCGGCCGCCGACACCGCGACGTTCCTCGGGATCGTGGGGCTCTCGGTGTTGATCGTCGTCGAATTCCACGTCTTCTCGCCGATGGCGATGCCGTCGTGGTTCGCGGCCGTACTGGTCGTCCTGCTCACGATGGCGACCGCGGGGGTGTGGTCGATCGTCCAGTTCGCCGCCGATGCGGCGCTCGGGACCACCCTGATCGAGGGGAAAACCGCGCTGATGTGGGACATGGTGATCGCCACCGGGGTGAGCGTTCTCGGGAGTCCCCTGCTGGCCCGGTACTTCGAGCGACAGGTCGACGGGAGCGAGGAGCCGTTCCGGGCACGAGCCTCGACGAACCCGGGCGGAGGTGGCCCGTGAGGATCATCGAGCGTCTCGGCCTCGACGACGATCGGCTGCTCCAGATCGTGCGGACGATGCAGGCACTCCTCGCCGTCGTCAGCCTGTACGCGCTGGTGACGGTCAACTGGGGGCTGGTGATCAACGCTGGCGTGTCGCTGGCGATCACGTTCCTCCCCGGATACCTCCAGGACGACCTCCGGCTCCCGATGAACGCCGGGCTCGCGCTGTGGATCACGAGCGCAGTGTTTTTCCACGCCGTCGGAGCGCTCGGCCCCTACGCGTGGTTCGGCTGGTACGACTCGGTGACCCACGCCCTCTCGGCGTCGATCGTCGCCGGCGCGGGATACACGGTCGCGCGGGCGCTCGACGTCCACTACGATGACGTGTCGATCCCGCCGGGCTACCGGTTCGGGTTCGTGCTGGTGTTCGTGCTCGCGTTCGGGGTTCTCTGGGAGATCCTCGAGTTCGCTTCGGCGGGTGTCGCCGGCGTACTCGGTGGGCAGCCGGTGCTCGCCCAGCGCGGGGCTAGCGACATCGTCTTCGACCTCTTTTACAACACGGTCGGGGGTGTGCTCGTCGCTGCGCTGGGGACTGCACGGCTCGGCCCGCTTTCGAACGCACTGGCCGGCCGGCTCGACGAACGAACTGGGCGGTGATTCGCTGGCGTGCCCGCCGCCGTTGCTGGCGGAGCGGACGGCGAACGCCTTCGGTCGGGGTCGCGAGCCACGAACGGACCGACCTGGCTCCCCGGTCGCTGGCGGTCCGTGCTGTGCTGCCGTTAGTGACGAAACGCTTTAGCGGGCAGTCCGTCGACTACCGACATGTCGACCGTTCACCCGGCCCAGCGCGTTGCGGTGCTGGTCGACGCACAGAACCTCTATCACACCGCCCAGAGCGTCTATTCGCGCAACATCGACTACGACGAACTCCTCGATGCGGGCGTCGCCGGCCGCGAACTCACCCGGGCGATCGCGTACGTCATCCGGGCCGATTCGCCCGAGGAGGAGAGCTTCTTCGAGGCGCTCGAAAACATCGGCTACGAAACCAAGATCAAGGACATCAAGACCCACGCCGACGGCTCCAAGACGGCGGACTGGGACGTCGGGATGATCCTCGACGCGGTGACGCTCGCGCCACACCTCGATACCGTCGTGCTCTGCACCGGCGACGGCGACTTCTCGCGGCTCTGTTCGCATCTCCGCCACGAGGGCGTCCGGGTCGAGGCGATGGCGTTCGAGGAATCCACTTCGGAGGAGCTGCTCGATGCCGTCGACGGGTTCACCGATCTCTCGGAGCGTGCGGAGAGGTTCCTGCTGTAGCCCGGCAACCGGGAGCTTCGTTCGTGTCTCAGACCGCACCCTCGGAGGTACCGACGAGCAGCGTGCCGGCGGCGATCCCGACCGCGGCGATCGCGGCCAACGGAACCGGGATCGAGACCGAAAGCAGCGACGTCGGAAGGGCGAACAGGAGGATGATGACCGCGCTCACCACGATGAGTGCCGCGCCCGCGAGGACCTTGGTGCGTTCGTCCATTACCCACCA
This sequence comes from Halobacteriales archaeon SW_9_67_24, assembly GCA_003022685.1. Lineage (GTDB taxonomy): Archaea > Halobacteriota > Halobacteria > Halobacteriales > Halococcaceae > Halococcus. The sequence goes on along the minus strand of PXSV01000084.1, from coordinate 4,097 downwards.
GTGCGCTCCGATCGGCCTAAATCGCTTCGAAACCGTCGCGTTGTCTCGGGCCCGACCAATGGACGCGCTTTTGCTTGCCGACGACGAACCGGAGTCGATGGCGGACGAACTCGCGCGGTTGTGCACGATTGCGGACTACCAGTTCGGCCACAGCGCCGGCGACGCGCTGTTCGCCGGCGACCCGGTGGTCCGACACACCGCGACTGGCCGACCGGAGCAGGTGTTCGCCGCGGGCGAGCGCCTCGTGACCTACGGCGTCGACGGCCGGTTTACGCTCGGTCTCGCCGGTGGCGAACGACTCCGCGGGGCGTTCGACGCTCCCCAGGTTCGGGTCGTGGTCGGCGAGGAGAGCGCGCCGTTCGTCCGCGAGGGCAAGAACGCCTTTTCGAAGTTCGTTCAGGGCGTCGACCCGGCCGTCCGGCCAGGCGACGAGGTCTGCATCGTCGGCCCCGACGACGACCTCTTCGGCGTGGGGCGAGCGACGCTCGCAGCCGACGCGATGGCCGACTTCGAGACCGGGATGGCGGTCAAAACCCGTGAGGGAGCCGACTGAGCCCTGTCGGCGGCCGGCAGCCGGCGACCGACAGTATATGTGGCTGGTCCCCGAGGAATCGATGATGCTTGACATCGACTTCCCGTCGGACGAACCGCGCTTCGTCGACACCCACGCCCACCAGCCGACGAGCGAGTTTCTGGAGGACGCCGGCGGCGAGATGATGCGCGACGCCGCCGGGAAATTTGGTACCGATCTCGAAACCTGGGGGTTCGACGAGATGGTCGAGGAGTACCACGAGGTCGGGGTCCGCCACGCGGTGTTGCTCGGCTGGGACGCCGAGACCAACACCGGCAACCCCCCGGTCACGAACGAGTACGTCGCCGAAATCCGCGACGAGTATCCCGACTTCTTCACCGGCTTTGCGAGCGTCGATCCCCTGAAAGACGACTGCGTGGAATCCGCCGAGCGCGCGATCGAGGACCTCGACCTCTCGGGGTTCAAGTTCCAGCAGATCGCCCAGGGGTTCGACCCGAGCG
>PXSV01000084.1:0-3044 GCA_003022685.1 Halobacteriales archaeon SW_9_67_24 | reverse complement strand
TCGATCGTCTTCCACGGCGGGAACTCCACCCTCGGCGCTGGCAGCCCCGGTGGGCGCGGCCTCCGGATCGAACATGGAAACCCGATGCTGATCGACGACGTGGCCGCCCGGTTCCCCGACCTCCAGATCCTGCTCGCCCATCCCGCCTTCCCATGGGAGAAAGAACAGCTCGCGATCTGCCAGCAGAAGGGCAACGTTCACATGGATCTCTCGGGGTGGCTCCCCAAATACATCGACGACCAGGTGCTTCACTACGCCGGCACCATCCTCCAGAACAAGGTGATGTTCGGCACCGACTACCCGATGATCCGACCCGAAGAGTGGCTCGAATCGTTCGCCGAGCACACCGACTACCCCGAGGAAGTCGAACGGAAGCTACTGTGGGAGAACGCCGAGACGTTCCTCGACCTGTGATTCCTCGACATAGGTATCCTCGGAGCAGCGAATTGGTTGAATGACGATCGTCGGGAACGTTCTGGGCTGCAGTCACGGCTGCGTTGTCCAACAGGTGTGCCACACGCTGTATCCTCCTCGCTTTCCAGTTACCCGAAGTAAATCCCGCCGTCGATATTGATCACCTGGCCCGTAAGGAAACCATTGCATACTACTGATCGGACGACTTGAGCAACCTCGGTGGGAGTGCCGAAGCGGCCAACTGGAACAGCCTCGGGCGTCACCGAGCTTTCAGTGACCTTGTCGGTCGCTATGAGGCCTGGTGCGATCGCGTTCACCGTGACTCCCTCGCTGGCGAGTTGTCGAGCATACGAACGCGTCAGCCCAAGCAGACCGGCCTTGGATGCTGCGTAGTGTGGACCGATGATGCCGCCGTTTTGAGCGGCGACTGACGAGACATTGATGATTCGACCCCAGCCCTGTTCACGCATCACTGGGATGACCGCCTGCGTCAATAGAAACGCTGCCGTCAGATTCGTCGCCATATGGATATCCCACTTCTCCCGAGTGAGGTCGTCCGTGGGGACGTGTCGCGCAATTCCCGCGTTGTTGACGAGCACGTCTATCGTTCCGAATTCGGATTCCGTCGCTTCGACCAGAGCCGCGAGATCGTCCTCGGCCGAAACGTCCGCCTGGACCGCAATCGCCTCCTGGCCGGCCTCACCGATCCGTGATACAGTCTCCTCGGCTGCCTCTTGACCCGAATGGTAGTTGACGACGACACCGGCTCCGACTTCGGCCAGACTAATTGCGATCGCTCGACCGATCCCGCGACTACTACCAGTTACAAGCGCGGTACGTCCGGAGAGGGCAACCTCCGATTCGGTAGCCGGGGTGTCCGTGCGTACGGGTTGGACCATCGTTCTAGTCGTTCAACCATCACCTTCTTAAAATCTACTGCCCAAAACGTATAGTAACATGTCTGATGACTTTACGCTTCGACAGTATCGGCAGGACGACAGTGAACGAATCTTGAGATTGCACGAGGAGGCGATGCGCGGTGTTGATGCGCTCGCGGAGGAGTCGGTGTTTGCGGAGGTGTTACCGGATGATGAGGAACTGGATGGAGACCTGCAGACAGTCCGAGAGACGTACATCGAGCCCGGCGGTGAGTTCCTAATCGGTGAACTCGACGGAAAAACCGTTGCAATGGGTGCATTTAAGCCCGTCGATGATTCGGTCGCGGAAATCAAGCGGATGCGAGTGGACCCCGACCACCAACGGCAGGGCTACGGACAACAAGTCCTCGATGCGCTGGAGGCCGGGGCCACGGAGCGGGGGTTTGCTGAGTTCGTTTTGGACACGACCGCCCGGCAGACGGGCGCACGGCAACTCTACGAGGCAAACGGTTACCGCGAGGTGCGACGCGAGACGATCGGTGAGTACGAGGTGCTCTTCTATCGAAAATCGACTGAGACGGCTTCGATGGATCAGTAGGTGGGATCGAGTTCAGCTACACGGGGTCCGCTGACGGCAGCAGACGTGGCCATTCCGGCCAAGCGAGAGCTCTCAATCCGCGGTGCTCGATCCGCCGTCGTCGGACTCCCCGCTCACGTCCATCCCGTCGTCACCGTCACCGCCTGACCTCGACAGGAACTTCCCCTTGATGAACCGAACACCAAGCAGCGTGCCGAGTCCGGTGACGATCGCGCCCGGAATGCCGTACTTCTTATACCCATACGTTGCTGCTTTCTTGACCGCAGTCATCGCGAACATGTGGCGAAACGTATACCGGTAAAGACAAAAGCCCTGTGCTTGCACTTCTCGTCAGCGGGCCCAAGCAAGTGCAACGCTCAAGGGACCCCCGACCGATCGTTTCGATATATGAGTCGACGGATCCCGCGCCGCCAGGCCATCGCAAGCGTTACACTCGTCGTCGCTCTCGGGTTCGGTGGCTGTCTCACGCTCGGCCCCACCGCCACGGCCGAGACCGGCGATTCGGCCGTCTTCGAGGGGGTTTTGACCGACGAGCCGTGGGCCAGCGGCCGGGTGAAGACCGCGGTGACGCTCACCCCGAACGCGACGACCGAACAGGGAGTTTCGAAACTCGTCGTGATCACCGAGAGCGGCTCCAGTTTCGACACGACGACGGTCGAACCGGGCCAGACCAGCGGTATCAGCCTCTATCTCCCGGCGAACGAGAACACGACGATCACCGCCGTCAACACCGTGAACGGATCGATCGTCGACACTCAGGCGGTCACCACCGACGGCAACGAGCTTCTCTGAGAGGGATCGTTGGGAGTCGTTTCGGTATGCCGCGCGGGGTCGGCGGCTACCGGGAAACGGTCACAACAATTCCCATGAGCTACCGCTGTGAGTCCCGGAGGATCAGTGGGCCGATGGCGAGGGTGCGTTTCGCGACCGTGGCGATCCGGAGGATGTACGAGAGAAGCAGGAGAAAAGGTAGTACGGAGACGGTGAACGCACCGGCGACGATCAACAGGAGGTTCGGAAGCCCGAGCGTCATGCCCGTGAACGAACTCCCGTTGACGAACGCGAGCATGCTGCCGGCGACGACCAGCGCGGGCACCGAGACGTAGAGAATGAGCTGTGAGAGGTTGATGAGCGCCCACTCGAAAAAGAGCGTC
>PXSV01000083.1 GCA_003022685.1 Halobacteriales archaeon SW_9_67_24 | reverse complement strand
GAGCGCACCCGACGAAATAAAAAGTCGGGCTCTAGTACTTGGGCTCCGCACCAGTGAGCGCGTACACTTCGTCCATGAGCGCGTCGCGGGTGTCCTGCCACGCCTCGAACTCGGTCGGCGAGGAGGGGTAATCGTCGTAGAGATCCTTGATCTCGGCGGCTTTTTGCTGGGTTCGGTAGAGGTCGTAGAGGGTGTCCCAGTGGCCGTGGGTCTTCAGGATCGCCTTGAGCTTGAGGCCGAGTCCCATCGAGGCGGTCCCCTCCTTGCCGAGCGTGTCGACGATCTGCTGGCTCGGCATCGAGGTCAGCACGTTCACGAGGTCGTCGACGTCGTTCGCGCCGCCGAAGATATTATAAATGTCCATCGCGGCGAAGCGCTTGCCGAAGTCGCGCATTACTTTGTAGTTGTACTCCCAGAGCCGTCCCTCGCTTGCGTCGCCCGACGAGACGGCCTCGACGGCCTTCTTCGCGGCCCAGTGGCCGGCCTTCGCCGCACCCGGGATCCCGCCGCCGGTAGTGGGGTTGACGTGGCCGGCGGCGTCGCCGACCGCCATGAACCCCGGTGCGACCGCCGAATCGTACGGCCGCCGCGTCGGCAGCGCGGCCCCGAGCTTGCTCTTCACCGTCGCACCGTCGAACTCCGGGCGCTGGCGGAGGTCGTTTTTCAGTACCTCCACGAGCTCCATCGGCGACTTGTTCATCTGAAAGCCCAGGCCGGCGTTGATCTCGGTGCTCGTCCGGGGGAAATACCAGAGGTAGCCGAGCTCGTCGGTGGGTTTGAACACGAGCGAGTCGTCCCAGTCGACGGGCTCGTCGACAGTGAGGACCTCCCGGTAGGCCGAGCAGAACTGCGAGTAGTCGACGTTGGTGTCGAAGGTGGTCCCCTCGAAGTCGGTCTTGTCCTGGAGAAGCGAGAGCGAACCGGCGGCGTCGATCACCACGTCGGCCTCGTAGGTGGTTCGGTCGCCCTTCCGGACGGTCTCGACGCCCGCCACGCGACCGTCCTCCTGGACGACATCCTGGACCACGGTGTCACAGTGGAGGTCCGTACCGGCGCGTTCGGTCTCCTCGACGATCACTTCGCCGTAGCGCTTCCGGTCGACGACCGCGCCGGCATCGGGAAGCGGGACGTCGATCCGATCCCCGGTTCGAGGCGCTTCGAAGCGCGCGCTCGTGATCCGGTCGTTGGTAAACGACTCCTCGCGGAGGTAGTCGAGGTCGATGACGTCGGGGAACGAGCTTGTTCCCTTGATCGCGTCGCCGCAGGCGATGTCGCCGACGTCGGCCTCAGGCTTGCGTTCGAGGAGGGCGGTCGAGACACCCTCGCGCGCGGCGGTCGCGGCGGCGAACGCACCGGCGGTCCCGGCCCCGACCACCACGACGTCGTACTGTTCGGCTGTCATTGTCCGTCCCCTTATCCGTCGGGTCATAAAAAACGGTCGTCTCTCGCGGCCGTTCGTCGCCGACGCCTCCCGGGGAGGCGACGGCGCGACGGTCCGGTGGCTACATCTCGGGGGCGGTCTTCCGTTCGTCGTCCCGTTCGCGTCCCACGATCAGGGAGTTCTCGATGAGGGTGCCGTGCGCCCGCCGGAACCGTTCGGAGAGCGCCTGGTGGGAGATGCCGAGCTCGTCGGCGAGGTCCGCGACCGACACGTCCCGCGGTATCTCGTAGTACCCGTGCTCGAACGCCGCGGTGAGCGTCGCGGACTGGTCGTCGGTCAGGCCGTACTGGCCGTGGCGCTCGTTGTCCATCTCGTAGATCGTCTCGATGTCGAGATCGAGGTCGTGGTCCTCGCAGACATCGTACGTCCGCGAGAGTGCGTCGCGGTCGGGGAACAGCACCCGGAACTGCCACCGACCTTGCTCGCTTTGGGCGTTCAACACCGTGGCTCCCTCCTCGGTGATCGCGTGCACCACGAACTGGACGTGTGAGACCCACGCCATCCGATAGAGCCACTCGTCGTCGAGGTCCGAGAGTCGCTCGACGTCGGCCACGCTCGGATCGTCCGCGAAGGCCGCTTCGAGCGCCTCGCGGTCGGGCGCGGTCGCCCAGACGAACGGCATGACGCGCTCGTCGTCGTGGGCGACAACGCGCTCGACGCCGAACGTCGCCTCGGGTACCGCTTTGAGCGTGTCGCCGAGCGCGAACGTGCTCGCCCCGATCGAGATCTCCGAAATGGTGCTCATCCCTCTCGGCATAACAGTGCGGCTTGCAATAGCTGTTGGGGTGGAGACGATGGCCTCCGTTCCCCCGGCTGGAATCGGACGGTGGCGCTATCGAACGTCGTCGAACCGCTCGGCCATCTCGATGTCCTGGTCGGTCACCCCGCCGGCCTCGTGACTCGTCAGCCGCACTTCGACCTCGTCGAAACGAACTCTGATCTCGGGGTGGTGAAACGCCTCGTCGGCGAGTTCGGCGACCTCGGTGGCAAACGACACGCCGTCGAGGTACTCCCCGAACTCGTAGACCCGCACGATCTCGTCGCCCTCGTGCTCCCAGTCGGTGGGAGCGTTCTCGCTGATCTCGTCCTCGGAAAGCGTTTCTGCCATGGCAGATCCTCGCGGTCCGGACGAATAAAGATGGTGTCGATGGTCCCCTCGAGTCCAGGTTCGCCCACGAGACGATCATAGGGATTGGTGTGACTGTTTCTCGGTAGCCGCCGACCCCATGTCGGCGACATGCCGAAACGACTCGCAACAATCCCTATCATAGGGTCGGTTGTAACCGTTTACCGGTATTCGCCGACGCCGTGTCGGCGAAATACAGGAAGGACTGACAACCGACCCTATCAGTCGGCGCGACCCCACTCGGCGTCGCGTTTCGGCCGCCGGTCGACCGCCGCGACCGCCGGATCCGCCTCGCGTGCCGCGAGGCCGTCGAGCGCGGCGCGGGCGCTCGCCTCGGTCGAGAAATAGGTGACTGCCTCCTCGACCGCGACTTCGAGCGCCGCGCGGTCCCGCGAGATCACGAGGTCGACCTCTCCCCTGCGAATCGCCGCCGCGAGGTCGTCGAACGCCCGGCAATCGAAGTGGTCGGCGAACCCGTCCCGGAGATCGCGTCCCGCATCGCTTGCGGGATCGGGAAACTCCGCGGCCGAGAGGTCGATCGCCGCGACGCCCTCAGTTGGAATCGGCTTGCCCGTCGCGGCCTGGGCCTTCCAGTACGCCTTCCCGAACCCCCCGGCGGTGCCCATTACTTCGCCCGTGCTCTTCATCTCGGGGCCAAGCCGCGGATCGCTGCCAGGCAGCCGATCGAACGGCAACACGACCTCCTTCACGCTGGTCTGCTCTGGAATTTGCTCGGTTGCGTCGAGTTCTGCGAGCGACGCGCCCGCCATCACCTGGGCGGCGAGCTTCGCGATCGGCACTCCGGTCGCCTTCGAGACGAACGGTACGGTGCGGGACGAGCGTGGGTTCGCCTCCAGGACGTAGAC
>PXSV01000082.1:5685-6483 GCA_003022685.1 Halobacteriales archaeon SW_9_67_24 | reverse complement strand
CCCGGCTCCGTCGCTCTCGGCATCGGCCTCCTGGCCGTCGTCGTCTCCCTCGTCCGCGCTCGCGTCGTCCTCGGTCTCGTCACGCTCCGCGGCGGCCTCGTCGGGAGCGTCGACCTCGGCGTCGTCACCCGACGTTGACTCCTCCTCGGCTCGCTCGGCCTCCATCTGGTCGGCTTCGGTCTCGGCCTCCTCGATCCTCGCCTCGATGTCGTCGAGGCGGTCGTCGAGCGATTCGGGGGTGTGCTTCGTCTCGATGGCGTCGGTCTCGTCGTCCTCGTCGGCCTCCTCGTCCGAATCGCCCTCGGCGTCCCCGCCGTCTTCGTCGGTTTCGCTGTCATCGCCACCCTCCTCGCCCGCATCGGGGTCGCGGTCCTCGCCGGTTTCGTCGCTGTCGCTTTCGTCGTCCGTGTCTTCGGTTTCGGCGTTCCTGTCGTCCCCCGCTGCATCACTCTCGTCCGTCTCCGACCCTTCGTCCGCAGGCGAGTCTTCTTCGGCAGGATCCGCTTCGTCGGGGTCCTCGCTCGCCCCCTTGTCTTCGGCCTCCGTCTCGTCCGCGCTTTCGTCACCGGACTCCTCTGTGGGTGTCTCGTCGGTCTCGCCTTCGTCAGGCGCACCGTTGCCGGCTTCCATGTCGTCGGCTGCCTCGTCCTCTCCTTGGTCGTCCTCGTCGCTCGCAGCGCGCTCCGCTTCGTCGCTTGTCCCGGCTCCGTCGCTCTCGGCATCGGCCTCCTGGCCGTCGTCGTCTCCCTCGTCCGCGCTCGCGTCGTCCTCGGTCTCGTCACGCTCCGCGGCGGCCTC
>PXSV01000082.1:0-5651 GCA_003022685.1 Halobacteriales archaeon SW_9_67_24 | reverse complement strand
GAGCCCTCCTCGTCGGCGTCGATGTCGGGTTCGTCGTCCCCGTTGCTCATGGGCAAACCTGCGGCACAAGCTACTAAGTGCGTTTCCCTTCGGGAGTCCCGCGGCGGTACAGCCGCGGCGCGAGCACGAGATAGGCGAGCGCGGCGGCGAGCAGCAGGCGGGGAAACAGTCGGCCGAACGCGGTCGGCACGAGGATCGAGAGCGCCTGAACCAATCCCATCGCCAGGGCGTCCCGAACCCGAAGGTCGGGATACCGGACGGGGACAATCATCAACACGACGAACACGAAAGTCGCGCCGAGGAGCACCGCGGGCGAGCGCACCCCGGCGAGATAGGCGACCGCGAGCACCGTCGCCGCGAGCGTGGTCTGTGCGCCCTCGGTCGCCCCGCGTCCGATGTCGTAGGCCGTGTACAGCCCCAATCTGACGACCGCCGTCACGACGAACAGCCCAGTGACGCCGAGTGCGAGCGCCAACGGGACGGAGGGTGCGGCGAGCGAGAGCCCCCACGCGGTGCGCGCGACGCCGAAGACGAAGAGTGCGGGCGCGATGCCGAAGGAGGCGACGTCGGCGAGCGAGTCGAGGAACTCCCCAACCGGCGTGCTCCCCACGTACTGGGCGAGCGCGCCGTCGAGGCCGTCGGCGACCGCCGCCAGCAGGATCAGCCTCGCGGCGAGTCCCGGATCGACCGCCGCGGCGACCGCCGCGAGGAAGCCGAGGCCGGCGTTCGTCGCGGTGACGGCGTCGGCGAGGCCGAGCCGGGCGACGAAACGGGGCTGCATACCACCGGAGTCGCCGACCCGCGGTTTAGGGGTTTATCTTCGGGGCGAGCGCTCGTTGGAGATCGGGACCCGTGCACCGGTATCGAGGGGTCTATACCCACGGAAACCCGACGTTCGAGCATGAACCGACGCGCGTTCCTCGGAGCGACCGCGGGCGTCGTTGCCGTTGGCCTCGCGGGCTGTACCGGCCAATCGCGCGAGCAGCCCGATTACGACATCGGGATGAGTTCGAGCGCGTTTCTCCCGGAGGACGACTTCGAACCACGGGTCGGCGAACCGGTCGTCTGGCGCAACACCGGCGCGCGAACCCACACCGTGACTGCCTACGAATCACAGATCCCGGACGAGGCGTCCTTTTTCGCTTCCGGCGGGTTCGAGGGAACGGAGGCGGCCCGTGACGCGTGGCTCCAGGGTGGTGGCGGCGGCATCGCCAGCGGCGAAACGTTCGAGGTGACGTTCGACGTTCCCGGCACGTACGACTACTTCTGCATCCCACACGAGAGAGCTGGGATGCAAAACGAGTTCACCGTCGTCGAATAGTGCGTCGAAAACGCCGATTCAGACTTCGACGTCGCCTTCGTCGACATCGACCGCGGTCTCTTGTTCCTCGGCGACTTCCTCGGGACGGGCATCGAGCGCGAGCTTGGCGACCTCGACCCGGCGGAGCGGGTAGATGGTGCGCGCCTCACCGTAGATCGCACTCGACAGCCGGCCCTGGGTCACGCTGTCGACGAGCTCCTCAAAGGTCCGCTCGCGGGCCGCCTCCTCGACGAGTTCGACCATCCGTTGGCGGATCGCGCGTTCCTGGCTGTCGTCGGCCTTCTGGGTCGTGAACGCGACCGGCTGGATCCGAACACGGTAGTCGTCGCTCGTCAGCACTGTGAGGTAGGCCTCGACCTTCGAGGCTCCGCGGCGCACGAGACTGTCGAGGTAGTCCCGGGTGAGCTCGTGTTTGATGAACTCGGTGTAGGCCGCGTCGCTGCCCACGTCCCGGATGCGGAACGTGAGCTTGACGTTGTTCGCACCGGCGTCGTCGGTCAGGTCGCCGAGCGTTGTTTCGATGGTGCGATCGGGCACCATGTCCGGTTCGTCCGCGGGGGTCTCGCCGAGTTCGGCCCGGTCGAACTCCTCGGGCGCGAACACGGTGTACCACCGCTTCTCCTGTTGCTGTCGTGAAACTGATCGTTCGCTCATGAGTTGGTGTCGTCTGTGGTCTGCGTCTCGTCCACGGCGTGGTCGTCGTCCGTGGGTCGCGGTTGGTCGGTCGCTCGATTCGCTGCCGTTCGATCCGCGTCGTGGTCTATCCCTCGATCGGTCGTCCGCTGCTCGGCCGCCCCCGCGACGCGTTCGGCCACCGAGAGATTGACGACGTAGTCGTCGACCGTCGTCCGGAGCCCGCCGGTCGTCTCGCGCGTGATGGTGGTCTCCGAGCGCCGCGGCGACGATAGCGGCGTGGTCGGATGCGGTCCGGAGTCGGGCGCGCCGGCTCACGCCATCGCCTCCCGGAACGCCGTGACGAACGCCTCGTTGTCCGCAAACGCTGCCCCACCACGGCGTTCGCCGCCCGCCCCGTCACCGTCGGCGGCCGTCGCGGCTTCGTGCATTCGGGTGCCGAGGTCGCGGTCGTCGGCCGCGGCGGCCGCCGCCTCGGTTTCGCCGACGACCAGCACGACCGGTTCCGGTGACCGGAACTCGCAGAGAAGTCGTGCCGTGGTCGCGAGCGGCGCGTCGGCGTCGGCGCGGACGACCACGAGATTCCGATGTCTCGCGGTCGTCGCGTTTCTGACGGCCGTATGGGTCCGTCTCGCGTGTACGCGCCACGCCGACAGTGCCGCGTCGCGGACGTCGTGACCGATCGCCAGCGCGAGCCCGGTGCCTGGCCGCTCGTGAGCACACGCCCGAAGCACGTCCGCGTACCCGCCAACGGTCGCAAACTCGGGGGCTGTGGCCGGTCCGTCATCCGATCGTTCGCTGATCGCGTATGGCCGGAGCGCATCCTCGACCGTCTCGGCGGCGCGCGGTGTCGCGTTCTCCGCGCCGGCAGCCGCGAGTGCGACGATCGAGGCGACCCGGCGTCGTTGCTCGTCGGTGTCGGCGGTCTCGCGGCCGTCGAGCAACCCACGCACTGCGTCGGGATCGCCCGAGAATCCGGCGTGGACGAGCGTGGTGTGGGCGAGCCCGTCGGTGAGATCCGCGGTCGGGATCCCGATTCCGGGCCGTTGTTCGATGCGGTCGTGATCGCGTGCAGCCTCGAACGCGGCGCTCCCCTCCAGCGTGGCGTCGGGGGTCGTGAACGCCCCGGCGAGCGCGAGAACCGGGTCGGGATCGCTCCCGAGTTCGCGCGCAGCCTCGAACGCTGCCTCGCTCGCCGACCCGGGTAGGTCGAGCGTGACGTCGGCGGGCTCCGTGCCGCCGATGCGTACGGTCGTCGTGTCGTCGGTGCCTGTCGTGTCGGTCGTTGCCGGTCGTCCGCCGCGGACGACGCTCGCCTGGAACGGGGTGTCCCGCTCGGCAAGCGCCCGGGCGAGGAGCCCGGCAGCCGCTGATGCGTCGCCGCCGGGCGCGACGCGAAACCGAACGAAGCCGGCCTCGCGGAGCGCGGTCGCGACGCCGTCGGGGGCTGCGTCCTCGGAGCGACCGGCGACGGCCATCTACAGGAGTTCCCGTGCGCGCTCGTAGGTGTATTTGAAGTCCTCGTTGAGCTCGTCGCCGCGGTAGTAGTCGGCGAGCCGGCGGACCTTCGCCTCGGCGTTCTGGAGCGCACGCTTGTTCTGGGCGTCGCCAGGGTTGTCGGCCATGTGTTCGCGGAGCCGGACCGCGCGTTCGAGCAGGTTCCGGAGGTCCTCCGGGAGATCGGCATCCGCGTTGTGCTCGTCGAGGATCTCGGTCACTTTCTTGTCGGTGGCGAGCTGGACGTCCGGGATCGGCGTGCCCTGGACGCCCTCGTCACGCAGTTTGAGACCGATCTGGCTTGGGCTGTGACCCTCTTCTGCCAGTTCGACGACACGCGCCTCGATGGCGTCGGCGTCGACGTCGCTCCACTCCGGCGGATCGTCGGCCACGGGCGTATCCGAACTGGACGACCCGCGGCGTCGTGTATGCATTCGTGCCATAGTGAGGAGAGGAATCGCACGAAACGCTACCGAACACTACCGCAGTCCCGGAGCCCGCGTGGGCGAGTCAGATCCGCGGCCGTGCTGTTCCCATCCCATCCCAGCCGTGGCCCGGATTAAACCGTTTCGACTCGGTGTGTCGGGTTCGATGGGTTTATGCGAGCGACGGCGGTGGTGACGAATGCGGGCTCGTAGATCAGTGGTAGATCATCCCCCTGGCACGGGGAAGGCCCCGGGTTCAAATCCCGGCGAGTCCAGTTCTTCACTCGCGTCGCTCGTTCAGTCGTGGACTCGCCGACCCTCGCAAACGCTGTGCGTTTGCTCGGTCCCGACGAGTCCATCGGAGTGAGCGAGTTTGCGGACAGAGCATGGCCGACGCCGACGACGGTCCCGGTATCGGGAAGGCCGATGCCGCAATCGCCGCAACCGCCAACGCGACGAACCGGTTCTCGCTGACGATTCGCGTTTCGGGACGATTCCCGGCGTCTCGCTTGAAACCTATCGGTGAGATGGATCGCGCTATGGCGATGCAACGATAATGCTTTTACTGGCAGGTTGGGTACATCGAGAGGATGTCAGACGAGCTCAAGCGCGGTCTCGAAGGCGTGCCGGTGGCCAAATCCTCGCTCAGCAACATCGACGGCGATGCGGGGCGGCTGGTATACCGGGGCTACGCCATCGAGGACCTCGCTCGGGACGCGAGCTACGAGGAGGTGTGTTACCTGCTCTGGCACGGCCACCTCCCCGACCGCGACGAGCTCGACGCGTTCGAAGACGACCTCAAGAGCGAACGGGCGGTCGACGACCGAATCCTCGCGACGCTCGCCGACCTCGCTGACGACGAACTGCCGATGGCCGCGCTCCGGACTGCGGTCTCGATGTTCTCGGCCGGCGATCCCGACTCCGAAGCCAACCCCCGCGAGCGCGAGGCGACCCTTCGGAAGGGCCGCCGCGTCGCCGCGAAGGTGCCCACGGTGCTCGCGGCGTTCGACCGCCTCCGCAACGGCGAGGAACCGATCGAACCGCACCCGGAGCTTGGCTACGCCGCGAACTTCCTCTACATGCTCACCGGCGAGGAACCCACCGAGGTCGCGGCCGAGACGTTCGACCAGGCGCTCGTCCTCCACGCCGACCACGGCCTGAACGCCTCGACCTTTACGACGATGGTGATCGCCAGCACGTTCGCCGACGCCTACAGCGCTATGACGGGTGGCGTGGGCGCGCTCTCGGGGCCCCTCCACGGCGGCGCGAACCAGGACGTCATGGAGATGCTCCACGAGATCGACGAGGAAGGCGCGGACCCGGTCGAGTTCGTCGCCGACGCGCGCGAGAACCGCGAGAACTGGCGGGTCCCGGGCTGGGGCCACCGCGTGTACAACGTCAAGGACCCCCGTGCTGACATCCTCCAGGATCGCCTGGCGGCGCTCGGCGAGTCCGCTGGCGAGACGAAGTGGTACGACGCCACCACCGCGATCGAGAACCACCTCCGCGAGGAGGGACTCGTGGAGAAGGGGATCGCCCCCAACGTCGACTTCTATTCGGGGTCGGTGTACCACCAGCTCGGGATTCCGATGGACATGTACACCCCGATCTTCGCCATGAGTCGGGCGAGCGGCTGGCTCGGCCACGTTCTCGAATACCAGGTCGACAACCGGCTGATCCGCCCGCGCGCCCACTACACCGGTCCCGAGGACGAGGGGTTCGTGCCGATCGATCGACGGTAGCCCGTCCTTTCGTTTCGAGGAAACGTCGGCCTC
>PXSV01000081.1 GCA_003022685.1 Halobacteriales archaeon SW_9_67_24 | reverse complement strand
GTGGCGATCGTGCTCTACGAGGGGTTCGACGAACTCGACGCGATCGGTCCCCACAAGGTGCTCGAAAACGCTCCGAAGCCGGGGCCGATCTCGATGTCGCACTCTGCACGCTCGAACTTGCCGGCCGGGTGACGGCGAGTCACGGGCTCGCCGTCGAACCCGACAGTGCGCTCGACGACCTCGTGGTTGGCGATCCCGACCTCGTCGTGGTGCCTGGCGGTGGCTGGACGGACGGGACCGAGCACGGCGCGCGGGCCGAGGTCGAACGCGGCGCGCTCCCCGACGCGATCGCGGCCCGGCACCGCGACGGCGCGACTGTTGTGTCGGTCTGCACCGGCGGCATGATCCTCGCCGCTGCCGGCGTTCTCGATGGCCGCCCGACGACCACCCACCACGGGGCGATCGACGACCTCCGCGAGACGGCGGCGAACGTGGTCGACGCCAGAGTGATCGACGATAGCGACGTGCTCACCGCCGGCGGCGTCACCGCGGGGCTCGACCTCGCGCTCTGGCTCGTTGAACGGGAATTCGGTACTGACACCGCCGAGACGGTCGCCCGCGAAATGGAGTACGAGCGCCGCGGCGAGGCGTATCGCGGCGACTGAAGGGGCTTTCGTTCGGCGAGTGCGCCAGACGCGTGCCATCGGAACCGAACGGCTCAAACCACGCTCGATCGGATGCGCCCGCATGGGAACGCCGCTCGATTCACGCGCGGACCAGGCTGCGGAAGTAATCGACCGCCTCGCGGTTGAGTACCCCGATACGACGATCTCGCTCGATTTCGCGACCCGATTCGAACTCCTCGTCGCGGTCATCCTCTCGGCGCAGTGTACCGACGAGCGGGTGAACGAGACGACCGTCGAACTGTTCGAAACGTACCCGTCGCCGGAAGCGTTCGCGAACGCCCCGCAGGACGAACTCGCCGAGGCGCTGAACTCGATTACCTACTACAACAACAAGGCGAGCTACATCCGCGAGTCAGCCCAGTTGGTGGTCGAGGAGTACGAGGGACGGGTCCCGGACACGATGGCCGACCTCACCGATCTCCCCGGTGTGGGCCGCAAGACCGCGAACGTCGTCCTCCAGCACGGCCACGACGTGGTCGAAGGGATCGTCGTCGACACGCACGTCCAGCGGATCACGCGGCGGCTCGATCTCACCGACGAGGAACGGCCGGAGAGGATCGAGGCGGACCTGATGGAACTCGTTCCCGAGAGCGAATGGCAGGCGCTCACCCATCTGTTCATCAGCCACGGCCGGGCGACCTGCACCGCGCGGAACCCCGCCTGTGCCGACTGCGTTCTGGAGGACGTCTGTCCGTCCTCGAAGCTCGATAGCGAGGTCGATCGAGCAAGTGGCCAGGCATGGTGAACGACGAGGAGGATCGTCCGTTTCGAACGGTTCCGTGCCGTTTCGAGGTGAAACGGATGAACGACCGGTGGGGACTTTTATCGAGCGCGGCGAAGCGTCGAGGTGCAGCCACCCCCGGGCTGCATCCCTGTGCGTGGCATCAGCCGGCCGGTCCCGAACCGGGACCGGCGGTTTTCCGTGACACGTCGACTCAAGCGAGATAGCGGAGCGCGTACCTGGCGATCCCCACGACGTACGCCAGCAGCCAGAAGATCACGTAGCCGAACACGCCGATCCGGAGCCGGCTCCGCCAGTGATCCATCCGATCGGAGCCGATCTCATCGAGGAGCACGTCCTCGTCGTAGTCGTGATACAGGTCGTGCTCGCGCTTCGCACGGAAGATCCGAACGATCCCCGTGAAGCCGAACGCGAGCATCGCGTAGGCCTGGAGTCCCAAAAAGGCATGAAGCGCCGACGCACCACCCAGCTGCTGGAACAGGCGGGGCAGCATCCACACGAGGAGTGGAACCGTGGTGAGCGCAAGCCCGGTCACGATGAACTTCAGGTGATAGGTCAACACGTCCCACGTCACCTTCCCGGCGTCGATCATGATCCACGCGCCATACAGAAAGCACGGGAAACTGGCTGTGACCGCGATCGCGACGATCGTCGCCACGGTCGCGTCGTCCAGCCCGAACATGCACGATGTCGGTGTCGTGGGCGCTAAAGACTGCCGAAACCCGCTCGCGGGCGGTCGGAAAGCCTAACCCGGCTCGTGGCGTAGGTGAAGCGATGGCCGATCCCCGATCCTCGTCGTCGAACGACGACGGGACCGCGGATGCGGGCGACCACGAGGCGGACCGAGCGGACGCCTCGGACGACGAGACCGCAGACCTCCGCAGACAGGTCGAGGAAACCTACGACTTCGAGGCGTTCGGCCCGCAGGACATGGCCGAGATGAGCCCCGAGGAGTGGGACGCCGCCTTCGACAAAGAAGCGTGGATCACGGGCACGGAGCTCCTCGAACGCGTCGAGGCCGACCTCCTGCACCGGGTCGAAAACCGGGAGGTGTTCGCGCGGGTCGAGCGCGTCGAGGACGGCCTGCTCGCGTACTCCGACGAGGGGTACGCCCACGTCGCTCCGGGTGGGAGCGTCGAGGGCCGCGGGACCGTGCTTCGGGACGTGAAACCCTCCGTCGCGCTCTGTTCGATGGACGACTACGACGTGCCCGAACCCCCGGAGGGCGAGCCGCTGCCCGATCCCGCGGCGGTGCCGGAGGGTGGCGGCGAGCTCGGCAACTGGATGCTTCAGGCCGTGGCCGCCGCCCAGTGCTCTTCCTCCAGGTGGCGAACGCGCGACTCTCGGATACGTTCCGGGCGGCGGAGTACCGCGACCGGCTGCGTGCGGTCGGCGTCGGCTCGGACGAACGCCCCGAGATCCTGCCCGAGAAGTACCGCGATACGGAGGGCGAGCAGCCGGCCGGCGAGATCGCTGATTCCGGTGCCGGAAGTGGGGGTTCCGGGACGGCCGAACGGGGGGCGAACGGAAACGACGCCGATGACGTTTCCCGGTCGGCATAGTGGCCGTGGCCCCCGGATTCGGTGGACTTATGCGAAGCCAGCCCCGAACACAAACACACATGAACAGGCGGGATTTCCTGCTGGGAGCGAGTGCCGCGGCCGGCGGCGCGGCTGCCAGCGGGGCGGCCGCCGCACAGGAGGACAACGCCTCCGGCGGTAACCAGTCCGGCAGCAACACGACCGGCAGCGGGAACATGACCGGTGGCAACCAAAGTTCGGGTGACGGTGGCGGCAGTACGAAGACGGTGGAAGTCGGCGCGGGATCGGGAACCTCCTTCGCACCCGAGGAGGTCACCATCGCACCTGGCGACACCGTCGTCTGGGAGTGGACCGGCGAGGGTGGCGCACACAACGTCGTCGCCGAAGACGGCGCGTTCGACAGCGGGAGTACGGAAGAAGGCAGCGGAATAACCTTCGAACACACCTTTCAGGAAACCGGTGGGTTCCCCTACTACTGCGAACCCCACGAAGCCGTCGGGATGGTCGGCACCGTCGTCGTTCAGGAGGGTGGCGCGAGCAGCGGGGGCGGTGGTGGCGAAGAGCAGGTCGACCCCGAGGAGATGGGCGTTCCCTTCCAGGCGCACTTCGTCGGGATCGCCACCATCCTGATGATGGTGGTCTCGCTGATTTACACCTTCTTCACCGTGAAGTACGGTGAATCGCCCAACGCGAAGGGAGGCAACAACTGATGAGTTCGTCCAATAGCACCTACGGCGACATCCATCGGTACGAACCGGCGCGGGAGAGCACTGCGGCCGCGATCGCGATCGTCCTCCTGACGATCGTCGAGATCGTGTTCGTGGGACTGTTCGCCTTCGGCCTCGTGAGTGGCTGGGGCGGCGACGAGCTCGGCAACATGTACCTCGGCGCGGCGCTCGCGGTCGTGTTCGTCGATCTCGCCTTTATCCTCATGCTCTACCGCAAGGAGTTCCTCCCCGACGTGATGATCGTGAAAAAGCGCCGGCGGAAGTGGGAGGACCTCTACATCCGCGAGGAACAGCAGACGGGGACGAGCGCCACCGACGGCGCGTGGGACTCCGTGAAACGGGCGGTCTATCCGTACTACAAACGATAACCATGCCGGAAAACGAAGACAGGTATCCAGCCGAATCGGGACGGAGACGGTTCGTGAAGGGCGTCGTCGGTGCGTCGGCGCTCGGTGCGACGGGCATCACGACCGCGGTCGGGGCCGACCTCACCACCACCTCGTCGGGGGCGGGTGGCGGGACGATCCAGTACTACGGCATCGAGAACACCGACGGGCCGGCCCCACGGGCGATGCCCCAGATCCCCGTCGAGATCACCGACGGTGGGGAGCTGAAGGGCGTCTGGCCCGAAGTCGAGACGCGGACGGTCGACAACGAGGAGATCAAGGTCGCCGAGATGCAGCTCGGGGGCACCACCTACTCCAGCGAGTGGTACCAGTACTGTGGCGTCCAGACGTACCCCGGCATCCGGCCCGACGCCGACCAGGGCAACTTCTTCCGGTCGGCCCCCCAGCCGAGCTACGAGTGGCAGAGCGACCTCAGTCCCGGCGACAAGCTCACCGTCGACATGTTCGACGACTGGGAAACGTGGGGCAACGACGTCGGGACGGCCGGGATCGGCAAGCCCGCGTCGGCGACGTGGCGCTCGCAGGACCTCTCGCCACAGGAGACGGTCCCGGTGCAGGTGTTGCGGAGCACGCGGATCGAGGATCTCGCCCAGAACGCGGACGATCCCGCGGTGCGGGAGTGGCTGCAAGCGAGCACGTCACAGGGGTTCATCGCGTGGCTGAACAAGTGCACCCACTTCTGCTGTGTGCCCGGCTTCAAGGCGACCGCGAGCTTCGGCGCGGCGAACTCGGTGTACTGTCCGTGCCACCAATCGGTGTACAGCCCGTTCAGTATCGTCCGCCGGCAGTTCACGTCGCTGCCCCGTCCGGAAGACACCGGCGGCGAGTCCGGCGAGGGTGGTGAATAACACATGAGTCTCGAACGTGCCGACGACCACGACCACGACGCGTGGATGGAACAGAAGGACCTGACTCCGATCGAGGGGGCGTACCTCACCGTGCTGCTCTGGCTCGACAAGCGGCTGCGGATCGTCGATTACCTCGAGGTGCTGGAGAACCTCTACTACAAGGTCAACATGCAGATGCCGAAGAGCCACACCGAGCAGTACAACCTCGACAACAAGTTCTGGTACTGGTATCCGCTGTACGCGCTCGGGAGCTTCTCGACGATCGCCTACATCGTCGCGGCGATTTCGGGCGCGCTGCTCGGCTTTTACTACTCGCCGGCGGCGGCCGCGGGAGCCTGTTCGATCGAGAGCGCGTCGGTGGCGTACTGTTCGCTCACCGCGATCATGACCGACATCAACTTCGGGTTCATGCTCCGGTCGATCCACCGGTGGTCGGCCCAGGTGATGACCGCCGCGGTGTTCCTCCACATGCTCCGGGTGTACTTCACCGGGGCGTACAAGGAGCCCCGCGAGCTCAACTGGATCCTCGGCATCGTCCTCATCTCGCTCACGATGGTGTTCGGGTACACCGGCTACCTGCTGACGTGGGACCAGCTCGCGTACTGGGCCGGCCAGATCGGCGTTGAAATGAGCCTCTCGATCCCGCTCATCGGCGAGTGGGTCGCCCAGCTCATCTTCGGCGGGTTCTCGCTCGGCCAGGCGACGCTGATGCGGATGTACATCCTCCACGTGTTCTTCCTGCCGTTCGTGGTGACGTCGCTGATCGCCGTGCACATCGGCATCGTCTGGATGCAGGGAATCGCGGAACCCCACTGAGACAATGACCCGAGACAACTCCACCGACACGGACGAACCGACTGAGGCCGCAACCGACGGAGGTAAGCGCGAACGAAGTGAGCGCGAGCCTCGTCAGGGCGCGGCGCGCCCTAACGGTGGTGAGCGCGCCGAAAGCGCGCGATCCTCGTCGGGCATTCGGACCGACGGCGGTGAGGACGAGGAAGTCGCCGCCGACGGAACGGGCATCGTCGCACCCGACGACGAGACCCCGACGTGGGGCGAGCGCAAGGAGCGCACGCAGGGGCTCTCGCGGCTGACCTACGAGTACTTCGAGCGCTCGCGCCGGGAGGATCAGGACCTCCGGAACGATTCGAGCTACGTCGAGCGCGACGTGCTGGCCTTTCCCACCTGGCCCCACGAGATGGTTCGCAATCTCGCGCTCACGAGCTTCTTCGTCGGGCTGATCCTCTTTCTCTCGGCGACGCTGCCGCCACACCTCGGCGCGCCGGCGAACCCGAGCCAGACCCCCGCGATCATCCTGCCTGACTGGTATCTCTACTGGTCGTTCGGCCTGTTGAAACTCGGGCCGCTGAACCCCGAACTCGCGGTTCTGGGTGGGAAGAAGCTGCTCCAGGACTCCACGTACGGCGTGCTCGCGAACCTCGTCGTGGTCGGGTTCATCGCGATCGTGCCGTTCCTCAACAAGGGAGCCGCACGGCGGCCGGTCGAGCAGCCGTTCTGGGCGGCGGTCGGCGTGTTCGGCGTGGTGTTCGCCGCGATGATCAGCGCGCTCTCGATCAAGAACCTCACGCCGACGTGGATCGACCCGCATCTCCTGTTCGATCTGACGTTCCTGCTGCCCTTCGTCGCCGGGTTCATCACCTACGGCGTGCTGCGCGCGATGCGCGAGGGGTACATGTTCGACCTGAACCGGCGGTACTACCGGCTCCGCCCGCCGCGCTGACTCGTGAGTTCCGACGCGGATTCCGGTGTCGAGATCAAGGGCACCGACGACGGCAGCGGCGGCGGCCGCGAGGTCGTCGTCTCGCTGCGGACTTACAAGGCGGTCACGGTGTTCTCGACGCTGATCGCGATCGTCAGCGTGCTTCTCGGCTTTGCGTTTCTCGACGCCGCCACCGCCGAGGCCGGGCCGCTGCCGGTGTTGTTCGACGTTCTCGACGTGCCGCTCCCGATCGGTCCCGACGTGGCCGGCCTCGTTCTCGTTCTAATCGGTCTCGCGTTGATCGGGCTCGGCGCGGCCGTGTACGTGCTCGGGACCCGCTTTCGCACTACGGGGATGCGGAACGCTCAAGACGACAGCGACGAACAATCAGGCAATGAGTGACGAATTCGCCAAGGGCCTGGCGATGCTCACCGGCGGGCTGCTCGGGTGGATGGTGCTCTCGGGCTGGTACACCACCGAGAGCTTCGAGTCGCCCATCCAGCTCATCGCCGAGCCGCCCTCCGATCTCGAACTGTTCGGCGCGCTCGCGCTCACCCTCCGGGAGGCGATGTTCTGGTTCGCCATCGTCGGCGCGCTCGTCTTCTGGGTGCTCATCCCGGCTGGTCGCCAGGCGCGCACCGCGTGGAACGAACGCCAGTCGAACTGACGCCAACGGTTCGCCCCCGATCAGCGTTCTCGGAACCCTGCGAGGGGGGTTTTCTGTGCCAGCCGAACACTGGGGCGATCGATGCGTGATTCTCACCTTGCGCTCGTCGTCGGTGCAGCGTTCGTCTCGGCCGCCCTCGTGCTCGAGTTCGTGGTACCCCAGCTGGGTGGGGCGCACGTCTGGTACGCAGTCGGAGCAGTCCATACACTTACGCTCGTTCTCGGTGGGGGACTCCGACACTGGCACGCTCGTCCCCTCGGGTTCCGTGAGACGGTCGGGATCGCTGCCGTCGTCGTCATCGCCCTCGTCCCAATGACACCACGGCTGTTTGTCGAGTGGGGCGGTTCACCTCCCTCGATCCTTCGGTACTGGTCGGACGCGCTTGCGCTACACCTCCAGTGGTCCGTTCCCGTGGCATTCGTGTTCCCGCTCGGTGCTGCAACGACACGCCGTCAGCGACTGGGCACGGCCACCGTCCTGCTCTTGCCATCAACGTACGAACTGTTCGACCGGTTGGTGCTGCATCCCGGACAGTTCGACCTGTTCTGGACGACACCGATCACGCTCCTCGCCTCGACCGTGTTTTGGGTTCTCGTTCTCGTCGCCCTCGGCGGTCTCCTGTTTCCGTTCGGCCGTCGAGTCGCCGGTCGGCGCGGCTCGCTCTAAGGGCCCCGACGAAGCGATCCCGAACTGAGTGTTTCGCGGTGGAGCCAAAGGTTTCGGCGATGTCGTGCGGACGTGGGGAACGCTAGCGGTCCTGCCGCGAGCGAACGGTGTTCTCGTGAGTGGCGCAGGACTGGAAGTTCCGTGGACCGTTCGCGCGACTTCACCGCACGAAAACGAAGGCGAACGAGAGCACCGAAGCACTTTGTCCGTCCGGAGTGAACGAGCGCGACCTCCTAGCGAAAAAGACGCTAGTAGAACTCGCGAACGAGGTCGGTGGCGTCCTCTGGCGCGCCGTCCGGAATGTCGGCCATGTTCTCGTCGAGACCGTGGCGCTCGTTGTACGGCACCGACTTCTCATCCTGGTAGATGACGCCCTGGTATTCGGTGTCGTCGTCCATGATTTTCGCCTCGGCGGCGTCGCGATCGGACGGGTCGTGGTCCTCCTCGTCGAGGTCGACGATCGCGTCCCGGAAGTAATCGTAGGTGTCGACATCGTTGAACGTGACACACGGGCTGTAGACGTTCACGAACCCGAACCCGTCGTGTTCGACGGCTTCCTGGACGATCTCGGTGTGGCGCTGGGCGTCCGACGAGAACGACTGGGCGATGAAGCTCCCGTCGGCGGCGAGCGCGAGCGCGAGCGGGTTGACCGGGGCCTGCTTCGGCCCGTCGGGCGAGGTCGCGGTCTCGAAGTCCTCACGACTGGTGGGCGAGAACTGGCCTTTCGTCAGCCCATAAATTCTGTTGTCCATCACGACGTAGGTCATGTCCATGTTCCGCCGGACGGCGTGGACGAAATGACCCGCGCCGATGGAGTAGCCGTCGCCATCCCCACCGGAAACCATCACTTCGAGGTCGGGGTTCGCGCTCTTGACGCCGATGCCCACCGGCAGGGCGCGGCCGTGGACGCCGTGAAGGGCGTAGCTGTGCATGTACGTGCCGATCTTGCCCGAGCAGCCGATGCCCGCCACGACGAAGGTGTTGTCGGGGTCGTTGCCGGTGTTCGCGAGTGCCTTCATCATGCCGTTCATCGTGCCGAAGTCGCCGCAGCCAGGACACCACGTGGGCTGCTTGTCGGACTTGAAGTCGGTGAATCGAATGTCGGAACTCATGTGGGGACCTCCTGTGCGGTGTCGATCTCGTCGGTGATCCGCTCGGCGAGCTCGTCGGCCTTGAATCGCACGCCGTCGTACTTGTTTATCCGCTTGACTCGGGTAAGGGCGTCGCCTTCGATCACATCGGCGAACTGCCCGGTTGCGTTGCACTCCACCACGATGACGTCCTCAGCGGCCTCGATCTCCTCGGTGAGGTCGGGCCGAGGGAACAGATAGGGAACCGAGAGGAAGCGAACGTCGACGTCGGCCTCGTCGAGGAACCTGATCGCCTCGCGCATCGCGCCTTCGTTCGATCCCCACGAGAGCACGAGCGTCTCCGCGTCGCTGTCGCCGAACTCGCGGTAGTCCCAGTCCTCGTTCTCTCGGGCGGTCTCGACCTTCTGGTTGCGCTTGTCGACCTGCTCGATCCGCACGTCCTGTTCCTCGGTCCGGCGGCCGAGTTCGTCGTGTTCGAGCCCCGTGGTCATGTGTGCGCCGCCCGACGTTCCGGGCAGCGTCCGTGGGCTGATGCCGTCCGCAGCGGGGAAGTGTGGCTGGAACCGATCGTTGTCGTCAAGCCACGCGTCGAGGTCGTCCTCGCCGACGATGTTGCCGCGGTCGATTTCGACGCTCTCCATGTCGAACTCCTCGGGCTCGAACGTCTGCTCGGTTACTGCGAGCGATAGATCGCCCACCAGATACACCGGCGTCTGGTACTGCTCGGCGAGGTTGAATGCCTCGACCGTCTTGTGGAAACACTCCGAAATCGTCGTGGGTGCGACCACGAACCGCGGGATCTCGCCGTGACCGCCGTACAGGAGCATGTCGAGATCGCCCTGTTCCTGCTTGGTGGGCATCCCGGTCGAGGGGCCCGACCGCATCACGTCACAGATCACGAGCGGCGTCTCGCTGGTAGCGACCAGCCCGAACGTCTCGGCCATCAGGTCGATTCCTGGACCACTGGTCGCGGTCATCGAGCGCGCGCCCGCCCGCGCCGCACCGAGCGCCATGTTGATCGCGGCGAGTTCGTCCTCGGCCTGCATCACGTGGCCGCCGTAGCGCTCTAACCTACCCTTGAGGTACTCCATTACATCCGTGGCGGGCGTGATGGGATACCCCGAATAGAAGCGACAGCCCGCGGCGATCGCGCCCATGCCGATCGCCTCGTCGCCGTTCAGGAGGACGTAATCGTCGTCGGTGGTTTCGAGGTCGTAGTCGAACTCCCCGTGGTCGAGTTCCTCGACGACGTGTTCCTCGCCGAGCCGCGCGGCCTCGCGGTTGTTCGCGACGATCGACTCGCCCTTGTCGCCGAAGCGTTTTTCGAGCGCCTCGTCCAAGTTCTCGATCGGGAAGTCCGCGACCTCACAGGCCGCGCCGAGCGCCACGATGTTCTGCATGAGCGCACCGCCGGCGTCCTCGGCGAGGCGTTTGAGCGGGACGGGCAGCCCGACCATCCCCTCGGGGGCCTCGAAGTCCTCCATCATCGTGCGCTCGCCGTCGTAGATGATGACCGAGCCCTCGTGGAGTTCGTCCATGTTCTCCTCGACCGTGCGCTGGGTCAGCGCGATCAGGATGTCGAGGCGGTCGACGACCGACTCGACGCGCTCGGTCGAACTCCGGACCTTGTAGGCGGTGTACCCTCCCCGGATTCGCGAGGCGAAGTCCTTCGAGGTGAAGACGTGTCGGCCCGCCCGCGAGAGCGCCTGCGCGAAGATCTTCCCCGTGGAGTTGATCCCGTCGCCGGCCTCCCCACCGATGGCCCAGTTCAAATCATCTGGCATGTGCTGGGTCCGGGTACGCTATCTGCGGACGAAAAGGCTTCGGAACGACGACCCCAACCCCCGTCGAGGGCGGGCCTGTGTTCGGTTCCGAGTAGCACGCTTCTCTCCGTCGGTTCCCGCAATTTCCGCCAGGGGTGGCCGCCCTCGGGCGGCATATCGAAGTTCCTTTGGCCGGTCCTCGCCGAACGTCGGTATGGAACCCACACGAACTCGCGTGCGCGATAATCGGGACATCGGCCCACAAACTGTTGCGCTCGACCTCGACACCCCCGACGGGTTCGACGCGAGACCTGGCCAGTTCGTCAAGCTCTCGCTCGACATCGACGGCGAGCAACGCTCCCGCTTTTACACCCTTTCCTCGCCCGCCGTCGAGGACGCCTTCGAAGTCACCGTCAGCGTCGATCCCGATGGCGACGTCGCTCCCTATCTTGCGGAACTCGACGCGGACGATGCGGTGACGATGACGGGGCCGTTCGGCAACGCCTACTATGAGGACGAACCGCGAACCACGGTTCTCGCCGGCGGGCCGGGCGTGGGCCCCGCAGTCGGGATCGCCGAGCGCACCCTCGACGACGGCGGCGAGACCGCGGTGATCTACCGCGACGATCACCCGGTCCACGAGGACCGCCTCGACACGCTCCGTGAGTCCGGTGCGGTCGTCCACGTCGTAAGCGAGGACGCCGACCTGACCGATCCAACCGCCGAGGCGCTCGCCGGCGACGGGGACGAACAGGTGTTCGTCTACGGCTTTGCGGACTTCCTCGACGCCGCGACCGACGCGCTCGCCGCGGCTGGTGGCGACCCCGACAGGGCGAAGATCGAGAACTTCGGCTGAACCTCCACTTTTTTACTTCGGGGGTTCGCGCTCACTTTGTTCGCGCTCAACCCCTCGCAAAAACCTGGACTAAAAACACCCGCTCGTTCGCCTTTGGCTCACTCGCGGTGGGATCGCTAGCGCTCCCCGCAACCGCACAGCACCGCTGAAGCCCTCAGTCGTGGTTCGAGAGAGCGAAGCTCTCTCGTCATCACGAAACGGCTCCGCCGTTTCGAACGACTCCGCTCAGCAGAGCGCCAGGCGACTACCCCGCGACCGCCCCGCCCAACCACTGTGGGAATGAGGTCCCGACGGATAGATGACGCGCGAACCCGACCCACAATCATGAGTCGACACCGGTCCGGATCGACGACTTCCCGCCGACGATACCTCGCGCTCGCGGCCGCGATCGGCGGATCGCTCGCCGGCTGTCTCGGCGGTGGCAGCGACAGCGGCGGTGGAGACGGCACGACGGCTACAGAGGAGGCAGAAGCGACTGGTTCCGACGAAACAATCACAGACAACACCACGACAGCCGGGACGAACACCTCCGCGGAAACAACGACGACCACCGCCGCGGCAACCGAGTCATCGACGCCAGGGACGACTGCGGGCGGCGGACTTGATCTCCACGAGGCGAACGTCGTCGGCGTCGAAGTCGCATCGACCGACGACAGCTACCGCTTCGACGTGACCCTCTATCACGACGACGAAGGCGAGGACGGCTACGCGAACTGGTGGCAGGTCGAGACCCTCGGCGGAGAGCGTCTCGGCCGGCGCGAACTCCTCCATTCACACGGCACCGAACGCTTCACGCGCTCGGAGACGATCGAAATCCCGAATGGAACGAGCCGCGTCGTCGTCCGGGGTCACGACCAGACCCACGGCTACGGCGGCCAGGCGATGCTCATCACCCTCGAAACCGGCGCGACCGAGATCGTCGGGCAGGGTTCCGAACCACGATCGTTTGACGGCAACGACTCCGCGTCGGCGACCCCGACCGACGGCGAATGACGAGGACTCGCGAATGGCGATAGAGGACGACGCCTGCATGGCGGTCGCGGCCGAACGCGGGCGCCTGGCCGAACGGTTCGGCGCGTTCGAGACCACGACCACCCGCGTCGAAAACGATCCCGCATTCTACGAGCACGGCCTCGATCTCGTCCGCGAGACCGGAATGCTCGCGGAGGCCGGGGCACTCGTCCGCGATCCGCGAGGTCGTGTCCTGTTCGTTCGCCATCCCGACGCGCCCGAGACGTGGGGGACGCCGGGCGGCGGCTACGAGGTCGACGACTCGCTTGCCGCAACGGCGGTCCGCGAGGTTCGCGAAGAGACTGGCGTCCGTTGTGAGGTGACTGACGTGCTCGCCGCCCGCGTCAAAACCATCGAACATAGCGAGGAACCGCGGTCGTACCCGATGCTGACGACCGAGTTCGCAGCCCACGGCAATGGAGCAGCCTCGGCGACCGACGATGAGGAAATTCTGGAGGCACGGTGGTTTGCCGAGCCGCCCGTAGCGCTTCACGATCACACGCGAGACCTCCTCGCGAAGTGACGCTCAACGACCCTCCCATGCATCACAGGTCCCTGTCCGGAAACAGCGGTACCTGGTTCGCGTGCAGGGCGCTCGACCGCAGGAAGGCTAATACGAACGGCGCGGCGACCAGTAGCATGGTCGACATCGCGGGAACGCTTGTGGGACTGTTCGGAACTAACGGGCCGGAGCCGGACGGATCGACGATGCTCGACGTGGCTCGTGACATTCGAGCGAACCCCAGGACCGTCGACTGTCGCGACGGGCGGGCGCTCGGGTACGCCGACTGCGGCGATCCCGACGGCGACCCGTTCGTCGTTTTCCACGGCTTCCCGAACTCGCGGCCCTTCGGCGCACTGTTCGACGCAGCGGGTCGCGAACGCGGTCTCCGGGTCATCGCGCCCGAACGCCCTGGGTTCGGCGTCTCCGATCCCGCCCCGGACCGCACGGTCGCCGACTGGGCCGACGACGTGGCCGACCTCGCCGACGCGCTCGGCCTCGACTCGTTCTCGATGCTCGGGATCTCCGGCGGCGGTCCCTATGCGGCGGCCTGTGCCGCGCGCCTCCCGGAGCGAATCGATCGCGGGGGCATCGCCTGCGGTCTCGCCCCGCTCGAATCCGTGGATCTGCGTGATCGCCTCCCGTTTTTGATCGCCAAGCACGCGAAGCCGCTAGCGAAACTCTCGCTCTGGTCCGACGGCCGCACCGCCCGGAAGAACCCCGACGAGTACCTCGAATCCACGGTCGAGTCGACGGCCGCGGCCGACGCCGACCTCTGGCGTGGCGAGGTCGGACGAGTGCTCCTGGAAAGCGATTACGAGGCGGTCAGCCGCCACGGCTACGGCCCGCTCGCGGATGAACTCGCCGTGTTCGCCAGCGACTGGGGGTTCGATCTCGATTCGATCGACGTCCCCGTGTTCTTCTGGTACGGTCAGGCCGACCGGATCGTGCCGCTCTCGATGGGGCTGTACTACATCGAACGGATCCCTACCGCCGAGGCGCACGTCTACCCCGACCAGGGCCACCTCTCGATCGTCTACGACAACGAGACCGAGATCCTCGACGCACTCGTCGACGGTCAGCGATAGAACGAAAACACAGGATCAGTGCTCGACGAACTCGATCAGGACACCGCCGGTCGACTCGGGGTGAAGGAAGGCCACCTCGTGGCCCCACGCACCTTCCCGCGGTTCGTCGTCGATGAGTTCAACATCGTGCTCGCGCGCGCGATCGATCGCTCCCTCGATATCGTTGGTTTCGAGCGCGAGGTGGTGGATGCCCGGCCCGCCCCGATCGAGATACCTCGCGATCGCGCCCTCGCCGTCGAACGGTTCGAGGAGTTCGAAGTAGCCATTCCCGCAGTCGAGGAAGACGACGGCCATCCCGTCGAACGTCTCCTCGTGCGCCACCTCGAACTCGAACAGGTCGGTGTAGCGGTCCGCAAGTGCGTCGGCGTCGTCGGTGGCGATGCCGGCGTGATCGACGTTCATAGCGCGGCTCCGCCCTGGTGCTCGCCGAAGACGTCGCGCATCGTGTCGCAGATCTCGCCCGTCGTCGCTTCGGCTTTCACCGCGTCGACGAGGTACGGTATGAGGTTCGAATCGCCCGCGGCGGCCTCGTGGAGCGCCGAGAGCGCGTCCTCGGCGGCCGCGTCGTCGCGTTCGTCGCGCACCTGCTGCAGTCGTACTCGTTGACGCCGACGATCACGCGCTCGCCCTCCTCGATCGCCTGCTGGCGCTCGAAAGCCACGTCTTGAACCTGCCGCTGGACCCACTGGTCCTCGACGGCCTGAAGCATGCCACCCTTCCCGTCGACAGTATCGAGAATATCGAATGCTTCCTCCTCTAGCTCGTCGGTGAGGCCCTCGACGTAGTAACTCCCTGCGAGCGGGTCGACGGTGTCGGCCGCGCCCGACTCGTGGGCGAGGATCTGCTGGGTACGGAGCGCGGTGCGGACGCTCTCCTCGGTGGGCAGCGAGAGCGCCTCGTCCTTGCCGTTCGTATGGAGGCTCTGAGTACCCCCCAGTACGGCGGCGAGACCCTGATAGGCCACCCGAACGATGTTGTTGTCGATCTGCTGGGCGGTCAGCGTCGATCCCGCGGTCTGGGTGTGGAACTTGAGCTGTCTAGATTTGGGGTCGTCGGCGTCGAAGCGCTCGTCCATGATCTTCGCCCACATCCGCCTGGCGGCCCGGAACTTCGCAACCTCCTCCAGGACGTTGTTGTACGACGCGAAAAAAAAGGAAAGCTGGGGAGCGAAGTCGTCGACCGCGAGGCCGGCCTCCGTGGCGGCCTCGACGTATTCGATCCCGTTGCCGAGGGTGAAGGCGATCTCCTGGGCCGCCGACGAGCCTGCCTCCCGGATGTGATAGCCCGAGATCGAGATGGTATTGAAACTCGGGACCTCCTCCGCGCAGAACTCGAAGATATCGGTGATGATCCGCATCGAGGGCTCCGGGGGGTAGATGTAGGGGTTGCGCGCGACGTACTCCTTCAGGACGTCGTTCTGGATCGTGCCCCGCAACTCCTTGCGGTCGACGCCCTGGCGATCGCCGACCGCGATGTACATCGCAAGCAGCACGCTCGCGGGCGCGTTGATCGTCATGCTGGTCGAGACCTCATCCAGGGGGATGCCCTCGAAGACGGTCGCCATGTCGTGGATCGAGTCGATCGCCACGCCCGATTTACCGACCTCGCCCGCGGCCATCTCGGCATCCGAGTCGTACCCCATCTGGGTCGGCAAGTCAAAGGCCATCGAGAGTCCCGTCTGGCCCTCGTCGATCAGGTACTGGAAGCGCTCGTTGGTCTCCCGAGCGGTGCCCATCCCGGCGTACTGACGCATCGTCCAGAGCCGGCCGCGGTACATCGTGGGATAGACCCCACGGGTGTAGGGTTCCTCGCCGGGGAAGCCGATGTCCTCGCGGTAGTCGCGCTCGCCGACGTCGTCGGGGGTGTAGAGCCGATCGACCTCGTGGCCCGCGGTGTCGGTCTCGAAGGTGTCCCTGCGTTCGCCGAACCGATCGAGGACGGGATCGAGGGTTGCGGACTCCCACTCCTCTTTCGCCGAACGGATGTCGGCGAGATCGTCGGAATCGAACATACCCGATCGTGGGGACGAGGAGACTTTAATCGTTGTTCGTCGGAGCCGAGATCGGGGAATCGTCACGGTCGTGACCCGGATGGACGCCAGTGTGACTGGAGACGGGACGACAGGTTTAATCCGCTGGGCTCTTGCTGTCAGACTCACGAAAATTTTTAGTACCCATAGTTCTGACTGTGTCGAGCGATGTCCGAAGACGTCACGCTCGAAGTCGGCGACAGCGCGTATCCGGGACGACTGAACACGGCCGAAGGGGCCTCGGATCGCGGGGTACTGTTGGTACCCGGGGCGGGACACGGTCCGTTCGGCGACGTGTTCCTCCGCTTTTCCCGTGCAGCGGCCGAGGAGGGCCACCACGTCGCCCGGTTCGAGACGTGGATGTCGCCCGCCGAGTTGGAGGGCAAGACCGATGAGGAATTTCGCGCGGAACTGGCGGCTGGCGTCGACTTCCTGCGCTCGCGTGGCTGTTCGACGGTCAGCGTGGTCGCCAAGAGCCTCGGCGGCCGGGTGGCCCTGAAGCATCTGCCGGAGGGCGTCGATCGGTTGGTGCTGTGGGCCCCCGCAGTCCTTGCAGAAGAGGCCGAGAACGTCCCCGAAGAGGCGTGGGAGCATATGCCGTCGGTGACTCCCGGCGAGTTCGGCGTCGACGTCCCCACCCGAATCCTTCAGGGCGACGACGACCACATCCCGGTCAACAGTACGGAACGGATCGCCGAGGGGTTGTCCCAAGGCGAAGTAGTAGTCCTTCCCGACGAGGACCACTCGTTCCTGCGGGACCACGAGCGAGTCATCGAGGAGACGCTATCGTTCCTGCCGGAGTGATGCGATCGGGCGAAAAGGCGGATCACTCGATCGACTGTTCAGCCTCTACGCCGAAGTCGTCCGGCCTGGCCGCTCTGACAGCGGGGAGCCGGCGAAGTCGCGGGCGCAGGAGGACGTAGACGGCCGTGAAGCCGAAGCCGCTGGCGGCGACCGCCATCGTCAGCGTCGTTCCCAGCACCGCGGCGACCGCGCCACCGACGAGCGAGCCGAGCGGGAGCGTCGCCCCTGAGGCGGTGCCCTTTGTTGCGGCGACCCGACCCAGCAGGTCGGCCGGGAACACCCGCTGGTTCAGCGTCGCCATGAGCACGCCCGACATGCCGGCGGGAACCCACGCGAGGCCGAACAGGACGACCGTGAGTGCCGGCGACGGAGCGAGGACTGCCGCGAGCCAGGAGCAGGCACCCAGCCCGTGGGTGAGGAGTAGCCTCCCGTAGGAGACGCCCTCGAACCACGGACCCACGAACGAGCCGACGAGCCGACCGATCCCGAGCGCGCCCAACAGGAGGCCATAGACGGCGGGGCCGCCGAGACCGTCGCCGAACGCCGGCAGTATCGCCAGCGCGACGCCAGTCGTGAAGTTCGCCACCGCGGTCGTCAGTATCAGTTCGACGAACACTGTCCCGCGGAGCACCCTGACCCCGTCCCGAAGGTCCGAGACGTACGAACGCAGCACCGAGCGAACGGTCTCGGGGGCCGTTTCGCGCCCCGATCCCGTGCGCTCGTCAGCCCTCGCGGGGGTGCCGAGCCTGATACCGGCGAACAGCAGTGCCGCAGCAGCGAACGTGACCGAGTCGGCGAGGAACAGGGTCGTCGCGCCGAACAAAGCGACGAAGCCGCCGCCGAGCGCGTCAAACACCATGTCCAGCCCGAACGTCACCGTCGAGAGCGCCGCGTTCGCGCCGGGGAGGCGCTCGTCCTCGACGATGCGGGGCAACAGTGCGGTCTCCATCGGTGCCATCAGCAGCGACGCGAGCATCAACACCGGCGCGACGGCGAACAGGACGCCGACCCGCAGGTGGCCCGTCGCCGCCGCCAGCGGCAGGGCCAGCACGACGGTGCCCTGGATCACCTGCGAACCGACGAGGACGCGTTCGAGCGGCAGTCGGTCGACGAGCGGGCCGGCGAACACCTGCAAAGGCCACGGGAGGAGCAATATCGCGTTCAGCGCGCCGGTGACCAGCGTCGAGTTGCTCAGCTCGAAGGCGAGCCAGAGCATCGCCACCGTGTAGAGGCTGTCCCCGGCGTTCGTGACGAACTGCCCGGCGAAGAACCGCCGGAAGTCGGGGTTGCACCACAGCGCCCGGTCGAGGCTGCTCATCGGCGACCACTCCCGGGGGATGTCGGCACGGCTCCACGTGGAGCGGGCGAGCGGGTCCCGTGGCGGCGTTCCGGGCAACGGCGCGGGCGGTTCGGTCGTGGTTCGGGTGTCGGTACGCGGTCGTACGAGCGCCGGCGCTGGGCCGGCGACTCGGCGGATGTCGGCATATGCGTGCGTGGTCGAGAGGAACTGCGGCTACCGTGGCGGCAGCGAAACGAACCCGAGTGCTGCGGCTATCGGGCCCGTCCTGAAGCAGGAGGCGAGAGGGGGTCGAACACCGGACGAATCGCGGGCCGGCAGGTCATAAAACAGTTCTTCGGACCAGTTCGCGCGGTCGGTAAAAAGGGTGCTGGTTCCGTGTGGGCGGGTGGCTCTCGTCGCCTGGGCCTACGAGTCGTAGAACGAATAGCATTAGAAG
>PXSV01000080.1:34571-39180 GCA_003022685.1 Halobacteriales archaeon SW_9_67_24 | reverse complement strand
TGGAATGTGAGCGACAAACGTCCGGAACCCGGGCGACGAGCGTTTCTCGTGCTCGGCGCGAGTGCGGTTCTCGCCGGCTGTACACAAACGGGTAGTGCCGGGAACTCGAGTCCCTCGACAGCAATGCGGGACGGAGAACCAACACCGAGTTCGTCACTACCGACGACGATGCAGGACGAGGAACCGACATCGAGGTCGCCAGCACCGACGACCACGCCGGATCGAACGTCGACGAGGAGTCCACAACCGACAGCGACCTCGAACGTCACGACTCCGAACGCAACGACGACGCGCGAGACGGAACACGACGGAACGAACGACGATTTCGTCGAAATCCGTTCGAACGAAACCTTTCCACAGACGACGGCGCGTGTTGCCGACGGCAACCCGTCCACCGGTGGGTCCGTAACGATACTCGTTTGGAACGACGCCGAAACCGCCCGACAGATACGAGTTGCCATCGCCAACCGGAACTCCGGGGTATCGGTACTCCAGAAACGCTATCGAATCGAAGCCGACGCCTACATCGAAATCGAGGTTACGAAGCCAAGCGCGTACACGCTCGACGTCGGCGTCGATGGCGACGAACCCGCGACCATCGACTTTCGCGTCGACACCTGCAACGGCCGCAGAATCGATGTCGCCATCGGACGGGATGGAACGGTGGACTGGGCAGCGCTATCGACCGCGGTGGGCTGTCCGACGGTCCCCACGACGGAGTAGGCAGGAACGTTTTCCAGAGGACGAACTGGGTACGAACGGGGAAAGCGAAATTCAGCGCTCCTCGCTGTCTAGTACCCGAATCTGGTCGCCCCGAACCGTGACGGGGATCGGCACCGTCGCCTCGTAGAGTTCGACGGTCACCTGGTCCTTGCCCTCGTCGATCCGCTGGACCTGGGCCTTCTCGCCCTTGAACGGGCCGGCGATGAGTTCGACGATGTCGCTTTCGGCGATCCCCTCGACGTCGGGTTTCGGCGAGAGGAAGTGTTCGACCTCCGCGATCGAGGACTCGCCGGGCACGAGATTCCGGGCGTGGGGGATCTCGTCGAGCGCGCGTTCGAGGATAGCGTGATCGTCGGCCTCGACCATCACGTAACTCGTGAGCGAGTCGGGCGCGAGCGCGGCGTGGATGTCCTCGGCCTCGCGGTTCATGATCATGTCCGCCACCGTGCGCTCCTGGCTCGCGGTCGTCTTCACGGCGTACACGCTCATCTCAGACCCCTCCCGGCACGAAGCTCATCACGAGGAAGATCAGGAAGCCGAGCAGGCCGACGAGAATGATCCCCGCGCCCGCGATCAGCGCGATCTGTGAGAACTCCTCCCAGTCCGGCGTGCTGGCGAGTTTCAACACTCGCGTATAGCTGCTGAGTTCGTATTTGACGTCCATTTCCGCGATCGTAGCCACTGGAGGGGTTTCTATCTTGTGACACCGAACGGTCAGTCGCTATCCCGAAGCGACGAACGAGGGCCGTCAGGCCGCGATGCATGCGGACGTGGCAGAAACCGGAGACCTGCTCCGAAACCGGCGGACGGATACGTCCCCTGCCCGATCCCTTTCGCATTCAATGAACGAATCGTGTTTTCGAACGATGAATCGGCCCTCGATTCGGGCGGTGCTCCTCCTCGGTGTGCTCGTCTGCGTCGGAGCAATCGCGTCGCCGGTCGGACTCGCCGCCGGACAGACGGCCACGACGGTCGACTCGTGTACCACGATCGATGCGCCTGGCGAGTACGTTCTCACGACCGACGTCGCGAGCGACGACGCGCGCTGCATCGAGATCACGGCGAGCGACGTGACGTTCAGCGGGGGCGGTCACACCGTCTCGGGGAACGGATCCGGTTACGGTGTCGTCGCCGACGGTTCTTCGGGCCTGCTCTCGAACGTCACAGTGGAGCGACTCGTGGCGGCCGACTGGTCACGGGGCGTCTTCTATCTCGGCGTCGAGAACGGCACGATCGCCGACACGATCACCCGCGACAGCACCGAGGGGGTCGGCATCCGAGCGTCGCGTCGGATCACCATCCGGAACGCCACGGCCTACGACAACGCCCTCGGGATCGCGGCCGGCGGGGACAGCACGAACAACACGGTGCGGGACGCGATCGCAGTCGAGAACAAGTGGGGGATTCACTTCGAGCTCGACAGCGGCGACAACACCGTGGTCGACAGCGTCGCGCGCCGCAACACGCGGTGGGGCTACTACGCCTTCCGGAACGAGCGATCGAACGTCATCGAGAACCTGAGCCTCGACACCGCCCGGATCTCCTTCGTCGGGACGAACATCGCCGCGCGGGCGGACGCCACGCCCGCCGCACTGCCGGACGATCGCCGCGGGATCGGGAGCTACGCGCAGGTCGTCAGTGCCGGCGGTCGATCGTCGTCCTCGCTGTCGTCGTTCACGATGCAGTACGCGGACGGCATGGGCGTCGACGAGTCCGCGCTCGAACTCTGGATCAGCAGCCTCGACGACCAGGTGTGGACGACGGTGGACGGGTCGGCCGTGAACACGAGCGCGAATCGCGTCTCGGCGACCGGGATCGAGACGTTCGGCACGTTCGGGCTGCTCGCACTGAGTGAGAACGGCGCTACCACAATGACCACCACACAGCGATCGACCACGACGGCACCCACGCTCATCGAAGCTACCGCGATCACGACTGAGGCATCGTCGACGACCCGGAGGACCGATCCCGAATCGTCGACGACGGTGACCACGACGCAGACCGCGACGAGCGCCACGGATTCGACGACCAGCCTGGCCCCGAGATCAGAGCAGCCGACGACGGATGACACGAACGCGGCGTCGACGGGGACCGACGCCGCGACGACCTCGGGCAACGGTCCTGGGTTCGACCCTGTCGTCGCCCTGCTCGCGTTGCTCGCGGCCGTCGTGCTGGCGGTTCGGCACGGCCGGCGTCGCTGAGGGGTAGTTCGTCGACAGCCCGATCGGCCGCCGATCTACCCAGTCAGCCGACACTTGATAGTCGGCCAGGCGTAGAAATCGTGGGGCTGCGAAACGACCGCATACTTCTCCGCTACGACTGCTCGAACCGACAGCGGACGAATCACCGTTCGAAATCGTGGGGGCTACGATCGCGCCGGATAGCCCTGCTGGCTGTCGATCGGATCGGTCGGCGATGACTGATATCGTCGTTCGTGGTCCGTCGTCTGGGTCATGAACTCCTTGAGGCGCGAGCGCTCCTTGACCGATCTCGTCGTTCGTGGTCCGTCGTCCGATCGTGGACCGAAACGAGAACGCGGGGGATTACTCGACGTAGTCGATGTCGTCGTCGACCCGGCCGGTCTCGTCGGCGAGGTCGGACTGTCCGTAGATCTGGGGCGACTCGACGCCCGTGACGACGATCATGGTTTCCATCGTGCCGCTGAAGCTCTCGTCGACCGACGCGCCCCAGATGATCCGCGCGTCGGGGTCGATCCGGTCGTAGATCTCCTCGACGACGCCCTCGGCCTCCTCGATACTCATGTCGGGACCGCCGACCACATTGACGAGCGCGGAGCTCGCACCTTTGAACTCCACGTCCAAGAGTGGCGAGCGAAGCGCCGACTGGATCGAGTCGCGGGCCTTGTTCTCCGAGTCCGACTCGCCGAGCCCGATCATCGCGACGCCGCCGTTCTCCATCACGGTGCGAACGTCCGCGAAGTCGACGTTCACGAGGCCGGGCTTGGTGATGAGTTCGGTCATCCCCTTGACCGAGCGCATCAACACGCGGTCACAGATGGTGAAGGCGTCCTGGAGCGGGAGATTGGGAGCGTATTCGAGCAGGCGGTCGTTCGGCACGACGATCACCGTATCGGAGACCGCCCGGAGACGTTCGAGGCCGGCGTCGGCGTTCGAACGTCGGCGCTCGCCCTCCGCGGTGAACGGGATCGTGGCGATCGCGATCGTGAGCGCGCCGGCCTCCTGGGCGGCCTGGGCGACCACCGGAGCCGCCCCGGTGCCGGTGCCGCCACCCAACCCCGCAGTGACGAACACCATGTCCGAGCCCTTGATCGACTCCCGGATGTCCTCGATCGTCTCCCGGGCGGCCTCCTCGCCGATCTTCGGGACTGAGCCCGCACCACGTCCGCCGGTTCGCTCGCGGCCCATCAGGATCTTGGTGTCGGCCTGGACCTGCTCGACGAGGTGTTGGGCGTCGGTGTTCGCGGCGACCAGCTTCGCGCCGTGGATGCCCTCCTCCTCCATCCGGGTGACGGTGTTCGACCCCGCGCCGCCACAGCCGACAACCGTGATCTGGGTTTTGAGGTCGTCGACGACCCCGGCGAGCTCCTCGTTGCTCATCGTGCCGGCCTCTCGCTCGCCCGCCGGTGTCTCGCGCCCGTCGCTCGACTCGGTCTCGTCCATGGCATCCTCGATGATCGAATCCATTTACCACCGCATGACGCACGGCGGCTATTTATCTTTCCCCTTCTGTCCGACGCGTGTCACACCCGTCGAGCGGAAATCGGCGTTTGCGCCGCGTGTGAACCGCCGCGGGCTCGACCGTCTCGCCGTCGACGGTGACCGCCTCCCCCGCCGCGAGGCGACCGAACGCCGGCCCCTCCGGCACACCCGCGTCGCGGGCAGCAGCGGGGTCGAACGCCGTCTCG
>PXSV01000080.1:32074-34527 GCA_003022685.1 Halobacteriales archaeon SW_9_67_24 | reverse complement strand
AGCGCGACCCGTCCGGCGAGCCGCGAGCCGCCGTGGTCGGTGTCGAACGCGACCGCGCGCTGCTCGACCGCCGCGCGCGCCGCTTCGGGATCGATTCCCCCGACTTCGGTGAGGAGTGCCGCTGGCAGCGATGTAGTCGCGATCCCGTCGACCGCTTCGCCGTCCTCACTTGGGCGATCGCCGAACCGGAGCCCCATGTCGATCGTCCCGATCGTCCCCTCGACCTGCGAGACGAGATCGAGCGGGACGCCCGCCGTCTCCCTGAGCCAGGTCTCGGTCACGACCTCGTGGCCGAGTTCTTCGACCGTGCTCACGAGACCGGGCCGGTCGCCCTCGACGAGCGCGCGGGTCGCGCCGCTGCGCTCGAACGCGCGCCGGAGCACACCGGCGTTGTCGGCGGGGTCACCCATCGCCCCGAGGCTCCAGGCCGCGCCGATGTGGCCCACCGCCCAGTCGGTCTCGCGGACGACCCGCTCGAATCGGGGCACGTAGTGGCCGCCGCCGAACCCTGCGACCTGGCGCTCGCGGTGCGGCGCGACCTCCCGAAGGCCGAGAATTGCCCGGGCGACGGCCCGCGACCCCTCGGGATCGTCCCATTCGGTTTCGGAACTTCCCAGTTCGACGAACATCGAGGGTGCGCCGACGTCGGTGGGGCCGTGATGGGTACACTCCATTCCGACGTCGTACCCCGAAGGAGCGTGCTCGGAGAGCGCGCCGAGCACGTGTGCCTGGGCGTTCGGGCAGGCACGAGCGAACGCGCCGCTCTCGCCACCGTGATCGGCGGGGCCGAAGTTGCCGGTATGGTGGGCGGTGAGAAGGGGCCCGGTATCGCCGGCGTGTTTCGAGGCGAACACCACGAGATCGGGATCCACAAAGGCGTCGGCGACGCCTTCGAGGTCGAGATGGCGGTCGTCGAACTCCCGGAGTTCGAAGCCTGGCGTTCGGTAGACCGCCCCGCCACCCTCGTCGTCGGAGCGGCTGTCGTCCACGACTCGTTCCCAGTCGGCGAGTTCGAGCAGGTGGTCGCCGATGTGGACCGACGCGGGGTCGGCCCGGCTGACGACGACGGCGCAGGTCGAATCGTCCGCCGCCATCAGTCGGCGCGTTCGGGTTGGCTGCCGCCGCCCATCGCCTCACGGGCGTTCGTGGCGGTGCGGCCGAGCAGTTCACGGAGGCTCTCGCGGTGGCGGACGAACAGCCCGACACTGAGGACCATATAGACGACGGTGTAGACGTAGAGAATGGTGATGGAGATGTTCGTCGCCGCCGGTTCGGCAACCGTTCGAATCACGTAGAACTCCGCGATGACCTGCGAGGCGAAGAGAACGAGGAGAACGACCGCCTCGCGCGCCGACATCTCGAAGTTCGAGAGGATGCCGATGGCGAAGAGGCTCTGGGCGGCGGTGATCCAGATATGGAGTAGACGACCGCGAGCGTCCCGATCAGGAGGGTCCACTGGTTGAGTTTCGAGGAGATGAGCGCGTTGAACCCGGCGGTCGAGCGCGTCTTGTTCACCAGATAGGCGACGACAATGAGCTCCGGGCTCTCGCTTGCGAGCGGCGCGAGCCACTGGATCATGAAGAACTCGGGGACGCCGTACTGGAGGCCCAGTTCTTCGAGGCCCGTGGCGAACGGATGCACGGCGACGTAGATCACTGCGCCCGAGAAGGCGAACAGGAAGAGCACGACCGCGATGCGCGGGGCTTTCGAGTAGCTCTGGAAGTACGCCGGCACGCCGACGTTCTCCTCGTGCTCTTCGACGTCGCCGCGGACGATGATGGCGATGTAGGCGACGTAGAGACCGACGAGAACGATGGTGTCGGCGATACCGATGGTGCCGCCGAGCGGGACGAGAAAGGCGAACCCCGTCGCGGCGAGCAGGAAGGCGATCTCGAGAGCGATGTCGTGGTCGAGCGTCACCACGTCTGCGAGGAAGCCCGAGCGGTGGTCGACGGCCTCGTCGCCGTAGCGCTTGGCGCGATACACGGTGAACAGCGCGATGCCCGACCAACCGAGCCCGATGAGGATGCGGTTCGCGCCGGTCATATTGGCGATGGCGAGGCTCGCCGAGCCGCTCTGGCCGGAGCCGGCCTGCCACGCATAGAGGGCGTCGACGGCGTACTCGGGCGCGACCGCGAGCACCGCCAGCACCGCGATGGCGAAGGCGGTCGGGACGTCCTTTTCGGCCGTCTCGGCCGCCCATGCGAGCAGGAACGCCGCACCGAGGATGGCGAGCCCCCCGGCGAGGACGGCCGTGCCGGCGGCGATGTTCGTCGCCGGACTCTCCTCGGTCGAGGCCGGATCGAGATGGAACCCGTGGGTCACGAACAGCGCGAGGAACGGCACCGTCAGCAACAGCGCCACGGCGACGGCGGCGAGGGGATGGCGAAGCCGATCGAGCATTGGTTCGGAAACCGCGAGGCACGTACCTATCTCTTTTGCTGTCCGTCGCC
>PXSV01000080.1:0-32044 GCA_003022685.1 Halobacteriales archaeon SW_9_67_24 | reverse complement strand
CCCGTTAGCGGCCGACCACCGCGCTTATCGGGCCGTGCCGCGAGCGTGCTTCCATGCAGGTGTTCGGGCTACTCGGCAACCCCGTTTCCCACTCGCTGTCGCCGCCGATGCACGAGGCGGCCTACGAAGAACGCGGGATCGACGCGCGGTACGTGAC
This sequence comes from Halobacteriales archaeon SW_9_67_24, assembly GCA_003022685.1. Lineage (GTDB taxonomy): Archaea > Halobacteriota > Halobacteria > Halobacteriales > Halococcaceae > Halococcus. The sequence continues at coordinate 31,887 of PXSV01000080.1, read as the reverse complement.
GTTCGAGCCCGATACCGAGGACATCGAGGATGCCATCGTGGGTGCAAGCGCACTCGGCATCCAGGGGCTGAACGTCACCATCCCGTTCAAGCAGGACGTCCTCGCCCTCGTCGACCCCGACGACCTCGCGGCGCGGATCGGCGCGGTCAACACGGTCGATTTCAGTGGACGAAAACCGACGGGCCACAACACCGACGCCGCCGGCGTCAGACGGGCGTTCGCCCACCACGATGTCGCGCTCGACGGACGAGCGGTCGTCGTCGGCGCTGGCGGGGCGGGCCGTGCGGCGGCGTTCGCGCTCGCCGATAGGGGAATGGACGTCGTGATTGCCAACCGCACGGTGGAGCGCGCACACGACCTCGCCGACGAGGTCGACGGTGCGAGCGGGCACGGCCTCGACGCGCTCGAAGCGCTCGTTCCCGACGCCGACGTTCTGGTGAACGCCACGAGCGTCGGGATGGAGAGCGACGAGACGCCGGTTCCCCCCGAAACGCTTCATGCCGATCTCGCCGTGCTCGACGCGGTGTACACGCCGATCGAGACGCGACTGCTGCGCGAGGCCGCGGCGACGGGCGCGACGACGATCGACGGCGGGTGGATGCTGCTGTACCAGGGCGTCGCGGCGTTCGAGCGGTGGACCGGTCGGGACGCTCCAGTGGACGCGATGAACGAAGCGCTTCGGGCACGTATTTAAGTCCCGAGGGAGATAGCATCACTCATGACGCTGCTGGATACGATCAAGTCGATTCTTGGTATCGACGGTCGGGACTCGAGCGACGAGCGGTCGAACGACGACCGTGGCGGCGTGACGGTCGAACACGAGCCGGGCGACCACGATTCGGGGGCGAGCGTCGAAACGGGGTCCGAGGAGGCGGTGAAGGGCACGGACACGAGCGATGGGGACCACGACGAGGGCGACGCCGGCGTGGACGAACCGGCAGCTACAGGGGGCGACGCCGCGGGATCGACCGAGTCGATGGTCGACGCGGACGCCGAGGGCGGCGCGGAGCCGGGCGAGGTGGTGGGGCGGGACTCCGGCGGCGAGGTCGAGGGGGGATCGACGACGGAACCCGATCTGAGCGGGGATGCCGGGACGACCGAATCGGGTGGCGAGGAACCCGAGACCGGCACGACCGATGAGGGACACGGGAGCGACACCGTTGCCGACGACGCGGCCGGCGCGACCGACCACGCCGACGAGAGCGCTGCGGCCGGTGGCGATGCGGCGGGATCGACCGGTTCGATCACCGAGGAGGCGAACGAGTCGATCTCGGCGGCCGAGAACGCCGAGGCAGCCGGGCCGACCGGGGCGGACCCGAGCGACGATGCCGCCGAACACGACGTGGACGTGCTCAAGGGGATCGGCCCCTCCTACGCCGAACAGCTCGAAGCCGCCGGCGTCGAGACCGTCGCCGACCTCGCCGACGCCGATCCCGAGGCGATCGCCGACGAAACCGACATCTCCGCGAGCCGGCTGGAGCGCTGGACCGAGCGCGCGAAGGCGCGCCGGCAGTAGTCGGCGTGCGAGTGGCCACGACCCGACACTGCCGACAGCACGGGGCGCTCCGGCGGGGAGACGATCGATGAAGTATCACGTCGACGGCGACCTCGTGCCCGCCGACGAGGCGAGCGTGAACGTCCGCGACCGGGGGTTTCGCTACGGCGACGCCGCGTTCGAGACCCTCCGAGCCTACGGCGGGTCGATTTTCGAGTGGGACGCCCACGAGGCGCGGCTCCGCCGGACCGCCGAACAACTGGGCTTCGCCGACGCGGTGCCCGACGACCTCCGGGAGCGGGTCCGGGAATCATCGTCGAGGAGCTCCCGCGGGGCGGCCTTGCCGGCGAATCGGTGTGGGACGGGCCGGCGACGGTTCAGACAGTGAAGACCCGCGCGGTGCCGGACGCGGCGGTGCCGAGCGACGCCAAGACCCACAACTACCTCGACGGGATCCTCGCGCGGCTCGAACTCCGGCGAGCGGCGAACGAGGAATACCGAGCCGACGAAGCCCTGGTGCGCGACGGCGAGGGGAACCTCACGGAGGGCGCGACGAGCAACGTCTTCCTCGTCGAGGAGGGAACGCTCAAGACGCCACGCACCGACGGAGCGCTGCTCGACGGGATCACGCGATCGGTCGTGCTCGATCTCGCCGCCGGCGAGGAGTTCCCCGTCGAAACCGGCACGTACACGACCGCCGACGTCCGTGAGGCCGACGAAGCCTTCCTCACCAACACGACGTGGGAGCTCCGACCGATCGCGCGCGCCGACGGGGTCGCGGTCGGCGGCGGACCGGTGACGCGATTGCTCTCGCGGCTGTTCGACGAGCGGATCGAGCGGGCACACTACGAGTGATTCAAACCGATCGGGGACGCACGATCGGCATGGACGCCGCGAGCCGGATCGCCGCCCTCGACGAGGTCCCCGCCGACGGCACGCTCCTCTTCACGATCCGCGATGGGTTCGACCGGGAAGAAGCAATTCTGACGAAGCTCGCCGACGAGGTTGCGGCGTATCGGAATCACTGCCAACACTGGACCGACGTCAGGCTTGATTCGGGCGATGGGGCAGCGATGCGCGACGGCGAACTCCTCTGTCAGCGCCACGGCGCGCTGTTCGAGCAGGGGACGGGCTACTGCACGACCGGTCCCTGCGAGGGTGCGACGCTCGAAACCGTCGATGTCGCCGTGGCGGACGGCGCGGTCTACCTCACGGAACCCGACTACGAGTTCGAGAAGCTCGGGCCGTCGGGCGAGCACGACCTCTCCTCGCGCGGGCGGATCGACTTCTCGGGGACCTGACGCCCTTCTCGAAATTCGGTTCCCGCGGCGCTCGCGACGCTCGCTCACTCGATCCGAAAGAGCGGTTCCTCGATCGATTCGCTCCGACATTCGGGACACCGTGAGGGGCGGTTCGCGTGGTCGTCGAACGCCGAAAACCCGCAGTCGCGACACTCCGGCGGGGCGACGAGGAGCTGTTCGTCCTCGGTTTCGAGCGACTGGGCGATGTGCTCGACGTGGTCCAGCGCCGCCCCGGTCGTGATCGCGAATTCCTCCGCGAGGACGCCAGGCGGTGCCGTCTCCCCGCGAAGGTACGCCGCGATCCGCTGGCGCGTCGTCGCGTCCTCGTCCGCTTCGCGCATGAACACTTTCGGGGCGCAACGGATAAAAACGGTTCCCGGGTTTCGGGCGGATGGAGTGTGACCGGCGGAATGTCAGTCGGGATCGGCGAGCACGAACTCGATCCGCTCGACGTCCGCCCCTTTCGAGGTGCGCTCGACGATCTCGATTTCGCCGAGTTCGCCGAGGTTGTCGACGTGGGTCCCGCCACACGGGCAGACGTCGACGTCGCCGATCGTGACCGCCCGGAGCGGGTCGACGTGATCGGGAACGAGATCGAGGTTCGTCCGGCCATCGGGGGTCTCGGCTTCGAGCGCATCGCGCGACCGGCGGGACTTCTCGACCGGGAGGTCCCGCTCGATCAGGTCGTTCGACAGTCGTTCGATCGTTCGCAAGTCCTCGGCGTCGAAGTGTGCGGGCTCGAAGTCGATCCTGGCGCGGTCGGCGTGAATCTGGTTGCCGGCCGTGCTCGCATCGAACTCGTCGAGCACGACCTTCGAGACGACGTGCTGGGCGGTGTGATACCGCATGTGGGCGTAGCGTCGGTCCCAGTCGAGATCGCCGTGGACCGTCGTGCCCGGCTCGGGGAGATCGCCCTCCAGGGTGTGGCGGATCTCGCCGTGATCCTGACGGACGTCGACCACGCGCGCCGAGCTGTCGTCCCACGAGAGGCTCCCGTGATCGGCGGGCTGGCCGCCGCCCTCCTTGTAGAAGTAGGTGCCGTCGAGGACGGCGGTACGATCCGTCTCGTCGACGCTCGTCACCTCGGCTTCGAACTCGCGGGTGTACTCGTCGTCGGGGAGGTAGCGTTGCTCGCTCACACGACGGGTTCGACGCGGAAGGGTATCTGCGTTGTGCCGACGCGTGGCGGATCAGGAGCGTTTCGTCACTCGGTCACGTCGACCGACTGCGCGCCCGCAAGTGTTTCGAGTCGGTCCGGTGCGATCGGGAACACCGCTTCGGGGGTGCCGGCGGCGGCCCAGACCGTCTCGAACCCGGTGAGCGTCTCGTCGAGATACACTGGTACGTCCGTTTCGTGACAAAAGGGCGGGACGCCGCCGATCGACCAGCCGAGCGCCTCGCGCACGTCGTCGGCGTCGGCCATCCCCACCTCGTTCTCCGGAACGTCCCGCAGCTCGGCGAGGTGGCCCTCACTCACACGATTGGCCCCGCTCGTGACCACGACGACGAGGCCAGGTGCATGGAAAGCGAGCGAGCTGGCGATCTGGGCGACGTCACACCCGATCGCGTCGGCGGCGTCGGCCGCCGTTTTCGTGCCTTCGGGGAACTCGTGGACGTCGACCTCGAGATCGTGTTCGGCGGCGGCGCGCTCGGCGAACGAACGTGCTCGGGGATGCATACCGGTCGCTCACACTGCCGGCGAGAAAACGCTACGGGTCAGCGCGCTTCCTCGATGTCGACCGCGCCGCTCGATTGGATCCACGCCGTGTGCTCGCGCTCGTCGTAGACGACGACCGCGCCGTCGTCGCGCTCGAAGGCGGCGATGCGTTCGGCCGTCACTGGCGCGTCATCGGACGACTCGGAGGGAGTCTCGTGCGGGGACGTGCTCATTGTTGTCTGGGTTGCTGCCGTCGTTTTCACTCGACACTCGAACGAACGGGCCGAAGTATGTTAAAGTTTGTCACCCCCGGCAGCCTGTTCCGCGACCCGATACGGGTCGTGCTCACCGCATCGCCGGCGGCCGTCGAGCGCCGACCGATCGGACCGGGAAAGCGCGAACTTTGTTTTGGCTACCCGAAAGCGATTTTTCTTGATAGCAATGACTAAGTGGACGGGGGCCGTAGCTGAGGATGCAATGAGCAGCCAGGAATCCGACGCACGACTCCGCCAGGAGTTCGGGACCGTCGAGGAATCGCCGGCGCTCCGGATCGAGGGCGAGCGGGCCGAGCAGATCATCGACGCGCTGAACGCCGACCTCGCGTCGTCGTACGTGCTGTACCACCAGCTCAAGAAACACCACTGGAACGTCGAGGGCGCGGAGTTCCTCGAAGTTCACCGCTTCCTCGAAGAGGCCTACGAGGCCGTCGAGCACCACTCGGACGTGATCGCCGAGCGCGCCCAGGCGCTCGGAGGCGTCCCGGTCGCCGGCCCCGTGAACCTCGCCGAGCACAGTTACGTGGAGTTCGAGGGCGAGGACGTCTACGACGTCCGAACGTCGCTCTACAACGATATGGTGATGTTCAGCGACATCATCCAGCGGATGCGCGATCACATCGAGCTCACGAACAACCTCGGCGACTACACCTCCGAGGAAGTCTTTCGGGGAGCGATCGCCGACTACGAGGAGTACGCCCACCACCTCGAACACTACCTCGAAGACGACACCCTCGTGCTCGAAGAAGCGACCCACTGAGACCTGGCGATAGCGCCGATTCGATCTCTTTTTATAAACTGCCTGAGATCGGTTAGCTGGGTCTATTATGTACGGCCGTCTGTGAATGTTAGACTATGAGGATAGACGAACGAATAGCTTTCCCCCTAAGTAGCCGGCTGATTGTTCTTTTATATCACTATTAGAATCCATACGTGATCTGCTCGAGCAGCCGACGCACGAATCGCGGCCGCCGTGATTCGTGGGGATACACCGCGATCGTCGTACAACCTGTACTCGGGATGATCGGACGAGTACCGAATACGGTGCTCCGAACTCGTTCGGTAGTTCCGCGGTACACTACCACGTCGGAGTCCGACCGACTCCCACCGTCGGCCCGAATCGATTCAGCATGCACCGGAACGGAGAGCATCTCCGTGATTTCAGCCCGATAGTCGTCGAGCGTGCGATTGTACTGGTCGGCCCCCTCGCGATCAGCGGGCGTCCAAAGCGTGAGCTCTCCCTGGTTTGCGACAGTAATGGCCTCGGCGACGTTCACCGATAACGGTGAGTACGATCCACCCTTCCCGGAAAGAACGACGCGGTCTGGATGGTCGTAGCCGAGCAGTTGGGATCGGACCCGAAGCGGCTCGTTTTCGGTGATGATCGTGCCTACCCCCCGAGCGTCCGCGAAGTTGACGACTGCGTGTTTCGTATCGTGGCTGACGATCTCGTCGGCTTCGATGTCGACATCCAACTCCGTCGAAAACGCTTTGATTCGGGTTTCGAACGAAACATCGGACGATGACTGTACTGCTATGTCCTCGGTGAGCGGGGCTTGGTCGGGGACTTCCTGAAACCGAACGACCACGACACTGCCACCATCCGAGCGGATCAGATCGGCCGCAATGGCAATCAGTGATCGTTCGCGTTGCTCACCGATGTCCTTCGTGAGTGCGACGAGAACCTCGCGGGGTCCGTCGTCTATTGCGGATTCCGTTTCCGTGACCAGTGTTCTTCCCACTCGTCGCCGAACCGCATCCGTCGCCACCCCTTCGCGGTTGACCCGCGGTCGAACATACATGACATACCAGCCGATACTCCCGAGAATGATGACGGCTGCTCCGATGAGTGCAACAGTTCCCATCTGTGTGAGCAAGAGTGCGCTCGTGATGGCACCGAACCCCTGGATCCACGGGTATAGTGGCGAGGTGAACTCCGGTTCGTACTCTTTGCTGCCCTCACGGAAGGCGACTACGGCCAGATTGATGAGTCCGAACACGAGGATCTGGAACGCGCTGGCGAGCTTCGCGATTTCGAGGATCGGGACGAACGCGATGAGTACCAACAGCACGGCCCCGGTGAGCGTGATCGAGGTCACGGGGGTCCCGAAGCGATCGCTTATCGACGAGAGAGACGGTGGCGCGAGATCGTCCCGGCTCATGGCAAACGGGTAACGAGACGAGGAGAGGATGCCCGCATTGGCCGTCGAAACGAGCGCGAGGATGGCTGCGAGAATGACCGCGATGACACCGATCCGGCCGAGCGTCGATTCTGCGGCGACCGCTACCGGCGTCAGCGATCCGGCGACGCTTCCTGGTTCCGTTACTCCGACCAATACCGCCACGATAGCCACGTACAGGAGTGTCGTGAACGCGAGCGAACCGAGGATGCCGAGCGGAATGTTGCGACCCGGATCTTCGACCTCTTCGGCCACGCTCGCAACCTTCGTGACGCCAGCGTACGAGACGAACACCAAGCCGGTTGCAGCAAGGAGTCCACCGACCCCGGTATCGAAGAAGCCGATATAGTTGCCCGACTGGACGTTGGGTGCGCTCCCAGCGGTGAACCAACCGAGGGCAGCCAACATGACGACGACGATCGCGACCTGTAGCCGCCCCGTCTGCTTCGCGCCGACGATATTGATGAGTATCAGCACCGCAGCGAGCCCGAGAGCAACCGGCTTGAGTGGAAGATCGAACAGCAAGAGGAGGTACGGAACCCCACCCACGAGCGCGAGTGCGCCTTTGAACGAAAGCGAGAACCACGTTCCGACGCCGGCGATGGTGCCGAGCAACGGACCCATTCCCCGCTCGATGTAGATGTAGGTCCCGCCGGCCTCGGGCATCGCGGTCGCCATCTCCGACTTCGAGAGGGCGGCCGGCACCACGAGGAGCCCGGCGATCAGATACGCGAGTATCACTGCCGGCCCGGCGATCTCGAGCGCGAGCGCTGGCAGGATGAATATCCCACTCCCGATCATGGCCCCGATACTGATCGCGAGGACGGACGGCAGCCCGAGGTCGCGTTCTAGCTCTTTCATATCGCATCCATGATCGCGTCCGACAGGGCGGACGTCGCGGAAACCGGGTCGTGACCCGCCTCCGTGAACAACTCGAGGCGGTCCGGAACGTTGGTCAACACGATGATGGTTATCTCGTCGAAGTAGGCTCGAACGAGCTGTGCGATGAGCAAGTTGCGGCTGTCCGACGCCGTGGCCACGACGACCGTCGATGCGGTCGCGACGCCGGCTTCTTCGAGGGTTCGGATATCCGTTGGATCACCGCGGAATCCGGACGTTTCGGACTGATCGTAAGACTCGTCCACGATACAGACGGGGGGGCCGTCCGCGCGGAGACGGTGAGCGACAGCAGAACCGAGGTGTCTGCCACCCAGGACGTAGTACTCGCTCCGTTCACACTCCGTCGGTCGCTCGTCTACAACGGTTTGGTTCGACGTCATGATGGTGGATTTGGTGTCAAATGAGGGCTCGTTACGACTGAGTGCCTGTGCCGCTGTGTTGGTAACGGAAGTGCTTAAACTAGCGGATTTCTTTGACGGATCGTCAAACAATTAATCGTGTCAGTCTTCATCCGTCATCAAGCGACTGGCGAACATCTCGACTCCCCTCTCGTCATCCCCTGACTGGTCGGTGCTGATGGTCGAGAGAAACAAGACTAATACTCGCACGGAGTATTATAGTACGTTACAGATGAAAAACGGCGAATTGGATTCAGTAGACAAACACATTCTCTACTATCTTCGGCAGGACGCCCGAAGAACCTCGTCCAGCGACATTGCGGAGAAGCTCGATCTCTCGCCGAGTACCGTACGAACCCGTATCAACAAACTCGAAGAGAGCGGTATCATTCGTGGGTACCACATCGATATCGACTACGATCTCGCGGGCTACCCGCTCTATACGAAAATCATTTGCACAGCATCCATTCCAGAACGGGCTGACACCGCAAGCCGGGCCCGTGACGTACGCGGGGTTACGGCCGTTCGGGAGATAATGACCGGTGAACGGAACGTGTACGTGAACGCCATCGGGGCGGATCACGATGACCTCAATCGAATCAGCGAAGAACTCGACGGAATCGGACTGAAAATCGCCGATGAGCAGCTCATCCGCGAAGAGTTCGTTTGCCCGTTTCACGGTTTTCTCAATCAAGAAGATAGTTCACAATCTCTCGACAGTTGAGGGGTGTTACCCATCCGTATTGGATACGCTCGAATCGCTCGACAGAAGGTGGATATGTTTGACCGACTTTAGTTCCCAGGAAGATGGGGCCTACGGTCGACTTCCGGGAGTTCGATGCGGCACGCACCCAGGGCGTCGGCGTGATCAGCCCCCCTGGATCAGCTGTGTCACACCGACGGTCTCGGCGATCACCCAGGCGACGAACAGGAGATATGCGGCGAGAAGACCGTACGATTCGACGCCGGTAAGCGATAGATCAGTACGCAGAATGGTGAATAGCAGGACGGTCGCGAGCGTGAGGACGCCGAACATCGGGATGGCCACCGCGAAGTCGACGGGGACGCTGCCGACGATGAGCACCCCCACTGGGATTGCCACGAGCAGGTCGAATGTGTTCGATCCGAAGACGTTGCCGAGACTGGTGGCCCTCTTGCCGGCGCGAGCCGAGCGCACGCTCACCAGCTTATCCGGGAGGCTCGTCGCCGCCGCGATGATCGTCACGCCAGCGAGGAACTCCGGAATCCCGAACGTGTGGCTGAGCGATTCGACGCCACCCACCAGTTGTTCGACTGCCACGAGAATGACGATGAGCCCGACCGCGAGCTTCCCCCATTCACGGCCCACCGCGATCCCCTCACTGACGTCCTCGGCCTCGTGGTCCCCGACGTCCTGCCACTGAATGAAGAGATAGAGCCCGTACAGCAGGAGTGGAATCGTCGCGAGCAGGCGCGTGATTTGGCCGGTGAGCGTCGAACCGTCGGCTACCGGGACGTAGGATGACTGCGAGGGCGAACGTGATTACCAGCGCAGAGACGGCAATCATATAGAACTGTGCCTCCTTGTAGACGATCGCTCGGCTGGTTTCGAGATCGTCGTCCGTCGTGATCCCTGAGAGTCCCGGGATCACGAGCACGTTGAACACCGCAGAGCCAACGATCGCTCCGACACCCATGTCGAACGAACCGGCGAGTGCAGTGAACGTGACGCTCGAAAGCTCGGGAAAACTGGAGCCGACCGCGACGACGATCGATCCCTGGACGACCGCCGGCAAGCCGTAGTATGCCGAAAGTTGCTCGGCGGATCCTTCGAGCCACCCGCTCCCGAACCAAATAAAGCCGGTAGCGACGAGAATCACGGCGACGTTCACCACCGGCGTGTTTGGAAGGAGACCACCAAGCACCATCGGATATGAGTAATTCAGAAATTGGTGCGAGCCGAGCCGCGTGCCTACTGCCGCAACTCGACGGTCAGATCGGTCGCGATCCAGCCGTCGGCGTTGTCCTCCTCGACGAACACGGTTCGTTCGGGTCGTGTCGAGTGCATCGAAACGGCCGTCTTCGGCGTGGAGGAGTCGGGATCGGCGTCCTGTTCGCGGGCGGGGACTGCCATGCGAGGGATTAGGCGAGCCTAATTCTAAAAGGGTTTCGGTCGGCCTAGCTCCGGCGTGGGCGAGTAGTCCCTCGCCCGTCCCGAGCACCCGTCCTTTTCCCCATGCGCCGCCAACGAGGCGCCATGAACGACCGACCGGACGACGACCGGCGATCGCGTGACGATCGACGCCAAGAGCGCGGCCGTGACCGCGACCCCGATCGCGGAGCAGACCCCGGTCTCGGGCGGTTGGCCGACGACCTCTCGACAACGCTGGACGATCTCCGCAACGAGTTGGAGGGCGAGCGCGGTCCGCGGCGGGGACCGCTCGGCCTGCCGCGACCGCCGACGCCCGGCGAGCTCGTCCGGTTCACCGACGAGTACACGATCCCGACCCTGATCGCGCTGCTCGAAGCCAACATCCGGCTGCTCGAAGCGCTTCAAGGGGCGATCCGGCTGGCGCGCACCGGCCAGGCGGCCGGCGAGCGCGGGCGCGAGATGCGGGCGCTGACCGAGGAGCTCGGCCGTGACGGCCTCGACCGGCTCGACGACGTGCTCGTGGATCTCCAGGACGTGCTCGACGGCCGGCCGGAGAACCCCGAGGCCAGGACCTTACTCGACGACGCTCGCGCGCTCCGCCACGAGATCGACGACCGTCTCGCCGAAGCGGGCAACGGTCGCCGTCCGGACGCGACCCGATCGCACGACACTACGGACGACGAACGGGACGACGTGGAGCCGGGCGCGACCGACTACCCGGACGAGGGCGTCGCCATCGATGTCGATTCCGAGCTCGACTCGATCCGGGACGAGGTCGACGGCGACGATGGCGATGACGACTACGACGATGAGAGCGGTAACGGCGAAGGTTTGTAGAATCGGCTCGCCGTCCCGGCTCGAACCACGTGGTCCGAGACCGGGTTCGCGCCGGCGACTCAGACCGGTTCGAACCGATACCCGTCCCAGTCCTGGCTTTCGGGTTCGCGGATTCCAGCCTCGGGGTCGCGGAGTTCCGCCGCGTACACCGGCGTGACCTCATCGTCGATCCCGATTTCGTCGGTCGTGAGCTGGCCGAGCGCCCGGACTGGTTCACCATCGACATCGAACTCGACAATCGCGAGGTGGTTGGGTGCGTCCACGCCAGGCGGCGGCGCGGTGCTCGTGGTCCATGTCACCACCGTCGCGGTGTACTCGCTCAGGTCGACAGTTCCGACCGGCTCCGCGCCGCCCGGGGCGACCGGGTGACCCGGATAGGTGATCGAACCGTCGGCGTACCGGGTCGCTTCCATCGGGGGCGTGCCGTCGGCGTCAGGGTCCCGGTCGACCGATGTGGCCGATCCCTCGTCCTCGTGGCTCATGCGCCCGCCTCCATGATCGTGGTGATGACGCAGTTGCCGAACCCGCCGACATTACAGGCGAGCCCCACGTCGGCGTCGACCTGGCGCGGCCCGGCCTCGCCGAGCACCTGCTTGTAGATCTCGTAGCCCTGCGCGACGCCGCTCGCGCCGAGTGGATGCCCCTTCGACTTCAACCCTCCCGAGGTGTTGATCGGCAGCTCGCCGTCGCGTTCGGTCCGACCGTCCTCGGTTGCCTTCCACGCTTTCCCCGGTTCGGCGAACCCGAGGCCCTCCATCTGGAGGAACTCGAGGATCGTGAACATGTCGTGGAGTTCGGCAACGTCGATGTCGTCAGGATCGTAGCCGCTACGCTCGTACGCTTGGCGACCGGATTCGACCACACCGTTCATCGTCGTCGGGTCGCTCCGCTCGTGAACCACGTGAGTGTCGGTCGCACCGCCGACGCCCGCGATCACGGCGTACTCGTCGGTGTACTCTTTGGCTATCGACTCCGGACAAAAGAGGAGCGCCGCGCTGCCGTCGGTGATGGGACAGAAGTCGTACAGTCGGAGGGGATCGGCGACGATCGGGCTCTCCAGGACCGTTTCGAGGTCGACCTCCTTTCGGAACTGGGCGTGGGGATTGTCGACGCCGTTTTTGTGGTTCTTGACCGCGACTTTCCCGAGGCTCTCGCGCGGCGCGTCGTACCCATCGAGGTACAGGCGTGCGGTGAGGCCCGCAAAGCTCGGGAGCGTGACGCCGTGTTTGTACTCCACTGGATGGGTGAGCGAGGCGATGATGTCGGTGGCCTCGCTCGTCGATCGGTGGGTCATCTTCTCGCCACCCACGAGCAGGGTCATCTCGCTCGCGCCCGACGCGATCGACTGCCAGGCGGCGTACATCCCGGCCCCACCCGAGGACGAGGTCTGATCGACCCGCTGGGTGTACGCCGGCAGGCAGTCGAGGTCGTGTGCGAGCGCGTTCGGGACGCCCGTCATCCCCTCGAACTCGCCGCTCGCCATGTTCGAGACGTAGCAGTGCTCGACGCTCTCGGGATCGACGCCTGCATCGTCGAGACACGCCGCGCCCGCCTCGGCCAGCAGCTCGCGCACCCACGCGTCGCGTTGGCCGAACTGGGTCATCGACGCTCCGATGACCGCGACGTTGGTAGTCATACGACGTGACTCCACCGGCGACGGTATGGGTGTTTCGACGCGCGGTTAGAGTTGGATGTTGCCGTGCTTCTTCGAGGGACTGTCGACGCGCTTGCGGGCGAGCACGTCGAGATCATTGACGAGGCGTTCGCGCGTCTCGTGCGGCTCGATCACGCCATCGACGTAGCCGCGTTCGGCCGCCGAGTAGGGGTTGGCGAACGCCTCGCGGTACTCGTCCATCAGCGCCGCGCGAGTGGCTTCGGGATCGTCGGCCGCCTCGATCTCGTCGCCGTAGAGGATGTCAACCGCGCCGCGCGGGCCGAGCACGGCAGTTTCGGCACCGGGCCACGCGTAGTTCGCGTCCGCACCCAGCAGCTTCGATCCCATTACGATGTACGCGCCGCCGTAGGCTTTCCGGAGGATCACGGTGAGAAGCGGAACGGTGGCCCCGGCGTAGGCGGAGATCAGCTTCGCGCCGTGGCGGATGATGCCGTCGTGCTCCTGGTCGGTGCCGGGCATGAACCCGGGGACGTCGACCAGCGTCACGACGGGGAGGTTGAACGAATCACAGAACCGGACGAACCGCGCGCCCTTCCCGCTCGCATCGATGTCGAGCGTGCCCGCGTTGACCCGTGGCTGATTCGCGATGACGCCCACCGGCCGGCCGTCGAGGCGGGCGAACCCGGTCACGAGGTTCCTGGCGAACCCGTCATGAACCTCGAAGAAAGAGCTCTCGTCGACGATCCCCGAGACGACCTCGCACACATCGTAGGGTTTCCGTGGCTCGTCGGGCACGACCGAACCGATCCCGCCCTGGTGCTGGGGATCGTACCCCGAGTCGATCCGTGGCGGGTCCTCGGCGTTGTTCGTCGGGAGATAAGCGAGCAACCGCCGGACGTCGTCGAGAGCGTCCAGTTCCGTGGCGCAGGCACGATGAGCGACCCCGCTCTCGGTCGCGTGGGTTCGCGCCCCGCCGAGTTCGGCCATCGAGATCTCCTCGCCCGTGACGGTCTCGATCACGTCCGGTCCGGTGATCATCATGTGGCTGGTGTCCTCGACCATCACCGTGAAGTCCGTCAGCGCGGGCGAGTACGTCGCGCCGCCGGCGCAGGGACCCATGATCGCCGAGATCTGTGGAACGAGCCCGCTGGCCTCGACGTTTCGCCGGAAGATCCTCGCGAAGCCCGCGAGCGAGTCGATCCCCTCCTGGATGCGTGCGCCCGCCGAGTCGTTCAGCCCGACGATCGGCGCGCCGGTCTCGATCGCCTTGTCCATCACCGTACAGATCTTCTCGGCGACCGCCTCGCTGATCGACCCGCCGAGCACGGTGAAGTCGTGAGCGAAGACGAACACCGTGCGACCGTCGATCTCGCCGTAGCCCGTGACGACGCCGTCGCCTGGCACGCCGCGCTCGTCCATGTCGAAGTTCGTCGCGCGGTGTTCGACGAACGTCCCCATCTCGCGGAACGTGTCGTCGTCGAGGAGGTACTCGATCCGCTCGCGCGCGGTCAGCTTCCCCTTTGCGTGCTGGGCCGCGACCCGCTCCTCGCCGCCGCCCGCTGCCGCCACCGCGCGCCGCCGTCGGAGCTCCTCGATCGGCGTCTCGGCCCCGGAATCGTCCGCCGCGCCGGGGTCCTCGTCGACGTTGGCGCGCTCGTCCGTCGTCACTTTACCACTCCATGCCGCCGTTGACCGCGAGGATCTGGCCGGTCATATACGAGGACTCCTCGCTCGCCACGAACCGGACGATCCCGGAGACGTCCTCGACCTCGGCGAACCGGTTCAAGGGGATGCGATCGAGGATCTTCTCCTTGACTTCTTCCGAGACTTCGTCGAGCATGTCGGTCTCGACGAACCCCGGCGCGACACAGTTCGCGGTCGAATCCGTCCTCGCTAACTCGAGCGCGATCGTCCGAGTGAACCCGAACAGACCGCTCTTGGTGGTGGCGTAGTTGGCCTGGCCGTAGTTGCCTTGCTGGCCGACGACGCTCGAGATGTTGATCAGCCGGCCGTGCTCGGCGTCGGTGATGTCGTCGAACAGGCAGTGCGTGCAGTTGTACACCCCGCCGAGGTTCACGTCGATGACGCGCTCCCAGTCCTCGCGGGACATGTTTTCGAAGGTGCGATCGACGGTGAGGCCCGCGTTGTTCACGAGCACGTCGGCCGGGCCGAAGGCGTCGTGGGTCGTTTCGGTCATCGCCGCGACCGCGTCGTAGTCGGCGACGTCGGCCTGGACCGCGATCGCTTCGCCCCCCTCGTCCTCGATGCTGTCGACGACCTCGTGGGCGGCCGCCTCCGAGGAGCGGTAGTTCACCACGACGTTCGCACCACACCGGCCGAACTCCTCGGCGATTCCCCGGCCGATCCCCCGCGACGCACCCGTGACCACACACGTTTGATCTTCGAGCGACATGAACTCTACCCGGAAGCTGTACGCCAGGGTACGTAAGTGTACTGTCGGCGGGGAATTTTCGCACGAACGCACGAGGGGGATCCCCCACCGAAACCGGTGGGCCACGAGCCGTGTTCGGTTCCCTCGCTTACTCGTCCGTCCCGTCGCGAAGCCGATCGACCTCGCGCCGGAAGCCGACGAGCTCGGACCGCTGTGCCGCGAGGTTCGCGAGACGGTTGTCGAGGGTGTCGATGGCGTCGTCGATCTCCGTCGCGAGTCCGTCGAGGTCGTACTCGCCCGCCTCGATCCTCGCGCGCCGGATGTGCTTGCAGTCGGCCTCGCGATACCGGAAGTCCGGACAGGTACACGACGGCGCACGGGTCTCGACGAGGTACTCCTCGCCCGCCTCGCTGTACACCTGATAGATGTCGGGAGCGTATTCGAGAACGGTCAGCCGTTCGCCGACCGCCCGCCGGTCGCGTTTGTCGATGCGGTGCTTGAACGGTCGCGTCGCGAGTGCTTCGTTGTACGATGTGCTCATTGAGTGGATCGACTCCGGTCGTTGTTCAACAGTGAGGTCCGCTTCCTCGACGCCCATTCCGGCCTCGCCATCGGGGACGGTCCCCAGTGCCGCTGTCGTTGCCATACCCTTGCTTGCCGATCTGCCGGCATAAGCGGGCGTTTACACCGCACTGAAAGTAGAGTCAGTAATCGTGAGACGCCTGCATTCGCCGTTCAAACGGCTCGAAACCCCGTTTCGGTTCACGTTCACGGGATCCGCTCCGGTTCCGAAGGCCGACTGTCGGGAAAGGAGCCAGTCGCGCCGGAGCAGCGGGGCTTTTGCGGGTCGACCCGCTATCGACGGTGATGGAGTACGCCGCGCTGGTCGACGTCTACGAGCGCCTCGAAGCCACGTCGTCGAACCTCGAGAAGACCGCGATCCTCGCCGAGGCGCTCGCGGACGCCGACGAAGCGCAGCTCCCGATTCTCGTCAAACTCCTCCGTGGGACGCCGTTCGCGGCGTGGGAGGCCGAGGAGCTCGGGATCTCCTCACGGCTCACGACGGAGGCAATCGCGACCGCGACCGGCGTCGACGAGGACGCGATCGAGGCCACGTGGCGCGATACGGGCGATCTCGGCGACGCCGCTGCCGAGGCGGTCGCGAACCGGAAACAGCGGACCCTGGTTACGACCCGACTCGACGTTCGCACCGTCCACGACACGCTCCAGGAACTGGCGACCTACGAGGGCGAGGGCAGCCAGGAGCGCCGGATCGAGGCGGTCGCCGGACTCCTGAACGACGCCGATGCCTCGGAGGCACGGTACGTCGTCCGCACGGTGTTGGGCCATCTCCGGGTCGGGATCGGTGACGGTACCGTTCGCGACGCGATCGCCGACGCCTTTCTCGACGGCAGCGACGCGGCGATCGAAGCGGTCGAGCGCGCGTACCAGGTGACGAACGACTACCGGACCGTCGCTCGAACCGCGAAACGCGACGGCGTCGACGGCCTCGCCGAACTCGACGTCGAACTCTTTCGACCGGTCGAGGTCATGCTGGCACAGAAAGCGGAGGGACTCCCCGAGGGAATCGACGAGGTGGCCGACGAGGGCGCGGCCGTCCGACTCGAACACAAGTTTGACGGGGTCCGCACGCAGATCCACAAGCAGGGCAACGAGATTCGGGTTTTCACCCGCCGGCTCGAAGACGTCACCGCGCAGTTCCCCGACGTGGTGGCGGCGGTCCGCGAGGGAGTCGACGCGACCGAGTGCATCGTCGAGGGCGAGATCGTGGGCTACGACCCCGATACGGGCGAGGTGCTCCCCTTCCAGACCCTCTCGAAGCGCATCAAGCGCAAGTACGACGTCGAGGAGACGGCGGCGGAAATCCCGGTCACGGTTCACCTCTTCGACTGTCTCTACCGCGACAACGAATCGCTGCTCGACGCCTCGCTCCGCGAACGTCTCACCGCGCTCGAAAGGATTCTCGCACCCGAACCGGGCGCGATCGAACTGGCGACACACCAGGCCGCCGAATCGACGGCCGACGGCGGGGAAAGCGGTGACGACGGACGCGGTGACGACACGGCGAGCGGCCGGGCGAAGGACGATGCAGGCGAGACTGTCGCCGCCGAGGCGGATCGTGCGTTCTACGCGGCGGCGCTCGACGCCGGCCACGAGGGCGTGATGCTCAAGAACGCGGCCGCGAGCTACCAGCCGGGCCGGCGCGTCGGCTACATGATGAAGGTGAAGCCGACGATGGAGCCGCTCGACCTCGTGGTGACGCGGGCGCAGTGGAGCGAGGGTCGCCGGAGCGAGTTCCTCGGCCGACTCTTTCTGGCGTGCCGGGACGCCGAGTCCGGCGATCTCCGCGAGGTCGGCCGGCTCGCTACGGGGTACACCGACGAGGAACTCCGCGACCTGACCGCGCGGCTCGAACCGCTCGTCACCGAACGCGATGGCCGACAGCTCGAACTCCAGCCCGAGGTCGTACTCGAAATCGAGTACGAGGAGATCCAGCCCTCGCCGGAGTACGACTCGGGGTTCGCGCTCCGCTTCCCGCGGTTCGTCCGGGTTCGCGACGACCTCCGACCGACCGACGCCGACACGCTCGATCGCGTGAGTACCCTCCACGACCAGCAATGACCGACCACACTGTCGATCCGATCCGCCGCATGATTCGGGGGCCGGCACGGTGACCGAGCGCGTCCGGCTCAGCGACGGCCTCCGGATCGACCTCGCGACGGGCGAGACGGTGGTCGCCGACGCCACGCAGCCGGCCGGCGACATCAACGTACTGAGTCACGCCCATGGCGACCACCTCTATCGCGAGGCCCCCTCCAAACTGGTCTGTTCGGAGACGACCGCCGCGCTCGCCCGGACCCGTCGGGACGAAGCGGACTACGGTGAACTGAATCGAACGACCCATCCGGCGGTCGATCTCGTGAACGCCGGCCACGTCGCCGGCTCGCGGGCCGCGCTGATCGAGGACGAGGCGGCCGGGCGCACCTATCTCTACACCGGCGACGTCTCGACGCGGGATCGGTGCTACCTCTCGGGATTCGAACCGCCCGATGCCGACGTGTTGATCACCGAAACCACCTACGGAAGCCCCGAGTTCGTCCTCCCGCCCCAGAACGCCCTCGAACGCGAGATCGTCGACTGGCTCGACGACACGACCGACCGGCCGGTGCTCCTGTTCGGCTACTCGCTCGGACGCGCCCAGAAGCTCCAGCGCCTGGTCGCGCGCTCGGGACGCTCGCGGCTGTTCGTCTCCGACGCCATCGCACGGATCAACGAACCGATCGAGGTGGCGTTCGATGTCGCGTTCGGGGCCGAGCGCTCCTCGCCCGACGTCGATCTCGAAGCCGGTGACGCGCTCGTGCTGCCAAGTCAGACCAACAACCTCGCCTTTGTCGATCGGATCGTGGAGGCAACGGGCGCGACGAAGGCGGGGTTTTCGGGGTGGGCAGTGGAATCGAGCTTCAAGTACCGCGGCGATTACGACGTGACCTTCCCGCTCTCGGATCACTGCGATTTCACCGAACTCGAAGCCGTGGTCGAAGCGGTCGACCCGGAGGTGGTCTACACCCATCATGGGTCGGCCGAAACGTTCGCGACCCACTGCACCGCCGAACTCGGGACCCCCTCCTTCGGACGAACATGAACCGAACACGTCTCGGACTCGTCGGCGCGGCCGCCGTCGGCGGTGCGGTGGCTCTGTGGAGCGGGTACAGCCTGCTCGCGTCGCGATCGACCGAAAGCGTCGACTACACCGTCGAGCGAACCCTCGACGACCGCACGGAGATCCGACGGTATCCCGAACTCGTCCGGGTCGAAACGACGGGGTCCTCGAACCGGGAGGCGTTCGGCCGACTGTTCGAGTACCTCCAGGGCGCGAACGAGTCGCGCTCGGAGGTGACGATGACCGCGCCCGCCCGCACCGACGGGGAGGCCGACGGCGAATCGATCGACATGACGTC
Source organism: Halobacteriales archaeon SW_9_67_24 (assembly GCA_003022685.1). Lineage (GTDB taxonomy): Archaea > Halobacteriota > Halobacteria > Halobacteriales > Halococcaceae > Halococcus. The sequence continues at coordinate 12,726 of PXSV01000080.1, read as the reverse complement.
GCCGGTCCGCACCGAACCGGAGCGTGAGGCGGAGGGCGAGTCGGTGCCGATGACGTCACCGGTTCGCACCGACGACGGCGACGACGGCGGCGACGGGGTACGGATGGGGTTCTATCTCCCCGGGGCCTACACCCCGAACACGGCCCCACGGCCGACCGATCCAGCAGTCTCGCTCGTCGTCGAACCGCCGCGGTCGGTCGCGGCGCGGCGCTTCTCGTGGTGGGCGACCGCCCGGCGGACGAGCCGCCAACAGTCGAAGCTCCTCGAAACGCTCGCCGGATCCGACGCCACGCCGATCGGCGAACCGTTCAGCCTCGGCTACGACGCTCCTGGCACCCCTCCCTTCCTCCGGACGAACGAGGTCGCCGTCGAGGTGGAGTGGTAGTTCCAGTCCGAGACTCGTGGCCCGGGACACCCATGGACTCGAAGCGAACCGACCGACGGTGCGTTTCGACTCGCCGAGTCGACGACTGCGGCCATCCATCGTTCGGGCACACGACGAACCGACGGCGCACGATGTCCATGGCAAGCACAAGGTATAGACCAGTTACGCGTGTTCGGATATGAAATGCAACTCGATCGGAAGGCGAAATACCTGACAGGAATCGTTCTCGTGACGGTGGTGATCGGTTCGGCCGTCGTCGGGCTGGGCGCGCTCGCCGGCGGAGTCGCCGGCCAGGCGAGCGGCCCGACGCAAGCGGCTGACCTCCAGTCGGTCGATAATTTCCGGGAGAACGATTTGAGCAGCGAAGGCGCGGTGCTCGTCGACTTCACGTTCGACGAGAACGCGACGCTCGTGAGTTCGGGCGGGAACTTCAAGCTCGTTCCGACCGACGGTGGCACGGATATCGGTGGCGTGAACGTCACCGCGGGGGAGGGAACGAAGACGATCACGGTCGCGTTCGACGAGCCGGTAACCCGGAGCGACATCGCTCGCGGCGTCGTCAAGGCGAACACGGTCCGCGTGACGGGCGAGGGCGACGAGACGAACAACCCGCTGCAGGCGGCCGCCGTCTCGAACGACGGCAACTCCGACGACCCTGATTTGGTGAGCGTCACGAAGAACGAGACCGGCGACGCGCTGATCTATGTGTTCGACGACCCCGTCACGGTCAACAGTGACAGCGGGTTCCAGGCGTACTACACGAACACGACACTGAGAACCGGCAACGTGGCAACGGGATCGCTCGCGAAACCGACGCTCGTGAAGGTCACGTTCGACGGCCTCAACGCCTCGCAAGCCGTCGGGGCGTCGGTCACCGAGGGGACGGTCTCGAACGCGAGCGACGGTAATCGAACGAACTCCCTCGACGGGGTGCAGACGGTCGGCGAGTCGGGGCCCACCTTCAGCAAGTGCGGCGGGAACGGCACTGCGGACAACGGTGACGGTGGTGAGGCCGGCGGCCCGACGCAGGCCCCCGACCTCGTGGACATCGACAACGTCACCTACCGGCAGAACCCCGAGGGGCAGAACTGCCAGACGCTCGTGGAGTTCGACTTCGACGAGGAGGTGAACCTCCAGGGCGGTGCGGGCAACTTCCAGCTGATCCCGATCGACGGCAACGGCACGTTCGACGGCAACAACGAGATCGTGGGCGAGACGAACCAAACCACCTCGCTCACGGTCCCCTTCGACGGCCGGATCGATCCCGACACGATCGCTCGCGGGTTCGTCGACCCGAACACCGTCCAGACGGCGGGCGAGGGCGACGAAACGCTCAACCCCAAACAGGCGGTCGATCTCAACAACGACGGCAACACCGCCAACCCCGACCTCGTGAGCGTCACCGAGAGCGACGCGCCGGACAACGCGCTCCTGTTCGAGTTCGACGAGAACGTCTCCGAAATCGGCGACACGAGCGGGTTCCGATACTACGACGCGACCGGCACCGAGACGGCCGCCCAGGAGGTCGCCATGACCGACGATCCGACGGTGCTCTCGGTGGCGTTCGAGCCGGACAACTCGCCGGTGAGCGAGGCGGTCGGAGGATCGGTCGACGCGAACGCGGTCGTCGGCGCGGACACCGGCCGTGCGGACGGCGACGTGAACCAGCCCGACGAGGCCGAACTCACCGGCGATCGAACGGTCGAGTGCGGAAACGCCACGGTGGCGAACGACTCCGGACCGACCGCCGCGCCCGACCTCGGCGCGATCAGCGGATTCTGTACCGGCAACCTCGCCTCACAGGGCGGCCAGCAGACGTTCGTCAACTTCACCTTCGATCAGCCGGTCGATCTGGTCGGGGACGCGGGCAACTTCCAGCTCGTGCCGGTCGACAGCCGGAACTTCGAGAACCAGCTGTTCGACGGCCAGGGTGAGGTCGTCGCGGGCGATGGCACCGAAACGGTCACGGTCGCGTTCGACGAGAAGGTGAACGAGTCGGTCGTCGCTCGCGGGTTCGTCGATAGCGGGACGGTCGCGAAAGTCGACACCCAGAGTCCGCCGACCAACCCGAAGCAAGCCGCCGACGTCTCGAACGGTGGCAACTCGGCGAACCCCGGCCTCGTGTCGGTGACGTCGGGGAGCGAGAACGAACTCCTGTTCGCGTTCGACGAGAGCCTCTCGGAGATCGGCGACACAAGCGGGTTCAACTTTTACGACGCCGAGGGCGTCGAGACCGACGCGCAGAACGTCGGCCTGACGAACAACACGACGGTCGTCTCGGTGCGATTCGAGCCACAGGCGAACGCCTCGACCAACGCGGTCGGGGGATCGGTCGACGCCAACGCGGTCGTCGGCGAGGACACCACGCGCGAGGACGGCGACGTGAACCAGCCCGATGAAACCGTGGTCGAAAACGGAACCGACACCGGCATCGAGCCGACCGGCGACGCCGAGAACCCGCCCTCGGACGTCGATGACGATGGGCTGTACGAGGACGGCGACGGCGACGGCAGCCTGACCGAAGCCGACGCCCAGGCGCTCTACGACAACCTCGATAGTGCAGTAGTCCAGAACAACGTCGACGCGTTCGACTTCAACGGCGACAGTAGCGTAACCCAGGCCGACGCCCAGGCGCTCTACGCCGAGTGGTCGAACACCAACTGATCGAAACCCAACGCCATCATGACGAAACTCCTCGACACACGACGCCGATCGGTTCTCAGCCTCGCACTCGCCGCCCTCGTGCTCGTCTCGGCCGGTTCGGCCGTGACGTTCACCGCCAGCGCGGCCGGCAGCACCACCGTTTCGCTCTCGCCAAGCGAACAGCAGGTTGACCCCGGCAGGACGACGACCTACGAAGTCGTCGTCGAGAACACCGACAACGGGATCGGCACGATCGACGCAGCCGTCGCGCTTGACGATCCGTCGGTCGGCACGATCACCGATCTCGCGATCACGGGCGACCCAGCGAACCGGAACGTCACGATCGCCGACGACGGCTCCAGCGTCGCCTTCGACGCCATCTACTTCGGGAACGCACTGTCCGACGACCCCGACGGCGTCACGATCGCGACGGTCACGGTCCGGGGCTCCGAAGCAGGATCGAGCGGTCTCTCGCTCGACGTAACCGAGATCAGCGACGCCGCGGGCGACGTGTACGACGTAACCGGGACCGACGGGGCGTCCCTCACCGTCGGCGGCCAAACCACGACCGCCGAGACGACGGCCACGACCGCGACCGACACCACGACCGCCACACAGACGCCGACCGAAACGGAGACCACGACGACGCCGAGCGAGACCACGGCCGAGACGGGAACGGAGACCACCGGCACGACAAGCGAAACGGAAACCACCGACACCACGACCGAATCTGAGACGGAAACGACCGATACTGCGAACGAGACGGAAACGGGGACCACCGACACCACGACCGGAACCGGGACGGAGACGACCACGACCGACGGGGGCGAGCGAACGCTCAACGAGTCCGCCATCGCCGACTCGTTGTCCGATAGCGGGCTCTCCGAGGACGAGGTCGAGAACGTCGGTTCGGCGCTCGGCGCGAGCGATCTCACCGACGCGGAAGTCACTGCGATCACGGACGCGCTCGCCGGCGACGACCTGACGGACGAACAGCGGGAATCGGTTGCCGACATCGTCGCGGCCGGCGGCCTCAGCGACGAGCAGTTGCGAGCACTCGGCGACGCGCTGAGCGACGGTCGACTCACGGACGCGGAACGCGACGCGCTCGGCTTCCTCGGGGAAGCGGGCGTGACGTACTACCAGGTGGACCTCGTGGCCGGCGAGCCGATCGAGGACCTCCGCGGACCGAACGGCACCTACACCAGCGACCAACTGCTCCGCTTCGCCCACGGCAGCACCGACGAGCCGATCACGCGACGTTCCGACGGCGAGTTCACCACCGACCACCTGTTGGCCGATCGGATCGAAAGCCAGGCCATCGAGGTCGCAAACGGTACTGCGACCACGACGTTCGCCGTCGCCGAGGGCGAGTCGATCACCCTGACGCTCGCGAGCTACGAGAAGGTCGGCCCGGGCTGGAGTCCCGAGACCGAAGCGTTCCAGGAGTTCGCCGACAGCGAAACCCGAACCTTCGAGTCGGGTACCCACACCCTCACCGTCGATCTTCCCGGCGAGAACGACGCGGACGACGCGACCGACGCCGAATAGCGCCGACGACGAAACGACTGCCGGTCACGAACCGGTCCAGTGAGACTGTTCCTGTGGTAGCCCTTGGGGGTGCCGTCGGACTGCGCCGTTTCCCGATACGGAACGCCCTTGCTCGGCCATAGACGACTGATAGGGTCGGTTGGAAGCGGTTACCGGTGCGACCGCACGCGCCTGCGGTCGATCCCGGACGGACTTCCAACCGACCCTATGAACGGTTCGAGCGGGCGGCCATTCGATCCCACAACGACAGTTTCTTTAGGCCGTCCTAAAAACACGGGCGTACCGCAATGACCGCCGACATCTGCGTTATCGTGCCGACGATCCGCGAGTACGAGTGTCTGCGCTCGTACGTCGAGAACGCCCACGAACACGGGTTCGACATCGACCGACTCCACGCCGTGCTCGTCACCGAGGACTTCTGTGCAACCGACGCGATGGCGTCGATGCTCGACGACCTCGATCTCACGGGAGAAATCTTCGACGGGACCGCCCGCGAGGAGTGGTACGCCGAGCAGGGGATCGCGGAGTTCTCGCACCTGGTGCCGGCGGCGAGTCACGCCGAGACCAGTTTCGGGCTGCTCTACCTCTGGGCCAACGAGTTCGAGTACGGGGTCTTCATCGACGACGACACCCGACCCGACCCCGAAGACGACTTCTTCGGTACTCACCTCGCGAACCTCGCGTACGAGGGCGGGATCGAATCGGTCCGCTCGGACGAGCAGTGGGTGAACGTCCTGCATCAGAACGCCGACGAGCACGGTCTCTACCCCCGGGGGTATCCCTACTCCGCGATGGACGAGACGATCGAGACCGACGAGACACACGTCGACAACGTGGTTGCTTCCCAAGGCCTCTGGACGCACGTCCCCGACCTCGACGCGGCACGCATCCTCGCCGACGGCGATCTCCGAGGACAGTCCGAAACCCGCCTGTCGCGCGCGGACTACGGCGAGGACTTCGTCGCGGGCGAGGGCCAGTTTCTGACCGTGTGCTCGATGAACCTCGCCTTCCGGCGCGAGGTCGTGCCCGCGTTCTACCAGCTCCCGATGGACGACAACCCGTGGGACGTGGGCCGGTTCGACGACATCTGGAGCGGCGTGTTCTTGAAGCGCGCCTGCGACGTGCTCGGCACGCAGATCATTAATGGAGGGCCGCTGTGCGAACACCACAAGGCCCCGCGCTCGACGTTCGACGACCTCCGTTCGGAACTCCCGGCGCTCGAAGCCAACGAACACCTCTGGACGATCGTCGACGACGCCGCCGAAGGTGCCGAGGGCTACGCCGAGGCGTACGCCGCGATGGCCGACGCGCTCGTCGCGGGCGAGTGGGACGACTACGAGAACGGCGACTTTCTCACGTACGTCGGCGAGCACATGCACGACTGGCTCGACTGCCTCGCGGCGCTCGGGTCGGACGACGTCGCGACCCCGGCCGCCGCGCGCGCCGATGACTGACCCACGACGACCGCGGAACGACAGGTCTTTTAGGGCTGCCTAAAATATGGTGGGACAATGACGCAACGGAACACGGGCGATTCGGCCGAGGCGGAGGACAGCGACCGAGGGAACCGTTCGGCGAGCGTCGCTCGCCGGCGCTTTCTGCGAACTGTCCCCATCGCGGGCGTCGCAGCGCTTGCGGGCTGCCAGGGCGGCGGGGGCGACACCGAAGACGGGAGTGACGACAACACGACCAGTACGACGGACGGGTCGACACCGGCGGCAACCACGAGCGGCAACGGAACGAACGGCACGGCGGACGCCACCACGGCGAACGCGAGCGACGGCAACGGCAGCGCGGAGTTCGTCGGCTCCGGGTCGCGCGACCCCGCGGCGCTCGGCGGCACCTCGATGGCCGCAATGCCGGCGCTGAGCGGCACCCTCCAGATCTACTCGGGCCGGGGCGAGGCGCTCGTCGGCGAACTCATGGAGTACATCCGGGACCTCTATCCGGACTTCACCCTCGAAATGCGGTATCAGGGATCGACCGAGCTCGCGAACCAGGTCCTGACCGAAGGACAGAGCAGCCCCGCCGACGTCTTCTTCTCGGTCAACGCCGGCTCGCTCGGCCTGCTCACCGAGGAGGGCCGGACCCAGGAACTGCCCCAAAACGTCCTTTCGAAGGTTCCACAGCAGTTCCGCGATCCCGAGGGCAACTGGACCGGGATCTCGGGGCGCGCGCGCTCGATTCCCTACAACACCAACGCGTTCGACAGCAGCGACATCCCGACGGACATCTTCGCGTTCCCGGAACAATCGAAGTTCGAGGGCGTGATGGGGTGGGCCCCGACGTACGGCTCGTTCCAGGCGTTCGTCACCGCGATGCGCGTTCTCAATGGCGAGGAGCAGGCAAAACAGTGGCTTCAGGGGATGCAGGATCTGGGCATCGAGTCGTACTCCGACGAGTTCCTGATCGCCCAAGCGGTCGCCGACGGCGAGATCGAGGCCGGGTTCACCAACCACTACTACATCCAGCGCGTTCTCGCCGCCCGGACCGACGCGCCGCTGTCGACCGCGTTCACCCAGAACGACGCCGGCTCGGTCTTCAACGTCGCCGGTGCGACCGTCCTCGACACGGCGGGGAACGCCGAACTCGCCGCGAACTTCGTCCGGCACCTCCTCTCGTCGGAGGCCCAGGACTACTTCGCGCGCACCACGAAGGAGTATCCCCTCGTGCCGGCGGTCGCGCCGATCGGCGCACTCCCGCGGATCGACGACCTGAACCCGCCCGGGGATCTCGACCTCACCCAGCTATCGAACCTCGAACCGACGATCGAACTGATGCGCGAGGTGGGACTCGACGTCTGAGATGGCCACGAACACGGAAGTATCGCGAAGCGACCGACCGTCGACGAGCGACGACACCACGAGCGACAGCGACGACCGCGGCCCGCTCGAACTCGTCGTGCTCGCGGGGGCGATCGCGGCCGCCGTCCTCACGCCGCTGCTCTGGGTGCTCCTCGCCGTCGTCGACGTCGGCCCTGACGCGCTCGCCCTCCTGACGCGGCCAGGGACGATCGAGGTCCTCCTCAACAGCGCGGCGATGGTCGTCGCGGTCACGGGACTCTCGATCGGCCTCGCCGTGCCGCTCGCCTTCCTCACTACCCGGACCGACCTCCCGTTCCGCCGGTTCTGGACCGTCGCGATCTCGTTGCCGCTCGTGATCCCGAGCTACATCGGCGCGTTCGCGTTCGTCTCGGCGTTCGGCGCGAACGGCATTCTCGCACGGACGTTCGGGATCGGGTGGCTGCCCGCGGTCGAGGGCTTCCTCGGCGTCGTGTTCGTGCTCACGCTGTACACCTATCCGTACGTGTTCATCGCGACGCGGGCGGCGCTGAAGACGATGGATACTCGATTGGTGGACGCCGCCCGCACCCTCGGCGATTCGCGCTGGAAGGCGTTCCGCCGGGTGACGCTTCCGCAGATCGGACCCGCGATCGCCGCGGGCGCGCTGCTGGTCGCGCTCTACGCACTCTCGGATTTCGGGACGCCGTCGATCATGGGCGTCGACGTCCTGACGCGGGTGATCTACGTCGAGCTCAACGCGTTCGGGCGCGACCTCGCCGCCGTGCTCTCGCTTCAGTTGGTGGCGATCACGCTGGTGATCCTCGCGCTCGAATCCCGGGTCCGGTCCCGGTCGGCCTCCGGTGGTGGGTCGCGGCGCACCTCGACCGTGCGGCTCGGCCGGTGGCGCTGGCCCGCGCTCGCACTTCCCGCCGGCGTCAGCCTGCTTGGGCTCGCGGTCCCGATCGGCGTGCTCGTGGGCTGGTTGGTCAGAAGCGAGGCGGGTGCGGGGGCGCTCGAACTCGACACCGTGATCAACTCGGTCGTGGCCGCGGGTGCGACGGCAGCGGTCGCGGCGGCGTGCTGTCTCCCGATCGCGTACCTCGCGGCGTTTCACCGATCGCGGGTCGCCGCCCTGTTCGAGCGCGCGACCTACGTCGGCTACGCGATGCCTGGCGTCGTGCTCGGGCTCGCGCTCGTCTTCTTCGGTTCACGATATCTCCCCGCCGTCTACCAGACCCTTCCGCTGTTGGTGTTCGCCTACGTCGTCCGCTTTCTTCCCCAAGCGATCGGCTCGACTCGAGCCGCGTTCGGCCGGGTCGACGACCGGCTCCCCGGCGCGGCGCGCACGCTCGGCGACGGCCCCCTGAAGTCGTTCCGTCGGGTGACACTCCCGCTGATCGCGCCCGGCCTGCTCGCGGGCGCGGCGCTGGTCTTTCTGACCACGATGAAGGAGCTGCCGGCGACGCTGCTGCTCCGCCCGACCGGATTCGAGACCTTGGTGACCAGAGTCTGGCAGGCCGAAAGCGCCGGATACTTCGGCCAGGCGGCTGTACCCGCGCTCGTCCTCGTGCTCGTCTCCGGGCTCTCGATGCTCGTGCTGCTCTCACAGGAGGGATACGATGGGAGATAGCGACCTCACCGACCGATCGCGCTCGCCCCGGACGACCGATAGCGTCGGATCGGCGGAACGAGCGGACCCGACCGACAGCCCTCGCTCCGGCGAATGGGAATCCAGAGAACCCACATCGAACGAGTCCGGAGCCGACGGGCACACCAACGCCACCGCCGGCGCACCGACCACCACCGAGCCGGCCGCCGCGCCCGAGACGGTGCTCGAACTCGACGGGCTCGCGAAGCAGTACGGGAGCGAGACCGTTCTCGACCATCTCTCGCTGTCGGTGCTCGACGGCGAGAGGTACGCATAGCGGGCGAGTCGGTCGCCGGCGACGGAAACGTCGTCGAACCCGAGGACCGCGACGTCGGACTCGTCTTCCAGGAGTTCGCACTCTTTCCGCACATGACCGTCGGGGAGAACGTCGGGTTCGGTCTCGACGACGGAGACCCGGACCGCATCGATGAGATGCTCGGACTCGTCGGTCTCGAAGGACACCGCGACAAAAAGCCCGACCAGCTCTCCGGCGGCCAGCGCCAGCGGGTCGCGCTCGCGCGCTCGCTCGCGCCCGAGCCCTCCATTTTGCTGCTCGACGAACCCTTCTCGAACCTCGATGTCGATCTCCGGGTCGAGATGCGCGAGGAGGCCCGCCGGATCATCCACGAGGCGGGCGTCACCGCGGTCTCGGTGACCCACGACCAGGAGGAGGCGTTCTCGATCTCGGATCGGGTCGCGGTAATGAGCGAGGGGTCGATCGAGCAGGTCGGTACGCCCGAGCGAGTGTTCCAGCAGCCCGAATCGCGGTTCGTCGCGGCTTTCTGGGCCACGCGAGCTTTCTCGCTGGGTCGGTGACGGGCGATGCGGTCGAAACGCCGCTCGGCCGCCTCGCGCGCGAGCGCATCCACGGGCTGACCGCGGCGTACGACGGCACCGAGATCGACATTTTGGTTCGCCCGGACGACGTGTTCGCCCAGCCCGCGCCCGAGGCGAGCGCCGACGGCCGCGTTGTCTACCGGCGGTATCTCGGGCCCACAGTTCTCTACCGGGTGGAGCTCGACGACGGTGGCGTGGTCGAGTGCATGCACAACCACGCCGCGCGGATCGATCTCGACACGTTCGTCACCGTCGACCTGACCGCCGACCACGATCTCGCGTGGTTCCCGCGCGCCGACGACCTTGCCGACCACGAGTGAGCCCCCTCGATTCGCTCCACGAGGGTCGCCTCCGAGGGATCGCCGACCGGACGACGCCGGCGGCTCTCGCCGCCCTCCTCTCGGTGCTTGCTGGCGTCCTTGTCTTTCTCGTCGCGACCGATCTCTTCCCGTATCACTCGGCCAACCACGACGAAGCGGTGTACCTCCAGCAGGCCCACCTCCTGCTCGACGGCCGGCTGTGGTTCACGACCGATCATCCGGCCGCGTTCCGGCCGTGGTTCTTCGTCCACGACGGCGCGCGACTCTACCCCAAATACTCGCCCGTTCCTGCTGCAGTCTTCGCACTCGGGGTCGCGGTCGACGTCCCCCGACTTGCGCTCGCGCTCGTCGCCGTCGCCAACGCCGGCCTTCTCGCGTGGCTCGCCAGCGCGGCGTTCGACGCTCGAACCGGGGCCCTCGCGGTCGTCTTCCTCGCCGCCTCGCCGCTGTTCGTGTTCACCTCGTCGGTCTTCCTTCCCTACGCGCCGACCGCGATGTTCGACCTCGGGTTCGTGGTCTGTTACATCCGGGCGCACCGCCGGCAGAGCCTGCGATACGCCGCGCTCGCGGGGACGGCTATCGGGATCGCGTTCTTCGCGCGGCCCTACACCGCCGTGGTGTTCGCCACGCCGTTCATCTGCCACGCGCTCTGGTCGCTCGCGCGCGCCCTGCGGGGTGGTTCGAACACTCATGTCCGTGCGGCGATCGCACGGTACGCCGCCGTCGCGCTTCCCGGGCTGGCGTTCGTCGCCCTCACGCTCGCGTACAACCACGTCGTGACCGGGGCCGCGCTCCGCTTTCCCTACGCGGCGTTCGCGCCGCTCGACGGGCTCGGGTTCGGTCGGCGGCGCATTCTCGGCCGCGTGGTCGATTACACGCCGACCCTCGCGCTCCGGGCGAACGCACACGTCCTCTATGAGTTCGCCACGCGATGGACCGCCTTCGGCCCGCTTGGAACCGCGCTGGCCGGGATCGGCATCGCGGCGACGGTCGGGCGCACGGCGGTCGGGTGGCTTCGTGATCGCGTTCGGGGCGACGCGAGCGCCGGGCACAGCGACCGATCGATCGCCGACGACCGTCCCGCGCTCCCCGACGGCCGCGCTACACTCCCCGACCGCCACGTTCGATGGCTGCTGGTCGGCGTGCTCGTCGCGGTCGCGGTCGGCAACGTCGCGTTCTGGGGGAACCTGAACGTTCTCGGGACGCTATCCGATCCGACCGACGGGCTGATTGCCGGGTTCGGCCCGTATTATCACTTCGACGCCCTCGCGCCGCTGTCGGTCTTCGGCGCGGCGGGCGCGCTCTGGCTGTTTCGTGGGGTCGCGTCGATCGCACGCACCCGGCTGTCGGCGCGTGGCGTCCGCGCGGTCGTGCTCGCCCTCCTGCTCGTCGCGGCCCCGGTGCTGGCGGTGGCGGAGCAGAACGCCGTCGGGCCGCCGCTCGACGAACACCGGGCGTACACCGAACGCTACGAGAGAGCGTACGATCCCTTCGAGAACCGGGCGTTCGACCGCGCGCTCGTGTTCGTGCCGACGCCGTACGGCGACTGGCTCGCCCACCCCTTCCAGTCGCTCTACAACCAACCGGGGTTCGCCGGCGATCGGGTGTACGCGCTCGATCGCGGCGGCGGGAACCTCGCGGTCCTCGGCTCGTTCGCGAACCGGACGCCGTATCGCTACACGTATCGTGGCGAGTGGCAGCCCGACGCGATGGCCACTGGTCGGATCGTCCCCCACCTCCAGCGCCTCCAGGTGCGCTCGGGCACGAGCCACCGAATCACGACGACCGTCGGGGTGCCGAACGGCAGCGACACTGCCTCGGTGAGACTGGTCGCCGACGGCGGGGCGGTCCAACGCACCGTCGGCGGCCAGTTCAACGGAACGCTCGCCGTCGAGTGGCAGGTCACGCCCGACGGCACACGGATCCTCGGCGCGGGGTCACGGGGGTTCGACGGGACGACGACCGTCTCGATCGGGGACGAACTCGCGCTCGTCGTGACGTTCGTCCAGCCTGGCGGGGCGACGGTGACTTACCGCTACGAGATCGTCACGAGCGTCGATGACGGGCGCGCTCGACTGCTCTGGCCACCCGAAACCGAGGTCTGTCGGCTCACCACCGACTGCGGCCACGAGGGAACCTACGTGCCCAGCGCGGACGATTACCTTCCGGGCGTCTCGGCGAACGCGACGATCGAGACGTCGAACCGCACCGCGGACCGAACGACGGATCGATCGGTCGGCCTCCCCGGGCTTTCGCCGTTCGTTCCCGATAGCGATCAGCGAACGTGACGATGCCGGGGTTTGATGTGCTATCGTCCGATACGTCGAGCCATGAGTCGAACCCGGACCGTGTTCGCGCTCTTCCTTTCGGCCATGCTTTTCGGCTTACTGCTGGGTGTTTTCGGTCTGCTTCCGAGCGCCGTCACGTTCGGCCTACTGCTGGTCGGAATGTTCACTGCCACCGTCGCCCTCGTCACGAAGATCAACGGAGTCGGACAGTACGACAGCGCTTCCGCCGAGACTGGCCGAACGCCGGACAGCCAGGACAAGAAGGGCGACG
>PXSV01000079.1:7349-8610 GCA_003022685.1 Halobacteriales archaeon SW_9_67_24 | reverse complement strand
GGCCGAACCGCTCGTTGCCCTGCCACGAATTGAGTGCACCGAAGGTAGCCGCGACCTGGGCGAGCTTGAACTTCAGCGCGTCGGAGTTCTTGAGGCTGAGCTCGATGATTCCCTCGACGTGTTCGGGGTCGGTGTTCTCGAGGACTTCGACGATCTCCCGACCCGCCACGCCGCGGGGGACGTCGAGTTCGATCCGGTAGGGATCGATCTCCATGCCGACCGACGAGCCGGTCCGCTGGCCGAGCAGCGCCGACAGCACGCGCCCGAGCGTCTCGTTCACGGTGTGGCCGAACGCAGCGTTCACGACGGCATCGCGGTTTTCGAACTCCACCACGATCCGGTCGTCGGTCGGCATCGGGGCGTCGGTCTCGGCGTGGCGCTCGATCGGCCCGATCGCCTCGCTCGCGGTGTATTCGTCGGTGGGGGAGCGATCGGCGAGATTGCGCGCTACCGACTCCCGCGACTCACCGCTGGCGAACGACTCGCCCGCCCGTCCTCGTACTGCGCCGACCTCGCCCGCGACCGCCCGCGGCACCGGGATCTCCTGGCCGGTCCACGAGGGCACTTCGCCCGCGGGGTCCTCGATCGGGCTGACCTTCACCTCGCTCTCCTCGTCGTCGACCTCCGCGATCCGCCACATCTCGCCCCGTTGAATGAACACCTCGCCCGGCCCCGCGAAGTTGACCACGAACCGCTCGTCGAGCGTGCCGATCGTCCGGCCGGAGGCCATGTCCGATACCCGGTAGGTCTCCTCGTCCGGGATCATCGAGAGGTTCGCGTAGAAGTACTGCCACGTCCCGCCGGACTTCTCCAACCTGTCTGCGTCCTCGTCGAGCCAGAGAATTCGATTGCCCGAGAGTTCGCGGACGACTTCCTTGAACCGCGTGTGGAAGAGGTCGCGGAACGGGTACGCCCGAGTCACGATCTCGTACGCCCGTGCGGCGGCGATCTCGCCGAAGTCCATGACGAGTCCCACAATTTGGTTCGCCACCGTGTCGAGGCTGCCGTGGTGGATCTCGGCGGGTTCGACCAACCCCTCGTGGGCGCGCCGGCAGATCGCGAGCGCTTCGAGGGTGTCGTCCGGCCTGGTGGTGAGCACAGTTCCGGACGAAAGCCGGTCGGCGCGGTGGCCCGCCCGCCCGACCCGCTGGAGAAGGCGGGCGACCTCACGGGGGCTCTGGTACTGGATCACGTGATCGACTCGCCCCACGTCGATCCCGAGCTCCATCGAGGACGTACAGAGGAGTCCGTCGAGGTCGCC
>PXSV01000079.1:3528-7162 GCA_003022685.1 Halobacteriales archaeon SW_9_67_24 | reverse complement strand
CGGCGTCGACCTCGATCAGTTCGCAGCCCCGATCGCCGGTGAGGAACGCGCCGACCTCGCCGGGGTCGCCGACGGTCGCCGAGAGCCCGATCCGCTGGAAGGCTCCGGCGAGTTCGCGGAGGCGTTCGAGCCCGATCGTGAGCTGTGCGCCGCGCTTCGACGCCGCGAGCTCGTGGACCTCGTCGACGACGACGTGCGAGATGTCCGAAAGGGCCTTCCGGAGTTTCTCGCCGGTCAACATCGCCTGGAGGGTCTCGGGCGTGGTTACGAGCACGTCCGGCGGATCGTTCGCCTGCTTTTGTCGCTGGTACTGGGTAGTGTCGCCGTGGCGAACGTCGATGTCGAGATCGAGCTGGTCGCCCCACCAGTTGAGCCGATCGCGCATGTCGCGGTTGAGCGCCCTGAGCGGCGTGATGTAAAGTACCGAGATCCCGAACCGATCCGTACTGTGGACGGCGTCGAACACCGGCAACATCGCGGTCTCGGTTTTGCCGGTGCCCGTCGGCGCGATCACGAGCCCGTCCCGACCGGCGGCGAGCGGCGGGATCGCCTTTCGCTGTGGCTCGGTGGGCCTCTCGAACCCGCGTTCGGAGAGCGCCGTCCTGACCGCGCTCCCGAGGTGCGTGAAGGCCGCCGCAGGGCCGGCGGCCTCGCTATCTGCCATTGAAAACAGAAGGAACGCGAGGCGATTAAGCACTCCGTCTCGTGGTGACGGCGTTCGACCGTCCGTCGAACCACCACGAGTTCGTTTCGCCCTGCCAGGCGTGGGGCGTGCAATCGAAAAGCGACCCGAGACCTCCCGGCCGGATTACTCGAGGTCGAAGCGATCGAGGGTCATCACTTTGTGCCACGCGTCAACGAAGTCGTCGACGAAGGTCTCCTCCGCGTCGTCGGCTCCGTACACTTCCGCGACTGCTCGGAGCCTGGCGTTCGATCCGAAGACGAGATCCACACGGGACCCCTTCCGTTCGAGGTCGCCCGTCTCGCGGTCGTACCCTTCGAACACCTCGTCGGCGTCCGAGACCGGCTCCCACTCGGTGTCCATCCCGAGGAGGTTGGCGAAGAAGTCGTTGGTCAGCGTCCCCGGTCGGTCAGTGAACACCCCGAGGTCCGAGTCCCCATGGTTCGCGCCGAGCGCCCGCATACCGCCGACCAGCACCGTCATCTCGGGTGCGGTCAGGTCCATGAGGTCCGCCCTGTCGACCAGCATCTCCTCGGCCGGTCGCTCGGCCTCCTCGCCACGGTAGTTCCGGAACCCATCCGCCTCCGGTTCGAGCGCCTCGAAGGACTCGGCGTCGGTTTGGTCCTGTGAGGCGTCCGTCCGCCCCGGTTCGAACGGAACGTTCACGTCGTGTCCGGCCTCGGCCGCCGCCTGCTCGACGGCCGCGTTGCCGCCTAGCACGATCAGGTCGGCCAGCGAGACCTGCGTTCCGTCCGACCGCGAACCGTTGAACTCCTCTCGGATCTCCCGCAGGGTGTCCAGGACTTCCGTTAACTGTTCAGGCTCGTTTGCCTCCCAGTCCCGCTGCGGGCGGAGGCGGATCCGGGCCCCGTTCGCGCCGCCGCGCTTGTCGCTCTTGCGGAACGTCGACGCCGACGCCCAGGCGGTCTTGACCAACTGAGCGGTCGACAGCTCCGAGTCGAGAAGCTCCTGTTTGAGTTTCTCGGTTTCGGCCTCGCCGACCAGTTCGTGCTCGACGTCCGGGATCGGGTCCTGCCACAGCATCTCCTCGTCGGGAACCTCCGGACCGAGGAACCGGGTCGGCGGACCCATGTCGCGGTGGATCAGCTTGTACCACGCCTTCGCGAAGGCTTCCTGGAACTCGCCGGGGTTGTCCTGGAAGCGCTCGACGACCTCCCGGTAGTCGGAATCCTCTTTCAATGCGATGTCCGTCGTCAGCATCATCGGCGTGCGCCGCTCTTCGGGGTCGTGGGCGTCCGGCACGGTGTCTTGGAGTTCCTCGCCCTCCGGCGTCCACTGCCACGCGCCGCCGGGCCCTTTCTCGGCTTCCCACTCGTAGTCGAGCAGGTTGTCGAGGTAGCCCATGTCCCACGAGATCGGCGCACCCGTCCAGGGGCCCTCGATGCCGCTGGTGATCGTGTCGGCTCCCCGCCCGGATTCGTGGTCGCTCTCCCAGCCGAGCCCCTGCGATTCCATGGGGGCCGCTTCGGGTTCAGGGCCGAGAGAATCGGGGTCGTCGGCACCGTGGACCTTCCCGAACGTGTGCCCGCCGGCGATGAGCGCGACCGTCTCCTCGTCGTTCATCGCCATCTGGCCGAACGTCTCGCGGATGTTGTGTGCCGACCCTTCGAGGTCGGGTTCGCCGTTCGGCCCCTCCGGGTTCACGTAGATCAACCCCATGACGGTGTTGCCGAACGGGTTTTCGAGGTCGCCCTCCTCGTCGAAGCGCTCGGGGGAGGAAGCCTCCATCTCGTCTTCAGGCCCCCAGTCGACGGCCTCGTCGGGCGCGAAGGCGTCCTCGCGTCCGCCGGCGAAGCCGAAGGTCTCGAAGCCCATCGATTCGAGCGCGACGTTCCCGGTGAGCACCAGCAGATCGGCCCATGAGAGGCTCTTGCCGTACTTCTGTTTGACCGGCCAGAGCAGCCGGCGCGCCTTGTCGAGGTTCGCGTTGTCGGGCCAGCTGTTGAGGGGGGCGAACCGCTGGCCGCCGCGGGAGGCACCGCCGCGACCGTCGCTCACGCGATAGGTGCCGGCGCTGTGCCACGCCATCCGGATCATCAGCGGCCCGTAGTGGCCGTAGTCCGCCGGCCACCACTCCTGCGAGCCCGTCAGTACTTCCTCGATGTCAGCTTTCACGGCGTCGAGATCGAGTTCCTCGAACGCCTCGGCGTAGTCGAACTCCTCGTCCATCGGATCGCCCGGGCGAGCGTTCCGGTCGAGGATCTCGAGGTTCAACTGGTTCGGCCACCAGTCTTGATTGCTCTTGCTCATCGCCGGGGAGTTGGCGCGTTCGCCTGTTAAGGCTGTCCACTTCGGGAAGGAATCCTCGCGACAACCGAGACGATTCATGGGATTCACGGACTCGTGTTGGTGATGGATCCGTACACTCCGTTCGACAGAGCGTCGGCGACCACGCTGTCTGCCACCGGAACGGGACGGAGCGGAACGGATCACGTCGTCCGATGGGCCACACCGACCCTATCAGACTCCTCGATACGGCCCGAGCCGCGTCCCATCGAGCAGGTACGCCTCGCCTTCAGCGAGTCCGTCGGGGAGAAACGGTGCGAGAAATTCCTGGCCATGCACGTTCACCCACGTCCCGCCCGAGAGATCGTTGAACGCCGGGAACACCACCAACTCGCCGTCGATCGCGAGCTCCTCGCCGTGGTGGTCGGCGAACGGCTCCAGGGCGAGCCGACCACGGAGCCACGCGCGCTCGGCCCGGCTTCCGCCGACATCGTCCTCCAGGCGGACGGTCGGATGTTCGTGGCCGACACAGACCACCGCGGACTCCAGCACCGCCTGGTTCGGCCATGTGTGGCCGTGGGCGAGTCCCACGTCGCCGAACGTCGTGCCGTCGGTCGGCGTCACGTCGATCTCGATTCCCACCTCGTCGGCCAGCGAGTCGATCTCGCCGTCGTGGTTGCCCTTCACGACCGTCACCGACACTCG
>PXSV01000079.1:0-3437 GCA_003022685.1 Halobacteriales archaeon SW_9_67_24 | reverse complement strand
GCACGTTCGTCCGCGCCCTCGATCACGGCTGCGGGTTCTCCCGGCACCGGCTCGACGCTCGGCGACTCGGCCCGCGCCATCAGATGGACTTGAGCGTGTCGTCGTCGGGTTCGTAACACTCGCCGCTCATCAGCGCGGCCTGGATGCCGTCGCCGGCCTCCTCGGGGGTGAGGCCGTGTTCGTCGACAACGCGCTCGACGACCGCCTCGCGGTCCGCGCCGTCGCCGTCGTCGAGGTCGCGCATCGCCGTGACGACCGCGGTCTCCGGATCGGTGTCGCCGCTGGCGTCGCTCCCCTCGGTCCCGGTATCGTCCGTCTCGGTCGAGTCGGTTTCGTCGGCTTCGACGGTTTCGCCGGCGTCAGTGTCGGTCGTGTCTTCTCCCGACGATTCGGGTTCGTCGGCGTCGGGGGTTTCGTCGGTCTCGGTCGCCGCGTCGTCGGTCGCGTCGGGCGCACCGATTTCCTCGTCGCCCGCATCCTGGGGATCGGGGGTTTCGATGTCGGCCTCGCCCGGTTCGTCGACCTCCGCGGCGCTCTCGAAGTCGGTGCCGAACTCCGCCTCGACCTCCTCGCGCACCTCGTCGTCGAGTTCGAACGACTCGGGGTCGTCGAGATCGATGTCGGCCGTAGCTTTCTCGCCACCCTCGGTATCGGGTTCGTCGACGCTCGCTCCGGCTTCGTCCGCTTCGCCGGTCGGTTCGCCGTCCTCGATGGATGGTTCGGTCGCCATCTCGTCCGCGTCGGTCCCGGTTTCGGTCGTCGATTCGTCCGGTTCGGTCGCGCGGTCGGGCTCCGACGCCTGGCCTGGTTCGGCCGTCGCTTCCGCAGTGGCCGGCTCGTCGGTTCCGGAAACGGGTTCGCCTTCGCTACCCGATACGGTCGTCGTGTCGGACCCCGAATCGGCCGGGGATTCGGCGGCATCGTCCGCCGTCGGCGTCGATTCGGCTCCGATGGCAGCGTCGTCCGATGTCTCGGCGGCCGCCGGTTCGCCGCGATCGGCTGCGTCGCGGTCGGTCCCGCTGGGTTCGGGCGCGTCGCCCGCGTCGGGGGCGACGTCGAGCGATTCGACTTCCTCGCGCTCGCCAGCGACCACCCGCGCCGTGTCGAGCGCCATCTCCCGCACCGAATCGAGATACGTCGGCGTCGTCCCGTAGTGTTCGATCGCTCGTGGGATGCCGGCGGCGAGGCTCGCTTCGACGCCCTCGGCTTCGAGCGCCTCGCGGAGCGCGTCGCCCCGCTCGTCGCGGTCGAGGGCGTCGCGCATCGTCTCGGTGCGCTCCGTGGTCCGCTCGGCGGCTGCGACCGACCAGCGATCCCTGGTCGCGGCGTCGACCGCGGCGAGGGACTCGGGACGGATCGAGGTGAACACTCGATCGGAGTCCTCGGGCTGGAAAGTTCTGGCTTTGCCCGTGACCGCGACGAACGCCGGCGGATCGGTGCGTTCGAGGAAGGAGAGCGCCTCGGGCTGGTACTGGCCGGCGTAGACCACGAACGCGCCGGTCGGATCGACGACTCGGGCGCGGAGCTGCTCCTCGTTCACCGACTCGATCTCGGTCAGGACGCCCACGGCGAACAGTCGGTTGACCCGCGCGCTGGTCGGCGTCACGACGTAGTTCGGCGCGCGCTCCTCGTCGCTCTCGGCGTACGAGAGGGTGGTGTCGTCGAACTCGGCGGCGAACACCCGATAGGCGGTCTCGCGTTGCGGACGGGTGCTCATTCGTCTCCTCGTTGAGGCTCGCCCGCCCCGTCACCCGCCGCTTCATCGGAGGACACGTCGTCGATCGTCCCACCGTCGGCCGCTGCTCCGTCGGCGGCATCGAGCAGCCCACGAGCCCGTTCCGTGGGGTCGTCGTCGACGGCCGCGAACTCCGTTGCCTCGAGGTTCGCGCCGTAGTCGTCGACCGACAGCGTCCCTCGAACGCGGAACTCCCGACCCACGATCGTCTCGCGGATGTCGTCGGCGACGACTTCCTGGTCCATCGCGTCGCGGGCGGCCTCGCGGGCGGCCTCGATCCCGCCGCCGTACACCTCGCTCGTGAGATCGGTGCCGAGCACCGCGGTCAGCGAGTCGGTGCCGTCGTCCACGATCGCCTTCACCCGGAGGTCGTCCTCGCCGTCGACGTCGCCGTGCGAGCGACACTGGCCCTTCTGGACTACCCGCCCGCACTCGGGACACCGCTGGATCAACCCCGAGCCGTCACGGACCGCAAGCACGTTGCCCGTCACCTCGACATCGAACAGTCCCTCGGTGGCGACCGCCTCGCGGACGGACATTCGGGGAGCGCCGTCGTCGGTCTCGACCGCGCGATCGAGCGCATTTACTGTGGAGAACTCCGAGACGTTTACCGATGGCACGCCACGGAACTCCCGGACGTAGGCGTTCTCGATCCCGACCGACGCTCCCTCCTCGATCTCGCCGTGTGGGTCCCAGTCGGTGAACGGCAAGCGTCCCGTCTCGTCGGCGAACACGCCGCTCAGGATCTCGGTCTCGCCGTCGCGGCCGTCGATTGTCTTCTGTTCGACCTCCGCGACCTGAACATCGAGGGCGACGCCGCGATCGCCGGGCGCGAGCGCCGAGAGGTGAGTGTCGCCACCGACCTCGTAGGCCACGTCGAGGGGCTCGTCGTCGATCCCGACGGTGGTCTCGGAGCCGAGGTTGAGCTCCGGGTTCCCTTCCCACTCGCGGACGCCCGCGCCGACGATCTCGACCGTGTCGCCGGGCGAGAGGTCGAACGCCTCCCACGCGGTGTAGGCGATCGTTCCCGATTCGTCGGCGAGTTCACCCTCGCGGATCACGAGGTCGTCGCCTTGATACCGGATCGAGCGCTTGCCGACGGTGAGCACCACCCCTCGTACGGTGACCGCGGAATCGGCCGTCGAAATTTCGGCGAGTTCCCTTGCCGACGGCTCGCCGCCACCGCCGTCGCCGTACTTCCGCCGGAGGCTGTCCTTGGCCTCGTCGATCGGCACGCTGTACTCGACCAGCTTTTCGAGATCGCCTTTGACCTCCTCTTTATCAACGCCGAGGGCGGAGGCGAGCTCCTCGGCATGGTCGTCGAGAGCCATCACCCGCGCTTCGAGCGGAACGAACTAAAAGGGTTCGCGCCGTCTACCCCGTGGTCAGCACGCTTCGTTCGTCGGCCCGATCCGGTTTTCCCGCTCCATCGCGCCACCTCACCGAAAGCGGCTTTCCCGAGCGAATCGGTGAATCGGCCATGCACGTCGTAGTGAACGCGGCGATGAGCGCCGACGGGAAGCTCTCCTCGCGCCGGCGCGACCAGGTCCGGATCAGCGGTCCCGAGGACTTCGCGCGGGTCGACGGGACCCGGGCGGACTGTGACGCGGTCGCCGTCGGGATCGGCACCGTTCTCGCCGACGATCCCCACCTCACCGTCGAGGACCCCGACCTGCGTGCCGAACGGCGCGAGCGCGGCGAT
>PXSV01000078.1 GCA_003022685.1 Halobacteriales archaeon SW_9_67_24 | reverse complement strand
CGACCTCTCGCACATGGTGATGGTGAAGGACAACCACATCGCCGAGATGGGCCTCGAAAACGCGATCGATCAGTTCCGCGAGCGCGCCTCCTTCGCCACACAAATCGAAGTCGAGGTCGAGCGCCCCGCCGAAGGCCGGCGGGCCGCTGAAGCCGGTGCGGACATCGTGCTGTTCGACAACCTCGCGCCGTCGGCGGTTGCGGAGGGCGTCGAGGCGCTGCCCGAGGGCGTGCTCGCGGAGGCGAGCGGCTCCATCACGCTCGACACCGTTCGCGAATACGCCGCCACGGGGGTCGACGTGATCTCGTTGGGGTCGCTCACCCATTCGGCTCCGGCGCTGGATCACTCCTTTCGAACCGGCGAGTCCGCCGACGTCGATCACTAACCGGACGACGAACCCGGTTTCGTTCGTATGAGTCGTTGCGGCCTAGGCTCACATCTAAGGATTTTTGAACCACCTCTCCCGAAGTGGGCGTAGATGGTGACCGGCGTCCGCGAGCTACTCGGTCGCGCGTGGCGACAGTTCGCGGACGACCTCGACGCGGACCCGTACCTGCCGTACCTTCTCGTGCTGGCCGCGGTGCTATCTGGATTCTGGTTCTGGCACCGGATCCCGAACTTCGCCACGCGGGATGAGAAGAGCCGGCTGTTCGACGTCATGGTCGCCATCGGGAGGTTCCTCGGCGATCCAGGCATCGAGAGTCTGCGGGAGGGCGTGGTGTGGAGCCGCGTGCCGTTCGGGGCGACGTTTTACCTGTTCGGCCTCGCCACGCTGCCCGTCGTGGCGGTCGCCGCCGTGGTGGGAGGGCTCGACGCGTTCGTGGCGCTCGCGCCGCCGAGCCCGGAGTTCGGCTTCTACCCCGCGTGGCACGCGACCCCGCGCTGGATCTGGACGTGGAGCCTCGTTTTCGTCCGGTTGTTCAACGTCGCGTTCGCGGTCGGGGCGGTCTATCTCACCTACCGGATCGGGGTGACGATGCGCGACCGGCCGACCGGCCGGCTCGCCGGCCTCCTGTTGACGCTGACCTTCGGCTTTCTTACCATCGCCCACGAGGGCGGCGAGGACATGCCGGCGCTGTTTTTCGTGCTGCTCGCGCTGTACCTCGTGCTCCGATACGTCCGGACGGGCGAGCGATCGCTGTTCCTCGCGGGCAGCGCGTTCGGCGGGCTCGCCATCGCGTTCAAGCTCACCGCCGCGCCGGTCGTTCTCGTGATCGGGGCCGCCTACGTCCTCCGTGCGAACGATCCCGGCTCGGACTTGCGGGACGCACTGGTGCGCCCGGGACTCCTCTTCGGCGGCGCGCTGGCTGGCGTGGTGGCGATCGTGCTCGGTTTCCCCACCGCGCTCGTGGCGGGCGTCGATCCCCTCGTTGAGCGGGTGTTCGGCGGGTCGTTCTCGCGGATGGACCACGCCACCGGCCCCGACGCCCCGATCTGGTGGTGGTTCCTCCGGGGGTACTTCAGCGCGCTCGGCCTCCCGCTGTTCGTCGCGGCCGTCGGCGGGTGCGTTGCGAGCGTGGTCCACCTCCGCCGCCGGACCGACGGCTTCGACGCCACGGTGTTGGTGGTGGTGGCGCTCGCGGCGTACCTCCTCATGTTCTCCCGGTGGCACGACTTCCGGGTGCATCACCTCCTGCCGACCTTCCCGCTGCTCGCACTCTTGCTCGCCGGGGCGCTGGTGCGATTCAGCGCCAGGCGGCCCCGGATCGCGCGCCCGATCGCCGCCCTCCTGCTCGTGACGACCGCCGTCTATGCCGGCGTCGGCGTCGCGGGCTACGCCTCGATGCCCCGCGACGAGGCGACCGACTGGCTGAACGCGAACGCCGACGAGAACGCCACGATGGAGGTCTACCGGCGCGACGTCCAGGACGCGGCGGTCCCCCACTGGATGACGATCAACCACGCCTACGGCTCGGAGGGACCCGCGGAGACGCTCGAACCCTGCCCCGAGTACGTCCAGCTCGGCTATCGCGACCTGCTCTACCTCAAGGAAGGGACGTACTACCGGAACAGCCAGCCGCGGGCGGAGTACGTTCGCTCGCTGCTCGACGGCGAGTACGGCTACGAGATCGTCGCCGAGTTCGGCCCGCGGCCGCCCTCGTTCGTTCCCCAGCGACCCACGCCAGGCTCGCTGGTGGATCTCCTCCGGCTCGGCGTGGTTCCCCAGACTGATCAGTTCGCCGACGAACAGGAGCTCGCCGCCAACCAGTACACCGTGATCCTCCGGCTGACTGGCGAGTGCGATCGCACTCGCGATCCGCCGTTCTAACCCGGTTCGCGTCGCGGGAGCGTAATCCCGTTCGGACGAACGCCGAGCCCGGATGATCCTTTGGTCGGGCCTACTCAGGATCGGCTACAGCTCGATGCGCTCGCCGGTCTCCGCCGATTCGTAGGCCGCTTCGATGATCCGAAGATCGGCCAGGCCGTCCTCGCCGTCGGTCTCGCAGTCCTCGCCGGTGAGCACGCAGTGGGCGAAGTAATCGAACTCCTCGCGGACCTCGTCGACCGAGGGGCCCGCATACCGGGTGTGCGTGTCGCCGCGCTCGACCACGATCTCCTGGGAGACGTCGCCGCCGAAGGGATCGGCGATGAGCACCTGGCCGTCGGTGCCGAGCACTTGGAGCCGGCTGTCGGGGTGGGCGTCGAAACTCGCCGTGCACGAGGCGGTCGCACCATTCGAAAAGGTGAGTTGGAGGGCGGCGTGCTCGT
Organism: Halobacteriales archaeon SW_9_67_24; assembly: GCA_003022685.1. Lineage (GTDB taxonomy): Archaea > Halobacteriota > Halobacteria > Halobacteriales > Halococcaceae > Halococcus. The sequence continues at coordinate 942 of PXSV01000078.1, read as the reverse complement.
CGACGCGATCGAACGGCGCGTCGCCGGAGTGGGTTTCGGCCACCACACTCACAGGATCGGCGTCGAGCAGGAATCGAGTGGTGTTGAGCGGGTACACCCCGAGATCCATCAGCGCGCCGCCGCCCGCGACGTCGGGGTCGAGCCGCCACGTGTCGGGGCTCATGTCGTCGAGTAGCCGTGCGGAGAAGCCGCCGTGGACCTGGACCGGCTCGCCGATCGCGCCATCGGCGATCAGTTCGCGCATCCGCCTGACGGCGGGTTCGGTTCGCAACCGATAGGCGGTCATGCACACCACGCCGGCGTCCGCACAGGTCGCGACGATGCGTTCGGCCGCCGCGTGATCGACGGCGAGGGGCTTCTCACAGAGGACGTGTTTCCCGAGATCGGCGGCGGCCGTCGCGTACTTCTCGTGAAACGCCGGCGGGGTGGCGACATAGACCGCGTCGTACGCGTCGCTTCCCGCCCCGTCGCGGAACGCCTCGTAATCGAGCACCCGCTCGACGCCGAACGTCCCGGCGAGGTCCCCTGCCTTCTCGGGCGAACTGCTCACGAGGACGGTGGCCTCACAGAACTCCGCGTCGCGGATCGCGGGCAGCGCGCGCTCGCGGGCGAACCCGCCGAGACCGATCACGGCGATCCTGACCCGTCCCTCCTCGATCGTCCGCCAGTCGCGTCGGGTGAACGCCTCGAAGTAGCCGTTGAGATCCATCATCCTCGCTACGGCCGTCGGCGGTAAGACGGTTTCCCGGTGCAGGGGATGTCAGCGAAAGAGCAAAGCATGTGCCCTGCGTGGTGCCAGCCCATGTCCGGAACCGTCGCGGAGCAACTCATCGACGACCACCTCGTCGAAGGGGAGATGGAACCAGGCGAGGAGATCGCCCTCGACATCGACCAGACGCTGACCCAGGACGCCACCGGCACGATGGTGATGCTCGAACTCGA
>PXSV01000077.1 GCA_003022685.1 Halobacteriales archaeon SW_9_67_24 | reverse complement strand
CTCGAACTCATCACGCCGCTCGCGGCGGGGAGCTTCCTGGAGGAATTCCTCGACGCGAACGGGCCTGGTCTCCACCACGTCACCTGCGAGGTCGCCGACATCGACGCCGTCGCTGCGGCGCTGACCGACGCCAGCGTTGCCGTCGTGGATCGGGCGGAACACGAGGTCTACACCGAACTGTTCGTCTCGCCGCGCAACCCGACCGGGACCCTCTTCCAGCTAATGGAGTACCACGATTCCTACGAGGAGCGCTACGACGCCGACCGCTCGTTCGTCGGCGGCCGTCGGGTCGAGGCGGCGTGGCCGGCGTTCGAACGGAGCGAGTGATTGGTCCCTGACGGGCCGACACCGGTTCGCCGTAGTCCACAAAGCCCAATACCGATACCCACATATTCCTTTGTATGTCAGGGAACGAACGGTCGAATCGCCCGGTGACCACCACCGAAACCTCCTTTCGGATCCTCGAACTCCTGAAAGCCAATGGGGGGTCGAGCCTCGCCGCGCTCGCCGAGGAACTCGACATGGCTCGGAGCACGGTCCACCGCCACCTCCTGACGCTCGAGACCAACGATCTCGTCGGCCGCGAGAACGGGGAATACTATCTCGGTCTCCGCTTCCTCGATTTCGGGATGCGCGCGCGGGACCGGCTCGACTTCTATCACGTCGCCCGTCCGCTCGTCGACCGACTCGCCGCCGAAACCGACGAGAAGGTGTGGCTCGTCGCCAAGGACGGGCGCTTCAGCGTCCATCTCTACAAAGCCTACGGCGACAACCCGCTCGAAACCTCCGCGCGGGTCGGCCAGCGCCGCCATCTCCACCAGCTCGCCGCCGGCAAGGCGATCCTCTCGCGACTCCCCGACGAGGAAGTTCGGGACATTCTTGATTGCTGTGGACTTCCCGAGCAGACCGAGCACACGATCACCGACCGGGACGAGCTGCTCGGCGAACTCGACGGGATCGGGGAGCGCGGGTACGCGTTCAACCGTGGGGAATCGATCACGGGGCTGAACGCGGTCGGCGCGCCGATCCGCGATGCCGACGGCTATCCGGTGGGTGCGATCAGTATCTCGGGTCCGGCGAATCGAGTGAAGGGCGGTCTCCTCCGGGAGGAACTCCCCGACAAGCTACTCGCCGCGATCGACGAGATCCACATCCACCTCCGCTACGCTTCCGACGGGTAGCCAGACCCACAGCTCCGAACAGCTGCCGGCGATCCCGGCTCAGTCGAGTTGCGGCGCGACCTCGGTACCGAGCCGGTCGATACACTCGGCCATCGCGTTGGTGTCGACGCCTGGATGATAGGTCCGGAACACACAGTGAACATCGTCGCCCGCCGCCTCGCGGTAGCGATCGAGTTCCTCGGCGACCTGGTCCGGCGTCCCGAAGATCGCCTGGTCCTTCAGCTCCTGTTTGCGCTCCTCGGAGAGTTCGTCAACCGACTCGCCCGAGAAGATTTCGGCGTAGCGGCGCTGGATGTAGAAGTAGCCCGGTTTCATCGTCTCCCACGCCTCCTCGCGCGAGTCGCCGACCCAGCCGTGCTGGAGCGCGTACACCGTGAACTCGCCGTCGATGTCCTCCTCGGCGCGGACGCGGTGGATGTCGTCGACGCGCTTTTCGAGCCCGGTGAGCGAGAGCTTCGAGGGCGCACACCACGCATCGGCGGTCCGGGCGGCCCGCCTGACCGCCGGTTTCGCCGCCCCGCCGAGCATCAGCGGGACGTCCTGGTCGGGTTTCGGCGTCACGGTCACGTCGGGCGTGACGTCGTGGAACTCGGCGTCGTAGTCGAGCGGGCCGTCGGACCACGCCGCCCGGAGGAGACTTACCTGGTCGGCGAGTCGCTCGGCGCGTTCGTCCTGTGGGACCCCGAACTGCTCGAACTCGTCGGGGTTTGAGCCGATCGCGAGCCCAAGGGTGAGCCGCCCGTCCGAAAGGAGATCGACCGTCGCGGCGTCCTCCGCGAGGCGAACCCCGTCGTACAGCGGCGCGAGCGCGATGCACGTTCCGATCTCGATGTCCGAGGTAGTGGCCGCGAGCGCCCCGAGCGCGGGCATCGTGCCCGAGAGGTAGCCGTCCTCGGCGAAGTGGTGCTCGGAGACCCACGCGCTGTCGAGGCCCGCGTCATCGATCGCGCGCCCGAGCGTGAGCATCTCATCGTAGACCTCGCTCATCGAGCGGTCGTCGTCCGGGCGCTGCTGGCAGGTGAACAGTCCGGTGCCGAGTTGCATATCTCAGCTTGAGAGGGCGGGCATGAAAGCACTGTCCCTCTCTTCGCAGTAGTGTACACATAAGCCAGAAGAGTTGAGACAGCGACAGCAACCACAATCGGCTCGAAAGCCCCGACCGGCTCAGGTCCCGGGACTCGCTGCGGTCCTCAGTCGCTTCACTCCCTGCGGTCCTTACTTCGTCATCAGAAATCTTCGATTTCTGATTGGCTCGAAAATCGCGGAGCGATTTTCGAACGTCCGGGTTCCCTGAGCCGGTCGCCCCTTTCAGTTCCCGAAGACGCTTCCCGTCTTCTGCCCTCGCGGAGCCGAAGTCGTTCGAGAGAGCGAAGGTCTCTCGTGATGACGAGACACCGTAGGTGTCTCGAACCACTCCGCTCAGTCCCACCCGGTGTGGTTTCCTCGATCAGCGTCGCTTATCTGAACACCGCCCTCGTCGCGAGCGGGTGGCAATCGCAGTATCGAATGGTTTACACCAGAGAACGAATAGTCGAGCACATGCAAACGTTCCTGACGCTCCCATACGAGAAGCCTACGGCGCTTCCGTCGGACTTCGATGGTGACCCCCGCACACCACCATCGTACGTCGAGCACTTTCTGACCCGCCGCACCGAACCGGGCGATGTCGTGTTCGACCCGTTTGCCGGCTTCGGAACGACGCTCGCTGTTGGGGAGGAATTGGAGCGGGAAGTCTACGGCGTCGAGTACGAGTACGAACGGGCAGAGTTCATCAAGGACCGAATCAGTCATCCGGAGCGCGTTGTTCGAGGGAGCGCGCTCGAACTCCCGTCGTTCGACCTTCCGCAGGCAGACTGCTGTTTCACCTCGCCGCCGTACATGGTCGAAGGAATGGACGTCGATCCGTTCCGGAACTACGCCGACAACAGCGGAACGACGTACGAGGGCTATCTCGATGCTATCGAAACGGTGTTCGCCTCTGTCGGCGAGATCGTCGATCCCGATGGAACGGTGCTCGTCGACGTCGCCAACATGAGACACGACGGGAGAGTGACTACGCTGGCGTGGGACGTAGCCGATGCCGTTGCGGCGACGTTCGAGTTCCGTGGCGAGGTCGTCGTCGGCTGGGAGAACGAGGACAGGAACGCGAACAACGCTGAAGACGGTGCTTACGGTTACGGCTACGACCACAGCTACTGTCTCGTTTTCGACGCTGCGAGTCAGTAGTCGATCATGGTGATCTCCTCGACCGGCCACTGTGAGAGGATCTCGACGCCGTTCTCGCGCACGACGACCATCTCCTCGACCCGGACGCCCTGGCGATCGGCGGGCTCCATCGTCTCGACCGCCATCGTCATGCCCTCCTCGATCTCGATCGGGTGCTCCGGCGAGAGTCCCCGCCAGATCAGCGGGACCTCGTAGAGCTGGAGACCGAGGCCGTGCGCCCAGTGATTCGTCGTCATCTGCCAGTGCTCGTCGGCGTCGTACCAGGTAGCGTGCTCGCCCGCCATGTCCGGGAACCCCTGTGCGATCTCGTCGGTGGTCGCGCC
>PXSV01000076.1 GCA_003022685.1 Halobacteriales archaeon SW_9_67_24 | reverse complement strand
ACGCTGCTCGGCTCGGACTCGCACACGCCCGCCGCGGGCGCGATGGGAATGCTGGCGATCGGCTCCGGGGGACTGGACATCGCGATGGCGATGGCCGGCGAACCCTACCACGTGGCGATGCCCGAGGTCTGGGGTGTCGAACTCACGGGAGAACTCCCCGACTGGTGCAGCGCGAAGGACGTGATCCTCGAGATGCTCCGTCGCCACGACGTCGACGGCGGCGTCGGCCGCGTGATCGAATATCACGGTCCAGGACTGGAGACCCTGACTGCGATGGACCGCCACGTCATCGCCAACATGGGAACCGAACTCGGGGCCACCTCTACCGTGTTCCCCGCCGACGACGCCGTGAAGCGGTTCCTCGCCCAGCAGGGTCGAGAGGACGAGTTCCGGAAACTGCACGCCGCCGACGACGCCGAGTACCACGTCACCGAGACGATCGCGCTCGACGAGATCGAGCCGCTGATCGCCGAACCCTCTAGCCCGGGGAACGTCGTCCCGGTGACCGAGGTGGCCGGCGACGATCTCTACCAGGCCTACATCGGCTCCAGCGCGAACCCCGGTCTTCGGGATTTCGCGGTGCCGGCGATGATGGTCGAAGGCGAGCGCGTCCCACCCGCGGTGAGCTTCGACGTGAACCCCACCTCCCGACAGATGCTCCAGAACCTGACCGAGATGGGCCATCTTGGCGACCTCTACGCCAGCGGCGCGCGCGTCCACCAGGCCGGCTGCAACGGCTGCATCGGGATGGGCCAGGCCCCCGCCACCGGCAGAAACAGCCTGCGAACCGTCCCCCGGAACTTCCCCGGGCGCACCGGCACCCGCGAGGACAGCGTGTTCCTCTGTAGCCCGGAGACCGCGACCGCGAGCGCGCTCAGTGGTGAAATCACGGACCCACGTACGCTCGAAGACACCCACGACATGACCTATCCCGAGTGGTCCGAACCCGAGGCGGTCATCGTAGACGAGGCGGCACTGAGCCCGCCGCCCGACGAACCCGGTGGCGACCTCGAAAAGGGGCCGAACGTGAAATCTCTGCCCGACTTCGAGCGCGTTCCCGACTCGCTTGCCGGTCCCGTACTCATGAAAGTCGGCGACGACATCTCGACCGACGAGATCATGCCCGCCGGTTCGGACGTGCTACCCTACCGCTCGAACATCCCGAAGATCAGCGAGTGGGTGTTCGATCAGGTGGAGCAGGGTTTCCACGAGCGCGCCGAGGAGCAGGGTGCGCCGTGGCTGGTGGTCGGCGGGTCGAACTACGGCCAGGGAAGTTCGCGCGAGCACGCCGCCCTCGCGCCCTACCACCTCGGAATGCGGGCCGCGCTGGCCGTGAGCTACGCCCGCATCCACTGGCAGAACCTCGTCAACTTCGGGATCGTTCCCCTCGAATTCACGGATCGGGACGACTACGATGCCATCGAGCAGGGTGACGACCTCGAACTCCCTGCCGTCCGCGAGGAGCTACAGAACGGCTCCGAGGTCACCGTTCGTAACGCCACGCGGGACGCCACGTTCACGGCCGAACACACGCTGAGCCCGCGCCAGGTCGAGGTCGTACTCCAGGGCGGGATGATCGAGGACTACAAGTACTAGTGGACCGTCAACCGTCGATTGATGGGTTCCTCGTTCCGTACGCCGCAGGAACATCCTATCACCTGACAGAATTGACGTGGGGGATGGAGAGGCTGTAATCAGCAAAGGGGCCTGACGAATCCACCTAGCCGATTTCTGCTGTAGGGCCTGTTGGAGAAGATAATGTCCCCCTATCTACCGAGCTGCCCCGCGTTCTACGGTAGCGTTCAGTAGGCGCTGATCCGAGTAGAGCGACAGAACACCTATTGACGATCGCTCGATAACCTCTTGTAGCATCCCGCCAAGAACTGTTTGTTGCAAGAGCGATAGAAATCATACCGAGCTCTCGGCCAGCGTACTTATTACCCGGAACAGACTACTGCCGAACAGTGTACGATATACCGGACCCCACGCATGGTTTTGAGAAGGCGGCTCTCGCGTTTATGATGTATGCTGGTTTAGCTCTCTGTGTTGGTGCCGGTGCAGTATGGCTCGGGGCATCCTACCAAATCGGGCTGATTGCCTTCTGTATCGCCGCAATCGTCCTATTGAGTGTCTTCGTCCCTATATTTCGGCGACTCATCCCGGATCGTGTCAACCACGATTGACTCCGGGAAACTATGCTCAGCATCCCGGAAACGAATCCACCGCGACTCGCTCAGGTCAGTACCTCACAAAGCGCAGTACCTCTGCCTGAGCTGAATGCAACGTTGTCTTGATTAGCGGCGTACGGGCCGATTTTACCAGTCGACAGTCTGGATTCTCACCATGCTGCATACGCGCGTTGTATCGTTGCAGACGCCGAGGAAACTGTTCAGTGTCGGACACCGGAGCGCAGGACGACGATCTCATCAGTCCACGGTTGACGCACCACTAGCTTCGCTGGCGATCCTTCCCGGTCGGCTTCCGCGCGGCGCTACTCGTCGACGAGCAACGTCTCGCCGGTCATCGCCGCGGGGACCTCGACTCCCAGTAGCGAGAGGAGCGTCGGCGCGATGTCAGCGAGTTCTCCGTCGGGGCGCACACGTCGATCTTCCGACGATGCGTCGCCGGATGTGAGGTAAACCAGCGGCACGGGGTTCAGCGTGTGTGCCGTGTCGGGGTCGTCCGGTGTTCCCATGTCGTCGGCGTTGCCGTGGTCCGCGGTCACGAGCACGCTGCCCCCCGCCTCGCGGCAGGCCGCGACCACACGATCGAGCTGGGCGTCGACGGCCTCGCACGCGGCGACCGCCGCGTCGAAGTCGCCGGTGTGGCCGACCATGTCCGGGTTCGCGTAGTTGAGGACCATCACGTCGGGATCGTCCGTCTCGACGATCCCGATGGCCGAGTCGGTCACCGCCTCGGCGCTCATCTCGGGCTGGTGGTCGTAGGTCGGGACGGCCGGGCTGTCGAGTATCTCCCGGATCTCGCCGTCGAACGCGACCTCGCGCCCGCCGTTGAGGAAGTAGGTGACGTGAGGGTATTTCTCGGATTCCGCGATGCGGAGCTGCGTCAACCCGTTGGCGGCGAGCGTCTCGCCGAGGCCGTCCTCGGGCTCGTGGGGCTCGAGCGCCACCGGAAACGCGAAGGTCTCGTCGTACTCGGTCATCGTCACCAGTTCGATCGCTGGCTGGTCGAGGTCGAACCCCCAGTCGGGCTGCGTAGCGGTAAGCATCCGGACCAGCTGACGCGCGCGGTCCGCCCGGAAGTTGAACCACACGACCGAATCGCCGTCGGCGAGCGCCGACCCGTCCTGCTCACGGCTCCGCCGTTCGCTCTCCGAGGTCGTTCGAGAGGCGCTTTGCGTCTCGCCCTCGATCAGCGTCGGCTCGACGAACTCGTCGGTCTCGCCGCGGTCGTAGGCGGCCTCGACCGCTTCGACCGCCGTCTCGGCCGTGTGATTGGCGGCGCGCTCCACGATCGCGTCGTAGGCTCGGCGGGTACGCTCCCAGTTCTCGTCCCGATCCATCGCGTCGTACCGACCGGTGACGGTGGCCACGTCGCCGGTGCCGTGCTCCTCGATCGCGGCTTCGAGATCGGCGAGATAGCCCGCGCCGCTTTTCGGGGGTGTGTCCCGGCCGTCCGTGAACGCGTGCGTGACCGCCCAGACCTCGTACTCGGCGGCAGCCTCGATTAGCGCGTGGAGGTGGCGCTGGTCGGAGTGGACGCCGCCGTCGCTGACGAGACCCATGAAGTGAACCAGGCCGTCGTTCGCCGCGGCGTGGGCGAACGCA
>PXSV01000075.1 GCA_003022685.1 Halobacteriales archaeon SW_9_67_24 | reverse complement strand
CGCGGTGGTCGTGCTCGTCGTCGGGCTCAACCTCTGGGATCTGTTCGTCACGCCCGAGACGGGCTACTACGTTGTCCCCGGCCCGCTTCGATAGGTCGACCGCACACCGCGACCGCCTCGCATCCGCCACCGGAATCCCTTTTCGGGAGCCCTGCTACCGCCCCGTATGCACGCTGCCGAGGGCACGAAACCATGACCGACGATCACGACGATCCCATCGAGGAGCTCCGGGCGCGAAAGCGCGCCGCCGAACGCGGCGGCGGCGAGGAGCGCATCGAATCCCAGCACGAGAAGGGCAAGATGACCGCGCGCGAGCGGATCGATTACTTCCTCGACGACGACACCTTCCACGAGTTCGATCAGCTCCGCACCCATCGCTCGACCAACTTCGACATGGACGAGCGCCAGATTCCGGGCGACGGCGTCGTGACGGGCTACGGCGACGTCGACGGCCGCACGGTGTTCGTCTTCGCCCACGACTTCACGGTTTTTGGGGGTTCCTTGGGCGAAGTCTTCGCCCAGAAAGTCTGCAAGGTAATGGACGAGGCGATGGAGGTCGGCGCGCCGATCGTCGGGCTCAACGACTCCGCTGGCGCACGCATCCAGGAGGGCATCGATTCCCTGGCCGGGTACGCCGAGGTCTTCCACCGCAACCAGCAGGCCTCCGGCGTCGTTCCCCAAATCTCGGCGATCATGGGCCCCTGCGCCGGCGGCGCGGTCTACTCGCCCGCGATCACGGATTTCATCTTCATGATCGAGGACACCTCGCATATGTTCATCACTGGCCCGGACGTGATCGAGACCGTCACGGGCGAGGAGGTCTCCTTCGAGGAACTCGGTGGCGCGTCGACTCACACCGGCGAGACCGGCGTCGCCCACTTCTCGGGGACCGACGAGAAGCAAGCGCTCGACGACATCCGACGGCTGCTCTCCTATCTCCCACAGAACAACGTCGAGGACCCGCCCCGCGTCGATCCGTGGGACGATCCCGACCGTCAGGACGAGGAACTCCTCGATCTCGTTCCCGACGCCCCCCAGAAGCCCTACGACATGACTGCAGTCATCGAGCGGATCGTCGACGAGGATTCGTTTTTCTTGGTCGCGGATTCGTATGCTAGAAACCTCGTGACCGCGTTCGCCAGGCTCGACGGCCGGTCGGTCGGCGTGGTCGCGAACCAACCCCGCGTGAACGCCGGCACCCTCGACATCGACGCCTCGCTCAAGGGCTCGCGGTTCGTCCGGTTCTGCGATGCGTTCAACATCCCGCTCGTCACGTTCGTCGACGTGCCCGGCTTCATGCCCGGCACCGACCAGGAGAAAGGCGGCATCATCAAACACGGCGCGAAACTCCTCTATGCGTACTCCGAGGCCACGGTTCCCCTCTTGACTGTGATCACCAGAAAGGCCTACGGCGGCGCGTACGACGTGATGGCATCGAAACATATCGAGGCCGACGTGAACTACGCGTGGCCCACGGCGGAGATCGCCGTCATGGGGCCCCAGGGCGCGGTCAACGTGCTCTACGACGACGAACTCGACGCGGCCGACGACACCGAGGCCCGCCGCGAGGAGCTGATCGACGAGTACCGTGACACGTTCGCGAACCCCTACACGGCAGCCGAGCGCGGGTTCGTCGACGACGTGATCGAACCCCACACCACCCGCCCGATCCTGATCGACGACCTCGAAATGCTTGCGAACAAACGGAAAACCGGCCCCGACCGGAAACACGGGAACATCCCGCTGTGACGACGATCGACTCCCGTTCCGAGGAAATCGGGACCGGCGACCTCGTGGCTGCGATCCCCGACGATGCGGACTCCAGCGAGGCCGCCGCGATCGCCGCGGTACTCGGGGCGCATCTCCGCGACGAAGCCGCCGCGGCCGCCGAGGCAAGTTGCAACACCGCGACGTGCGCGTTTCGCTCGACGCGCCGACCGATCCGTGGACCGCCGCCGGGCGAATCGATCGACTGTAACGCGGCCGGAAACGGTCAGCTCCGGCAGACCGCGAGGATGTGTTCTGAGAAGTCGACGACGGCACGGTCCTCGCGGAGCGTTTCGACCACCTCGGCGACCTCCTCGCGCGCTTCGGGCGAGGCGTCGGCGAGTTCGCCACCGAGGTTCGAGGCGGGACCCTCCAGCCCGACGAGCGTTTCGACGTCGAAACCGGCCGCTTCGAGGTCGGCTTCGAGTTCGTCGGCCCGGAAGAAGTGACACTCCGCCCAGCCCTCGCCGTCGGCGTGCTCGTCGGCGAGTTCCTGGGTGTACGCCCCCTCTTCGGCGATTCGGTCGAGAAACCCGTGGCGCTCGCCGCTCTCGGACGGGAGCACGAACTTGATACCGTCGCGGAGTGCCGAGAGGCGACCGATCACCGAGACGAACACCGGTGCGCCGTCGCGCGCGACCCGCCCGAGTTCGGCCATCGAACGTTCGCGTTCGGCCGGGTCGAGAAGGTGTGAGAGCGGGCCGCCGAGACAGCAGATCGCATCGAAGGCGTCCGTCTCGAACGGGAGCGCACGGACGTCGGCCTGTTGGGATCGGATTCGTCGATCGAAACCGTGCTCCATGGTTCGCTCACGCGCGATCCGGACCTGTTCGGCGCTCAGATCGCAGTGAACCACCTCGTACCCCCGCTCGGCGAGCCAGACGGCGTACCGGCCCGGACCGCCGCCCGCGTCGAGCACACGCACTGACGCGCCCGAGTGAGCGTCCGGCCGATCGGCGGTGGAAGCGGACGTATCCGACTGAACGCAGTCAGGATCCGGCAGATGTCGGGCCAGATATGCTGTCGTGTTTGCGAACTCCATGCGGCTCACGGGAGTCGCGTCGAGGCGCTCCCACTCGCCCTCGGCGAGGTCGTCGTAGTAGCTCCGAGGATCCATGTCGCTCATCGGCAATGCTCCGTTCGGAACCGGTCGTGGTCGGTGTCTCGTGGTCGGGTATGCATCCGTAGCAGGTCGCGTGTCGGTCGTCTGACGAGCAGGAAACAGCACGTCGGGTTTCACTCCGGCCGGGACGACCCGACTACCGAGGCTCCACCCGACGAAAAGTTAGGACTGCGGTCCATTGCCGCGCGCGACGACACCGGGTGGAGTGGGTGTCACGGATCCGACCTCGCCGTCGTTCGATAAAGACCTTTCGCCGATCCGCTCGGGTGGGATGCGCCGGTAGTTTCGCCCACCCGCCGAGGATATCACGCCTGCCGCGATCGCGTGTCCCGTCCGCTCGGCCCCTCACGGACCCGCTCAACGCGGCTCGAACCGCGCGCGGATCGGCGACCCGGGGTGGAAGGTCGCACCGAGATCGACGCCCACGTCGTCGTGGTCGTGGCGGACAGCGAACCGCTTCGCGAACGTCGCCAGCGCGAGCTGGAGTTCGAGCAGCGCGAACCGCATCCCGATGCAGTGGCGCGGCCCGCCGCCGAACGGGAAGTACGAGTAGTCGGGACGGTCGCCAGGCACGTCTTCGACGCCAGCCCAGCGGTCGGGATCGAACGTCCCGGGATCGTCCCACCACCGTTCGTCGCGGTGGACGTGAAACTGCGGCACCGTCACGAACGTCCCCTCCGGGATGCGGTACCCCCCGACCGCCACGTCCTCGCGGGTCTCCCGGAACATCGCGGCCGCCGGCGGGTACCGCCGCAGCGCCTCCCGCACCACCTGCTCGGTGTACGTGAGGTCGGGCAAGTCCGCGAGCGTCGCGTGCTCGCCGTCGACGACCGTGTCGACCTCCGCGCGGAGCGCGTCGGCGACCGCGGGCTTTCGACCGAGTTCGTACACGATCCACGTCAGCGCGAGCGCGCTGGTCTCGTGGCCAGCGAACAGGAACGTCATCAGCTGGCTCCGTACTTCCGACTCGCTCGGCGCGGTGCCGTCCTCGTACTCGGCGTCGAGTAAGAGGCTTAGCAGGTCGTCACCGCCCCCGTCGCGCTCGTCGACGAGGTCGTCGATCGCGTCCCGAAACGCATCGACACCCCGTCGGAACCGCCGGTTCGCGGGCGTCGGCACCCACTCGGGGATCTGCACCGTGACGGGGTTCTCGCTGGTGCGTTCGCGGATGGCCTCAGCGCCGGCCCGCACCGCCGCCTGGTGTTCGTCGGTGTCCACCCCTAGCAGCGTCGTCCCGAGCACGCGGAGCGTGTACGTCGACATCGCCTCCTTGACGTCCAGCTCGCCTTGCCGAACCCATTCGTCGACCGCCCGCGCGGCGTACTCGCCCATCGTCTCGGCGTAGGTCGCCACGCGCTCGCGGTAGAACATCGGCTGGAGCAGCGTGCGCTGGGCGCGCCACCGCTCGCCGTCGGTGAGCAGCAACCCCTCCGAGAGCACGCTCATGTCGACCATCGACTTCGGTTTCCGGAACGACCCGAAGTCGTCGACGAGCACCTGCTCGATGCACGCCGGGTGGAGCACGGTCGCCATGTCGTAGTTCGCCATCGAAAACCGGACGACGTCGCCGTATGCCGCGAGGTCCTCGTAGAACGCGAACGGATCACGACCGAACGCCACCGCGCTCCCGATCACGGGTGGTTCGTCGCGGCGCGGTGCCAGCGGTCGCCGGGCGCGTGACTCGCTCATGAGCGATGGTTGGTCAGTCTGCGTGTTGATCCTTGACACGTCGATGCTAGCCTACTTATCAGTGACCGCCGAACACCCCCGCATGAAGCATCTGCGCGTCAGGTTCGGGTTCCCCCCGCGGACGCGCCACCCGATGCACGAGTTCCTCGTCGAGCACCCCGAGATGGCCCGCGAGGAGCTGTGGTCGTGGAGCTTCGTCGGGGGAACGCCGACCTGCCTGTTCCGCGTGGAGGGGGACATCGAGGCGTACCGTGACCGGATCGCCGATGTCGACTCCGTGACCGAGTGCGACCTGACCCCCGTCACCGACACGTCGTTTTACGCGTTCGTGCGTGCCGAGCCAAGCGAAAGCGAGTGGGAGTGGATGCTGGCGTTCCACCGGACGGGGCTCGTGGTGATGCCGCCGATCGTCTACACGACCGCGGGCGAGGCGGTGTTCGAGGTGCTCGGCGATCCGGCCGATCTCCGGGGATTGCTCGGGGAGCTGCCGGACCGCATCGACACCACCGTCGATCGCGTCGGCGAGTACGACCGGTTCCGGTCGTCGGCCACCAGACTCACCGACCGCCAGCGCGAGGTCGTGGCGACGGCCGCGGAGCTGGGCTACTACACTGTCCCGCGGACGGCCACGCTGGCCGACGTCGCCGCGGTCCTCGGCGTCGCGGCGTCGACGGTCTCCGATCACCTCCGGAAGGCCGAGAGCGCGGTGATGAGCAGTGTCGCCGAACCGCCCTCGTCGACTAGCGCGTCGACCCGTGGCGCGGAACCGGTAGACGACTCCGAACCGAAGGTATGAGTAGGGCGACCGCGGAACCCCACTCACGAATGTTCGAGAAGGTTCTCGTCGCCAACCGGGGGGAGATCGCGGTTCGGGTGATGCGCGCGTGTGAGGAACTCGGCGTCGACACCGTGGCGGTCTACTCCGAGGCCGACGCCGACGCGGGACACGTCCGATACGCCGACGAAGCCTACAATGTCGGGCCGGCCCGGGCCGCCGACTCGTATCTCGACGGCGAGGCGATCGTCGAGGCGGGCGAACGCGCCGGCGCGGACGCGGTTCACCCGGGCTACGGCTTTCTCGCCGAGAACGCCGACTTCGCCGCGAGAGTCGAGGACAGCGACCT
>PXSV01000074.1 GCA_003022685.1 Halobacteriales archaeon SW_9_67_24 | reverse complement strand
CGGACCCCCGACGAGACGCTGCTCGTGACCGGGATCGGCTGCTCGGGCAAGCTGTCGAGTTACTTCGAGTCCTATGGGTTCCACTCGATCCACGGCCGATCGCTGCCCGTGGCCCGGGCGGCGAAGCTCGCCAACCCCGGCCTGGAGGTGATCGCGGCGGGCGGCGACGGCGACGGCTACGGCATCGGCGGGAACCACTTCATGCACACCGCCCGCGAGAACCACGATATGCTCTACATCGTGTTCAACAACGAGATCTTCGGGCTCACGAAGGGCCAGACCTCCCCCACCAGCCCGAAGGGCCACAAGTCGAAGACCCAGCCCCACGGCTCGGCGAAGGACCCGATCCGGCCGCTTTCGATGGCGCTGTCGGCGGGGGCCTCCTACGTCGCACGGACCGCCGCCGTGAATCCGCGCCAGGCGACCGAGGTGCTGACCGAGGCGATGGAGCACGACGGGTTCGCCCACATCGACTTCCTCACCCAGTGTCCGACGTGGAACAAGGACGCCAAACAGTACGTCCCCTACACCGACGTCCAGCAGTCCGACGACTACGACTTCGACGTCTCGGATCGGCGCGAGGCCGCCGAGATGATGCACGAGACCGAGGACAAGCTCTACGAGGGCGAGGTCCTAACGGGTCGGTTCTACGTCGAGGAAGGCCGACGCTCCTACGGCCAAGAGAAACGCGAGACCGGGGAGATGCCCGAGGAGCCCCTCGCCGAGCGGTACTTCGACGACGACTACGAGTGGGAGCGCAGCTACGACCTCCTCGACGTGCACAAGTAAGCCCTCGTCGGGTTCTGCCGATCCGACCCGTGGTTTCCGGTTCGGAAGATATTTTTTCACGCACGCCAACCATCACCCATGAGCGCGGACGCTACCGAGGACCGAGTCCTCGCCGTTCTGGAGGAGGACGCCCAGGCCTCCTACGCCGAGATCGCGGATCGAGCCGGGGTCTCGAAGCCCACGGTCAGAAAGTACATCGACAAGCTCGAGGACGACGGGGTGATCGTGGGCTACTCCGCCGACGTCAACCCGAAAAAGCTCTCGGGCCGAACGATCGCGCTCGTCGGGATCGAGGTCGAGAGCGGGCGGTACGTCGAGGCGACCCGCGAACTCAAGCGGATCGACGAGATCGAGACGCTGTACAGTTCGAGCGGCGATCACACCCTGATGGCCGAGGTCCGCGCGCCCGACGGCGACGCGGTCGGCGCGATCATCGCCGACGAGGTCCTCCCGATCGACGGCGTCACCGCTGCCCACCCCTCCTTTCTCCAGGAACGACTGAAGTAACGTCCAGTGGGTCACGAGCGGCCGGTTCCGACCGACGGCTCGAAGCGAGACGGTGCTGTTCGGCCGATCGCCGCGAAACGGGACGCGCTTGGATGGCCCGGACTACGATTCGACTTCCGCCGCATCCTCGATTTTCATTCCGTCGAGCTTCTCGACGATGCCGTCGATCTTGCCGTCGAGGTCATCGACGAACTCCGCGGTGCGCTCGGTCGTGATCGCGCCCTGGCTCGACGGCTCGATCAGGGTCTCCTCTTCGAGCACGCGCAGCGAGTACCGCACTTTGTGATGGGGGTACCCGGTCTCGTTCGACATCTTCACGATCCCGATCGGCTCGCTTTCGATCACGATGCGCAATACCTGGAGGTGTCGCTCCAGCATATCCACTTCCTTTTCGAGTCGGTCTATCATGGCACTTGTTAACTCGTGGAGAAACAATTTAAAGGTTACTGCCGTGAGCGCCGGGAAGCTCCACGGACAGTGCGTTCGTTCGTCCGATCTCGCGCTCGGACGGCCCGACCCACTGTCCCGGTCTCGCAAAATGCTACGGATGGTTGTCTCATATACGTTCCGGGCGGCGGTAACTGTCACCAATGAGTGCCCGGAGGTGGTGTCGTTCGCCGGGCCAGGGCGGTCGCGACGAGCGCCGAAGTGCCGAACGTCGGGCGGCCGTCACATCGTAATCGGTTTATTCCGAACGTCGGAAGCCTCGATCATGACCGTGACGATCGTCGGCGCGCAGCTCGGCGACGAGGGCAAGGGCGGGATGGTCGACCGCTGGAGCGAGACCGCGGACGTGGTGTGTCGATACCAGGGCGGCGATAACGCGGGGCACACCGTCGTGTACGACGACCGTGCGATCGACGACGGGGCCGCGACGGCGGACGCCACCGACGCCGACAGCGGAAACGCCGAATACAAGCTCTCGCTCGTGCCGAGCGGGGCGATCCGGGGCAAGACCGGCGTGCTCGGCAACGGCTGCGTGGTCAACCCCGCGACGTTGTTCGACGAGATCGGGGGGTTGCGCGAGCGCGGCCTCGACCCCGACGTGCGGGTGGCCGAGCGCGCTCACGTCATCTTCCCGTACCACCGCGCGCTCGACGGCATCGAGGAGGACTCAAAAGAGGACCACATCGGCACCACCGGCAACGGGATCGGGCCGACCTACGAGGACAAGGCGGCGCGACGCGGGGTCCGGATCGGCGACCTGCTCGATGCCGACGTGCTCCGCGAGCGACTCGAAGCGCTCGTCCCGCAGAAGCGCGCGATCTGCGAGTCCGTCTACGACGTGGATCCCGACGAGTTCGACGGCGCGTTCGACGTCGACGAGTTGTTCGCCGAGTACCGCTCGTACGGCGAGCGACTCGCCGAAAACGACATGCCCGTGAACTGCGGAGCGTTCCTCGAAGCACACCGCGAGCGCGGCGATCGAATCCTGTTCGAGGGCGCGCAGGGAACCGCGATCGACCTCGATCACGGCAACTACCCCTACGTGACGTCCTCGAACCCGACGGCAGGCGGTGCGGTCACGGGGACCGGTCTCGGGGCGACCGTCGTCGGCAGCGGTGCGATCGTCGGCATCGTCAAGGCGTACCTCTCGCGGGTCGGGGCGGGGCCGCTCCCGACCGAGATGGGGTTCGTCGAGGGCCAGACCCCGGCGGGCGGCGGCGATAACGATATGACGGACCTCGCCGAGCACATCCGCGAGGCCGGCGGCGAGTACGGCACCGTCACCGGCCGGCCGCGCCGGATCGCGTGGCTCGACATGCCGATGCTCCGCCACGCGGCGCGCGCGAGCGGCTTTACGGGGCTCGCGATCAATCACGTCGACACGCTCGCGGGGATCGACGAGATCCAGGTCGGCCACGCCTACGACCTCGATGGTGAGACCGTCACGACCATGCCCGCGACCACCGAGCGCTGGAGCGAGTGCGAGCCCCGGTACAGGCCGTTCGACGGCTGGTCCGACGCCGATTGGGATGCCGTCGCGGACGAGGGCTACGACGCACTGCCCGCCAACGCCAGGACCTACGTCGAGTACGTGGGCGACGAACTCGGCGTCCCGATTTCGGCGATCGGCGTCGGTCCCGACCGCGAGCAGACGATCGTGCTCGACGATCCGTTCTAACACCCACTTTTCGCTCTTGTGAAGCACATTGTTGGTGGATTAGCTGTAGCTGAGAAAGCGTAGCGGGCAAGGGTGACGCGGAAGCATCACCCGATAGGATGTTTCCATTCGCCGCCCTGATAGGGTCGTGCATAAGTAACTACCAAACTTCGCCATCCCAGTGTTCACGATTATCGGCGTTGGCCTCATGGCGATGTTCTGGCGCGCCTCACTTGTCGTGAACGCTCCAGAGATGAACACAGTGTTTTCGGTAGTCAGCTATCAGTTCCTCGTACCGGCGGGCGGGCCGTGGTCGTTCAACATTGGCGGTATTCGTCTCGGCGTCGCCGCAATGGCTGGATTGATCGTCGGGTTCTTTCTCGTCCAGTTCCCGTTGACGCTGGTCGGGTTGGCTCCGTTGTTCG
>PXSV01000073.1 GCA_003022685.1 Halobacteriales archaeon SW_9_67_24 | reverse complement strand
GGCTCCCCTGAGATCGCTACGTGACTAGTGAGCCGCCGGCTGTCGTGTCGCTGAAAAAATGGGAAATCGTACCGAACTGCTTAGTTCACCCGCGAAGGGTGAGGTGAGCAGCCGGGTTAGACTGAGGTGTCGAACAGTGTCGCCGAATTATCGCCGTCCTCGGAAGTCCAAATGACTTTGATAGTAGCGTCATCAGCAGGATCACTAGTAAACTCGTACGTATCGCCGGCGGTGACATCACCACTACCACTCCAGCTCCCAGAAGCTTCGGTGCCATCCGTCGTCACAGTCAGTTGCTCCGACGGGATGTTCTCGCCGCTATCCATGGTCAGGTCGCCGCTGTCGTAACTGAACGCCGCTTGTGGTGCATCGCTCTGTCCACCGAAGACGCCGGTGGCGAACGCACCGACGACGGCGGCGAGGATGACGACGACCGCGATCATCAGGACCACGCCGATCACGGGGCTTACAGCACGATCGTTTCCGGACGACTGGGTGAACAGGTTCATTGTTCGACCTCCGTTGTATAGTCGCTGGTAGATCGTGAAGCGTTTATGACCCCAATGACCGGGCTGACGCCGCGTGAGTCCGATCGGAGTTCGTTGAGTTTCGATTTCATTGTTGTCGTGGTTTACCCACCAGCCATGGACCGGGCGGCGTTCGTCTCCGCCGACAGTTCAGCCATCGCCACTACCGGGTTCGGATTATGCTGGTGCGATACTACGAGTTAAATTGGGTAGTACATAATCTTTGCGTCTTCAAATGCTGCTACACACTATCGCGGTGCTTTTTTAATAGCTCAACGCCGATGCAACGCCGACGGACTGGCTGTTGGCCCCAGCGCGGCACGAACACCCGGCTGAGACGGGATTTGGGAACGGTTAAGTCCCGTCGCGGTTGGGTTCGGGGTGTGTCTCTCGCGACGCTCGCCGTACTCTCCCTCACGCCGACGATCGCCGGACTCGGCGGCAGCGTCGCCCAAACGACTGCGGAACCGACGGCCGCCGTCCTCGTCGCCGCGCTCGGACTGCCCTTCCTCGGCGCGCTCGTCGTCCCCCTCCTCTATCGCGTTCTCGGCGAGCGCGTGGCCTACGTCGCGGCTGCGATCGCGCTCGCGTGCTTCGGCCTCGTCGCGAGCCAGTACGGCACCCAGGGCACGGTCACGATCCCGTGGATTCCGGAACTCGACGTCGCGCTCGTGCTCTACCTCGACGGTCTCTCGCTGCTGATCGCGCTGCTCGCCAGCGGCATCGGCGTGCTGATCTTCACCTACTCCGCGAGCTACATGCACGGCGAACCCGCCATTGCACGCTACTACGCCACCCTGCTCGCGTTCATGGGCTCGATGCTCGGCGTCGCGCTCGCCGTCGACCTCGTCTCGCTGTTCGTCTTCTGGGAACTCACCAGCATCACCTCCTTCGGGTTGATCGGCCACTACCGCGACGAGGCGAGCTCGCTCTACGCCGCCAGGAAGTCGATGTTCATCACCGTCTCTGGCGGCCTCTTCATGCTCGTCGGCTTCCTCCTCCTCCGACACGCCTCGCGCGAAGCGCTCGCGGACGCGACCTACACCCTCGTCGGCACGCCCGGCTCGATGATCGCCAACGCCGACGCGATGCGCGCCACCCTCGAAAGCACAGGGTTGTTCCTCCCCGTCCTCGCCCTCGTCGCGATCGGCGCAGGTGCAAAGTCCGCCCAGGTCCCGCTCCACCTCTGGCTCCCGAACGCGATGGAGGCCCCCACGCCCGTCTCCGCGTTCCTCCACTCCGCCACGATGGTCAAGGCCGGCGTCTACCTCGTCGGCCGGATGCGCCCCCTCCTCGTCGGCGAGGAGTGGATGCTGCTCTTTGGCACGCTCGGCCTCGTCACGATGACCGTCACGGCGCTGCTCGCCATCGGCGCGAGCGACATCAAGGAACTCCTCGCGTACTCCACCGCCTCTCATCTCGGACTCATCACTGCGGGCTTCGGCTTCGCCAACCAGCTCGGCGCGGAGACCGGGGCCTTCCACATCCTGAACCACGCGCTGTTCAAGGCGACCCTCTTCCTCGTCGCGGGGATCGTCGCCCACGAGGCCGGCACGCGGGCGATCGACGAGCTCTCCGGCCTCCGCCACGACCTCCCCTTCGTTACTGTGATCACCGCGATCGCGGCGCTCGGAATGGCGGGCGTCCCACCCTTCAACGGCTTCTACTCCAAGGAACTCCTGTTCGAGGCGGCCTACAAGGTCGCCCACACGGATGGCGGCCTCTTCTGGCTGTTCCCGATCGTCGCCGTCGTCGGCAGCGTCTTCACGTTCCTCTACTCCATCCGCTTCCTCTGGCTATTTGTCGGCGAGAAACCCGCCGCGCTCGGCGAGGTCCACTCCCCGCCCGCCCTCCTGCTCGGACCCTCGGCGATCCTCGCGGGTCTCGCCGCGATCGTCGGGATCGACCCCCAGCTCGCGATCGACACCATCGCCGAGTCGGCGTTCGCCAGCGCGGTCGCCGGCGAAGCTCACTCGATGAGCATCGGCCTCCCGACCGAACTCAAACCCGCGGTCGTGATGAGCGCGATCACGATCGCCGTCGGCATCGCGGCCTCGCCGTTCTACGGCCGGCGCTCTCGCTGCCCCGTATCCAGACCGGCTACTTCCGGACCTACGCGGCGTGGACGCTCGCCGCGACCAGCCTCCTCGCGCTCGCCGGCTACCTCGCGGCCGGCGTCTCGCTCCCTTCCTTCACCGGCATCACGCTCGCGCTCCCGGTCGTGATCGTCCTCGCGGTCGCCGTGGTCGGTGCGGCCGCGGTCGGGATCGCGCCCTCGCACGTCGCCGGCGTGCTCACCCTCTCGATCCTCGGCTTCATGATCGCCCTGTTCTACGTCCTGTCGAGCGCTCCCGACCTCGCGCTCACCCAGCTGACCGTCGAAACGCTCGTCCTCGTCCTCTTCCTGCTCGTGCTCGACAAGCTCCCCGCCTTCTACGGCGAAGTGCCCCTCTCCCGAACGCTCCGCGACGGCGTGCTCGCGGCCGGGGTCGGCGTGACGGTCTTCGTCACCGTGCTGGTGGCGACCGCCGCGAGCCCGAACGACGTGATCGCCGAGTTCCTGATCGAACGCGCGCCGGTCCCCGAAACCCACGATCCGATCATGCTCGACTTCGGCGGCGGCGGCAACATCGTCAACGTCATCCTGGTCGACTTCAGAGCGTTCGACACGATGGGCGAGATCTCGGTTGTGGCGATGGCGGCGCTCTCGGTGCTCACCCTGATCGCCATGCGCGGCCGGGGGGAGTCCTCGTGAGCACCCCCGACCGCGACACCGGCGTCACCGTGATCGCCAAGACCGTCACCAGGGTCGTGTTCCCGCTCATCCTCCTGACCGCGATCGCCCTTCTGCTCCGGGGTCACAATCTTCCTGGCGGCGGGTTCATCGCGGGCGTGCTCACCGTTGCGGCGTTCGCGCTGCTCTACGTGATCTACGGTCTCGATTTCGTCCAAAACGACCTCCGCGATCGCGGCGGCACCGCAACGACGGCCGCCGGGCCGGCGATCGTCGCCGAGTATCGACTCGCCTTTGCGGCCGGGCTCGGCCTCGCGGTCGCGGGCGGGATCGCCGCCATCGCGCTCGGCTTCCCGTTTCTCACCCAGGCCGTCCTCTTCCTCTATGACCTCCCGATCTACCACGAGCTCGAGCTCGCCAGCGCGTTCGTCTTCGATCTCGGGGTGTACCTCGTCGTGGTCGGCGCGCTGCTCACGGTCCTCGCGGTGGTGGGCGCGGAATGACCCAGTTCGTGCTCGCGGTCGTCCTCGGCCTCCTGTTCGCCGTCGGGACCTTCCTCGTCCTTCGGCGTGACATCGTCAGAGTCGTCTGGGGCGTGACAATCATCGCCCAGGCCGCGAACGTCTACCTCGTCACGATGGGCGGACTCTCCGGAACGGTGCCGATCGTCGGCCACGGCCCGCCCGAGGACCCCGGCGCTGTCACCGACCCGCTGGTCCAGGCGCTCGTCCTCACCGCCATCGTCATCGGCTTCGGGACGACGGCGTTCGCGCTCGTACTTACCTACCGGGTGTACGAGGAACACGGCACCATCGACCTCGACGAACTCGGCGAGACGGGAGGTGAGGTCTGATGGCTCCCCAAGTCGTGATCGCGCCGCTGTTGATCGCGCTCGTGACCGCCATCCTGACACTTCTGCTCCGCCGGTTCCCGCGCACCCAGCGTGCGGTGAGCCTCGCGGGCGCGATCGCGTATCTCGGGGGCGTGGCGTGGCTCGCGAGTGCCGTCGCGCGGGAGTCGATCCTCGTCTACCAGGTCTCGGCGTGGCAGGCACCCTTCGGCATCACCCTCGTTGCCGACGCGCTCTCGACCTTTATGCTCGGCCTCACGGCGGTCGTCTCGCTCGCCGCGGCCGTTTTCTCCGCCAGATATATGAGCGAGTACGGCCAGCAGGTGTCGTATCACGCACTCTACCACCTTCTCGTCGTCGGCGTCACCGGATCGTTCCTCACCGGCGATATTTTCAACCTGTTCGTCTGGTTCGAGGTCATGCTGCTGTCGAGCTACGTGCTCGTGGTCTTTTACTCGGGCCCGGAGCACACCCGCGCGGCGCTCCAGTACACGGTACTCAATCTGATCGGGAGCGCGGTCATGCTGCTCGCGATCGGCGGGCTCTACTCCACGACGGGGACGCTCAACATGGCCGACATGACCCGCCGGCTCGCCGACTCCGCCCAGTACAACGTCGACCCCGTTCCGGTGCTCGGCCTCGCCGCCCTCCTCTTTGCGGTGTTCGCGCTCAAGGCCGGGATCGTCCCGTTCCAGTTCTGGGTGCCAGCCGCCTACCGCGCCGCGCCCGCCCCGGTGTCGGCGATGCTCGCCGGCGTCACGAAGAAAGTCGGCATCTACGCGATCGTCCGGCTCTACTTCACGGTCTTCGCGGCCGCGAGCCTTCCGGCCGGGCTCTCGCTGCCTGGCTTCGCGGGCGATTCCTTTCTCGCCTTCTTCGGCCCGATCCTGTTCGTGATGGCCGCGGCGAGCATCGTCCTCGGGGGTGTCGGCGCGGTGAGTCGAGTAGATCTGGACGGAGTGCTCGCGTACTCCAGTATCGGCCAGATCGGGTTCGTCGTGCTCCCGCTCGCGATCGCTGCCACAGTACCAGGGGTACGCGAGATCGGCATCGCGGCGGCGCTGATCTACGCGCTCAACCACGGGCTCGCGAAGTCGATGCTCTTCCGCCGGTGCTCTCGGTCGGCTTCTTCCTCGGCGCGCTCGCGCTGATCGGCATCCCGCCGCTATCGGGCTTTTTCGGGAAGTTACTCGTCTTTCGGACCGCCGCCGACGCCGGGGCTATCGGCGGGAGCGGTGCGGTACTCGCGCTCGGTCTCGCATTGGGCGGCGCGATCCTCACGGTCGCGTACTTCTCGCGTACGTGGAACCACGGGTTCTGGGGCACCCAGTCCGAGGCCGTCCGGACGGCGACCTATTCGCCGACCCTCGTGGCGGTCGTGGTCGGGCTCGCCGCCACCCTCGTGATCGTCGGCGTCGGCTTCGATCCCGTGATGGGGGCGGCGAGAGCCGCCGCGGAGGCAGCACTCGACCGGGGAACCTACGTCGAGAGCGTGCTCCCGGGAGGAACGCCATGAGACGCTGGCCGGTGCTCGGGGTGGTGCTCGCGGTGCTCTGGCTGTTCGTCCGGGGCGTCGAACTCGTCCCCGACCGGATCGTCGGCGAGTTCCTGATCGGGCTCGTGATCGGCCTCCCGGTCGCGTTCGTCTTCCGGCGCTTTTACGCCGAGGAGTTCGTGTTCGCGCCGTCGCTCCGGGTCGTGCCGTACGTCGGGCTTTACCTCGCGGTGTTCGTCAAGGAGCTGATCGTGGCGAACGTCGACGTCGTCTATCGGGTGCTCTCGCCGTCGATGCCGATCGAGCCCGACGTGGTCGCGATCCCGCTGCGGGTCGAGTCCGACATCGCGATCACCACGATCGCCAACTCGATCACCCTCACGCCGGGGACGCTCACGATGGACTACGACGACGCGACGAACACGCTCTACGTCCACGGCATCGTCGGCCGGAATCGTGAGGAGGTGGTCGCCCCCATTCGCCGGTGGGAGGACTACGCGCTCGTGATCTTCGGCGAGGACGCGAGCCCCGACGACGCACCGCCCGCCCCACGAGGTGGTTTGGGTGGCGACTGACATACCCGTGTTCCTCGATCTCGCCATCACGATCGGGTTGGTAATCGCCAGCGGCGTTACCCTGCTCGCGGGCTATCGCGTGATCCGCGGCCCGACCACGCCCGACCGAGTTGTGGCGCTCGAAGCGATCGGGATCAACGTCGTCGCGATCGCGGTGCTGTTCGCGCTCCGGACCGGCCGGGGATTCTTCATCGACGTGGGCCTCGTTCTCGCCATCATCGGCTTCGTCAGCACGATCGCCGTCGCGCGCTACGTCACGGAGGGAGACATCATCCAATGAACACGATCCACGCACTCCTCGTCACGCTCCTCGTCGCCATCGGCAGCGGCTTCCTGCTCGTCGGCACGATCGGCCTGCTCCGACTGCCCGACGTGTACAACCGGTTGCACGCCACCAGCAAGACCACCACGCTCGGCGCGGCCTCGCTGTTTCTCGCGGGCGCGGTCTATTTCGGCCCGAGCGAGGTCGGCGGCGCGGGGCTGACATCGCTCGTGGGGATCGTCTTCCTGTTCATTACGGCCCCGACCGGCGCGCACGTCATCTCCCAGGCCGCCGAACGCATGGGAGTCGGGTTCCACGGCGACGCCTCGTGGCCGGACGACTCCTCGGACGGCGAGCAGTGACCGCAACCGTATTGTGCGCGAGCCCTGATGCGTTCGGACAACGACTATCGAACCGCCCGATCGACCCCCGCTTCGCATAAGCCATGTCCACCGAGTCCTCCCGCTCGACGATCCCGACCGCCGCCGTCCGCGACCGCCTTGCGAGCGTCGTCGCTCGCCCGCGCCTCGTTGTCGCGATCGTCACCCTCGCCGCGCTCGCCGTCCGGCTGTTCGGGCTCGGCACGCGCGTCGCCCACCAGGACGAGGCTCGCGTCGCGTTCTGGGCGTACCGCTACATGGAGTCGGGCGTCTACTGGTATCGCCCGATCGTCCACGGCCCGTTCCTGACGATCGTCGACAGCTACGTGTTCTCCCTCTTCGGAGCCTCGGACTTCACGATGCGCCTCGTGGTCGCCGTCGTTGGCGGCCTCCTGCCGCTCGCGGCGCTGCTCTTTCGCCGCCGGCTCCGGAACGGCGAGACGATCGCGCTCGCCACCCTCCTCGCCGCGAACCCGATCCTGCTCTACTACTCCCGCTTCTATCGGAACGACCTGCTGCTCGCGGGGTTCATGCTCGTCGCGTTCGGCTTCTTCGTCCGGGCATACGACGATCGCCGGCCCGCCTTCCTCTACCTCGGGATCGCCGCGTTCGCGCTCGCGTTCACGACCAAGGAGAACGCCCTCGTCTACCCCGTCACGTGGGGCGGCGCGACTCTCCTCCTCTGGGACCACCGGCTGTTCGCCGATCGAGCCGGCGAGCGCGGCCTCCGGAACGCAGTCCTCGACCAGGCACGGCGGACCGGCCGCTGGCTCCGGGGCTGGTGGCTCCACCTCGTGCTCGGGATCGTGGAGTTCTTCGCCATCTTCGTGTTCTTCTACGCGCCGCGCGGCGCGGCCGCCCGGCCATCGCCGACCCTCGGCGCGACGATCGACGATCCGACCCTGCTCCCCGATCTCGTCGGCGAGGCGGTTCTCGGCTCGTGGAACGCCTTCCTCGGCAAGTGGGGCAGCGGGAATCAGGAATCGTACCTCTCGACCGCCGAGGCGCTCTGGCCCGCGCTCGAAACCGGCGCGCTCGTCCTTCTCGTGCTCGCAGTCGTGGGGTTCGTCGTCGATCGGTACGCCGGCGACCACCCGCGGGACGTGGTGGCGTTCGGGGCGTACTGGGGCTTTGCGAGCGCGCTCGGCTACCCGGTGATCGTCGACAACCCGTTCCCGTGGGAGGTGATCCACGTCGTCGTGCCGCTCGTGCTCCCGGCGGCGGTCGGACTCGCCCTGGTGGGCCGTGTCGGTCTGGCGAGCCTCGCGGATCGGGATGCCCTCTCGGCGGCCGCCGCGGCGCTGATCCTCCTCGCGGTCGCCGGCCAGGTCGGCGTGACCGCCTACGACACCTCCTTCGCCGAGTCACAGAGTTCCGACAACGATCTCGTCCAGTACGCCCAGTCCGGCAGCGAGATGAAGCCGCTGCTCGGCGAGATCCGCCGCGCCGTGAACGCGAACGAGGGGACCGACGTGCTCTACTACGGCGACGATTCCGGCTTCGACGGCGACGAACTCTACGCGCCGAACCCCGGCTCGCACGACACGCCGACCGCGGGAGGTGGCTGGTTCGAGCGCCTGCCCTTTGCGTGGTATCTCGAAGCCTACGGGGCGGAAACGAACAGCACGGAGGACGTGACGGCCGTGCGCCGGGCGGTGACGAGCGGCGACCGACCGCCGGTCGTGGTCGCCTTCGATGAGACGGCGACCTGCTCGAAGGAGTACGACAACGCAACCGACATCGATCGGTTCCTGGAGGGGTACGAACGTCACGAGGTCGATCGGTTCCTCTTCGACAGCGGCTGCACCATCAGCAGTGTGGCGGTCTACGTCGACGAGGATCAAAACACTACCACACAGCCCGTTGTCGGCTCTCGGGCGATAGTGCGGCCGTCGGACTATTCCTCGATCTGATCGTCCCGTTCGAGAAGCCGGCTGAGCGTCACGCCCTCGAGCCTGGCGACGTACTCTCCCACGTTACTCTCGGCGTCGAAGCGGTACATCGGGCTGTCACCGACGTTTCTGGTGTGTTCGACGATCCCGAGTTCCCGCAACTCGTCGATGTGGCCGTAGACGGTGCTGCGCGCGACGCCGGCGAGGCGCGCGATGTCGCTCACGTTGAGGTCGGTTCCTTCCTCGCCGAGCAGCGCGACGATGATCTTCACGCGCGCGCCCGAGCCGAACAGGTGCGTGAGCGGCGTGTCGTCGGCATATGGTTCTGTTTCGGAACGGGTCTCGGCTGCCATGGGT
>PXSV01000072.1:3947-5404 GCA_003022685.1 Halobacteriales archaeon SW_9_67_24 | reverse complement strand
GGCGCGCGCGACCTCGGCCGCTTCGACGCGGTCCACACGGTGACGCCCGCCTTCGACTCGCCACACCCGAACACGATCCACGTCCCCAACTTCGTCGACGTCGAGCGGTTCCGCCCCGACAGGCGAGAGCGCGCCGACGAATTCACCGTGTTGACGACCGCCGCCCACATCCGCGGGAAGGGGTGGGACACGGTGCAAGCGGTGGCCGAGCGCCTCGACCCCGAGATCCAGGTCGTGACGACCGGCAATGGAGCGGGGAACGTCGAGGGGCTCGGCTTCCTCGAGGAGGACGAACTCGCGGACGCCTACGCCCGTGCCCACGTCGTGCTCCACCCGGCACGGGTCGACACCGACAGCATGGTGATCAACGAGGCCTGCGCGTCGGGCACGCCGGTGGTGACGACGCCGCTTGCGACCCACGTCCGCGAGAACGACGCCATCCTCCACGCCGAGACGCCACGGGGGATGGCCCACGCCCTCGGTCTGCTCCGCGCCGAGTGGCGACACGACGACGGTTACGACGAGCGCTGTCGACGCGCGCGAGAGGAGGGCGAAGCCCACGGGTTCGACGAGATCTACCCGCGGCTCAAGGACCTGCTCACCTCGCCGCCGACCGTCGAGACCGGCACGACCCGGACGGAGGTGCGGGTGTGAGCGTTCTCGACTCCGTTCGCGCAATTCGGGAGCGCTCGCTGTTCCACCCCCAGAACAAGCGGCTCGCGATGTACATCGGGGTCGGGCTCGTCGGCGTGGCGATCAACCAGGCCATCACGGTCGGGCTCCCCCGGTTCGGCGTTCCGGTAGTGGTCGCCGGACTGCTCGCGCGCATCGTCAGCACGCTGTCGAACTACGCGATGAACGACAGCCTGACGTGGCGCGGTCGCGGCGCGGCGGGCTTCGGCCAGTGGTGCTGGCGCGGCGTGAAATACGTCGCCACGCGGCTCGTCGGGATCGCCATTGGAACTGGGGGTCTGGTCTTTTTCCATCAGGTCCTCGCCATTCCGGTGTTCTGGGCGAACCCCCTCTCGATCGCCCTCGGGTTCGCGTGGGGGTTCGGCGCGAGCGAGAAGTGGGTCTGGGCCTCCGAGGACTCCTCGCTGTCGTTCGAGAAAATAAAGCGGATGCTCTCACCTTCGGGCGAGGGCAAGCGTGAGTAAACTCAGCGAGGCCGTCGACACGTCGGACTCCTCGGCGTCCGTCACTGAGAGGATGCTCGACGTTCTCCCGGATCGTGGCGATCCGACGTGGTACGTGCTCGGCCTCGCACTCGCCCTGTTCGTCGGCTTCGCGATCTACACGTCGCTGCTGCACGCCCGATTCGGCTCCACCGGGGCGGATCTGGGGGCGTACACCCACATGTTCGCCACCACGCTTGACGGCGAGGGGTGGCTCCTCCACGGCAAGTACCGGGTGAGCCAACCCACCGGCTCGTACTGGGGCGCGCACTTCTCGCTCAC
>PXSV01000072.1:0-3858 GCA_003022685.1 Halobacteriales archaeon SW_9_67_24 | reverse complement strand
TGTTCGCCGCGTACTACGCCTACCGGAAGGAGCGCCACCTCGCCTTCCTCGGGTTGCTCGCCGCCGTGATGCTCACCAACGAGTTCGTGATCTACGTCACCGCGGGGTTCGTCGGGGGCCTGATCGTCGCGGCGGCCCGGGCGGGTCGACTGCGCGAGCGCGCGCCAGTCCTCGTCGGGGCGGTCGTGCTCGTGGGCGTCGTGCGCGTCGTTTCGACGACGATCATGAGCTACTACAGCGTTGGCGGCGGGCTGCCGTCGTACGTCGTGGCGGAGCCGCTCCAGCCGTTCATCGACACCGCGCGCGTCTCGCTGACCGATCTCATCGGGCTCATGCTCGCGAACCCCGAACTCCTGGTCGAATCGGCGACGTTCGCGCTCACGCAGAAGCTGGTCTTCTTCGCCGCGTTCATGCTTCCCGTCCTGTTCCTCGCGCTCGTCGACGAGCGGTCGCTGCTCGCGCTCGTGCCCTTCCTCGGCTTTGCGTGGGTGTTCACCGGCGAGGCGAAGGCGGTCTACTACCAGTTCGGCGCGCACTACCCGCTGTATCTCCTGCCGTTCGTCTACGTCGGCACGATGGGCGCGCTCGATCGGCTGTCCGGGCGGTTCGAGTCGGTCTCGCGGCCGTCGCGCTCGGTGTTTGCGGGCCTGGTCGCGGTCGTGCTCGTCACGAGCCTCGTGGCCGGCGTTGCCTCGGGCGGCGGTCACCTCGCGCGGCCGCCCGACGCCCAGCCCGATCATCGGGAAACCCTCGACGCCGCGATCGAGTCGATCCCCGCGAACGCCACGCTGATCGCCCAGAACGACATCTATCCCCACGTCGCGACCCGCGAGAACGCGAACTTCATCGTGAGTCAGCGCACCTTCGACGCGTACGAGCGCGAGCACGGCCCGGTCAGCCCCGAGTACATCCTCGTCGACAGCCAGCTCAATCAGAACGCGCCGTGGGCACGCACCGTCCAGCGGAGCTACGCCGACCGCCTCGGCGACGAGTACGGACTCTCCCGGTACGAGGACGGGGTGCAGATCTTCAAAGAGGGGTACGACGGCCCGGTTCGGGGGATCACCCAGGCCGAACCGGGCGCGCGCCGGTACGCCCCCGCGCAGTTCGCCACGGACACCGGCCGGCTGGCCGACGGCCGGATCGTGAGCGCGAACGGCTCGGCGGGCGATTACGTCTGGTTCGGCCCGTACGACGTGCTGACGCCGGGGACCTACACCGCGACGTTCCGGGTCAACGCCACCGACGGCGACGACGATCCGGTCGTCCGGGTCGACGCGACTGCCGAGGGTGGCTCCGCGATCCTCGCCAGGGAGACTGTCGCCCCCGAACGAGGGTGGCAGGACGTCACGCTGCGGTTCACGGTCGAGGAGACGCTGGTCGATGTCGAGTTCCGGGGCATCCGCGAGGGTGAGGGGCGGGTGGCCTTCGACGGCGTTCGGATGGGGTACGAGTCCGCCGGGAACGGGGCGAACACCAGCCGTCTCGCTCCCGGCCCTGTCGATACGGCCACGGCCGCGACCCCGACTCGAACGGGAGGGGACGGATGAGCACCGTCGATCGGCTCGGCGAGACCGTCGGCGAGTTCCTCCCCGAGCGCGGCGACCCGACGTGGTACGTCCTCGGGCTCGCATTCGTGCTGTTCGTCGGCTTCTCGATTTACCTCTCCCTGCTCTATCAGAGCTTCTGGCTGACGGGCGCGGACTTCGGCAGCTACATCCACATGTTCGAGACCACCCTCGACGGCAGCGGCTTTCTCGAACAGGGAAAATACACCGTTCGTGGGCCGGACAGCTCGTACTGGGGCGGGCACTTCACCGCGACGCTGCTCGCCTTCCTCCCGATCTACGCCCTCGTTCCGTCGCCCTATACGCTGCTCGTCGTCAAGTCCGCGCTGCTCGCGGCGAGCGTCCCGATGCTCTGGGTGCTCGCGCGCGATCACCTCGACTCCGATCGGATCGCTGGCCTCCTCACGGCCTCGTACGCGCTCAACCCGTTTCTCTGGTCGGCGTGGCTGTTCGACTTCCAGGAACAGATCCTGTTGCCGCTCCTGCTGTTCGCCGCGTACTACACCTACTCCCGGGAGCGCTACGTCGCCTTCCTCGGCTTTCTGACGCTGGCGCTGTTCACCAACGAGTTCGTGACGCTGCTTGCGGCGGGCTTTCTCGCCGGCCTCGCTGTCGCGGCCTACCGCGGCGGTCGACTGCGGGCGGAAGCGTGGGTGTTCGGCGCGGCGGGCGCGATCCTCGTGCTCGCGCGGGCGGTCGCGGGCTGGGCGATCGGGCAGTACAGCAAGACCTCCGGGCTGCCGACCGACGTGATCGCGGCCCCGCTCCAGGCGTACGTCGAGGGATCGCGGGTCGGGCTCGGCCGGCTGGTCGGGATCGTGCTCGCCAACCCCACACTGATCGTCGACTCGATCGCGGTCGACGTCCTCGAGAAGGCGACCTTCCTCGTTCTCCTCCTGATTCCTGTACTCTTCGTCGCGGCGGTCGACGAGGTCTCGCTCGGCGCGCTGGTTCCCTTTCTCGGGTTCGCATGGGTGTTCGCCGGTCGTGACGTCTACTACACCTTCGGCGCACACTATCCGCTCTATCTCCTCCCGTTCGTCTACATCGGCGCGGTGCGTGCCCTCGCGTGGCTCGATCTCGACGCCACGATCGACCGCGAGGGGGCGCGGGCGTCGGCGCGAGTAGTGTTGTCGGGGTTGTTCGCGCTCGTGCTCGTCGCCAACCTCGTTGTCGGGGTGGGGATGGCCGCCCACAAGAACGCGGTGCCGGCGACGACCGACCACACCGAAACCCTCCACGAGGGGATCGAGGCGGTGCCGGCGAACGCCTCCCTGCTCACCCAAAACGACGTGTTCCCCCACGTCGCCGCCCGCGAGAACGCGACCTTCTCGGCGAACCGCACGCTGTTCTACCGGTATCAGCGCGCGAACGAGCAGCCACAGCCCGAGTACATCCTGCTCGACACGAAGCTCGAAACCCAGGGGATCGAGTGGGCCCAGCCGGTGCGCCAGATCTACCTCGGCCAGTTCGGCAGTACCTACGGGCTCCAGCACTACGGCGACGAGGTCTGGGTGTTCGAGCGCGGCTACAACGGATCACCGTCGGGACTCGGCGGTTCGTACGCCGTCGAACCGCGCACCTACACGCTCGGCGACTTCATCCCGAACGACGCGCTGACCATCGACGGGAAGCTCGTGGGGACGGGCGGCGCGGCGGGGATCTACTACTGGTACGGGCCGGGCACGATGCTCCCGCCGGGCGAGTACACCGCGACGTTCCGGGTCAACGCCACCAGCGAGGGCCCGCGTCCGATCGCGAACCTCGAGGTCGCCGCGGGCGTCACGCCCCGCCGGATAGGCAACGAGACCGTCACGAACACCGACGGTGTCGAGAACGTCACGGTCGACTTCTCGCTCGATCGGATGCAGTCGAACGTCGAGTTCCGCGCAGTCCGGGCCGGCGGCGAGGGGCGGCTCGCGCTCGAAAACGTCACCGTCGCATCGAGGGGCGCGGTCAGTGACGCCGGCACTGACGCGAACGAGTCGGGCTGACCCGTTCCCTATTCGCGCTCCGAGAGCAGCCGAGCAGCGACGCCCCCGAGCGCCGTGAGCGCCGCGAGCACGCCGAAGCCCGGGCCGTCGACCCGGCTGATCCAGCCCTCGCTCTCGCCGGTGTTGGTGGCCGTCGTCTGGGTCGTGTCGGTGGCGGCCGTGGTCGGCCGCTCGCTCGTCGGCGTCGGTGTTTCGGTTGGTGTCTCCGTGGGCGTCGCCGTCGGCGTCTCCGTGGGCGTCGGGGTCGGTGTCTCGGTGGGTGTCGGCGTCGGCGTTGGCGTTGGCGTCGGTGTTGG
>PXSV01000071.1 GCA_003022685.1 Halobacteriales archaeon SW_9_67_24 | reverse complement strand
GGCGGCGTCCAGGAGGAGGCGTGCATTCTCGGGACGCCCTGCGTGACGCTTCGTGACAACAC
Organism: Halobacteriales archaeon SW_9_67_24; assembly: GCA_003022685.1. Lineage (GTDB taxonomy): Archaea > Halobacteriota > Halobacteria > Halobacteriales > Halococcaceae > Halococcus. The sequence continues at coordinate 20,800 of PXSV01000071.1, read as the reverse complement.
CGAACGCCCCGAGACGGTCGCGGTCGGCGCGAACCGGGTCGTCGGTGTCGATCCCACGGCGATCGTCGCCGGCGCACGCGAGGCGCTCCGTGCCCCGACCGACTGGGAGAACCCGTTCGGCGACGGCCGGAGCGCCGAACGGATCCTCGACGCCGTGGGGATCGGGCAGGCGAAATCGGTCGGGGGGGGGACAGGATGAGCACCGTCTGTGTCCACGGGTTGGGCTACATCGGCCTGCCGACGGCGGCGGTGCTCGCCGAGGCCGGCCACGACGTCTTCGGGTACGATGTCGACACCGAACTGCTGGACGCGCTCGAAGCCAGCGAGACGCGAATCGACGAGCCAGGACTCGACGACGTCATCGAGAGCGTGCTCGCTGGCTCGCTGTCGGTGACGGAGGAGGTCGTGCCGGCGGAGTACCACCTGATCTGCGTGCCGACGCCGCTGGAGGACGACCACGCCGACCTAGACGGTCGCGACCGTGCTCCGGGCGGACGACACCGTGATCCTCGAATCCACCGTGCCGCCCCGCACCACAAGCGAGGTGCTCGCGCCCGTGCTCGAACGCTCCGGGCTCTGTGTGGGGGAGTTCTCGCTGGCGTACTCGCCCGAAACCGTCCTCCCCGGGAACGTCCTTGCCGAGCTTCGCGAGAACGATCGCGCGATCGGCGGCGTCGACGAACGCTCGGTCGCGTCGGCGGTCGCGCTGTACGAGTCGTTCGTCGGGGGCGACCTCCGGACGACGACCGATCCGACGCTCGCGGAGTTCGTCAAACTCCTCCAGAACACCTACCGGGACGTGAACATCGCGCTGGCGAACGAGGTGACGATGATCGCCCACGACTACGGGCTCAACGCGCGCGAGGCGATCGGCCTCGCGAACCACCACCCCCGGGTGAACATTCACCAGCCTGGCCCCGGCGTCGGCGGCCACTGCATCCCGATCGATCCGCTCTTCCTCGGCCATGCCTCGGATCGACTCGACCTGATCGAGCGCGCCCGCGCGACGGTGGCGGTGCTCGGGGTGGCGTACAAGGGCAACGTCGCCGACGCGCGCGAGAGCCCCGGTCTCCGGCTCGCCGAGACACTCCAGCAGCGCGCGCGGGCGGCGCGCGCGCCCGGTGCGGAGGGGATGGGGGGGACGGACGCCGACCCGGCGATCGACGTCCGGCTCCACGATCCATACGTCACCGACAGCCACCTCGCGCTGGTGTCGCTCCAGGAAGCGCTGTCGGGGGCCGACGCGGCGGTGATCGCCACCGACCACGACGAGTACGCCGCACTCGACCCGGCCGAGGTCGCGGCGCAGCTCGATGGCGAGACCGTGATCGACGCGAAAGGAATCCTCGACGCCGCCGCGTGGGAGGCGGCGGGCGTCACCGTCGTCGAGCTATGAGCGGGCGCGGTCGCCACGCGGCGGGTTCCGAGACGGCCGTGCAGGCGACCCCGGCGCGGGTCTGGATCGACCTCGTCAGCCCCTCGCACCCGTTCTTCTTCGACGGGCTCGTCGGCGGGCTGGAGAACGTCTCGGTGACGACCACGGTGCGAGAGAAGACCGAGACCGTCTCGCTCGCGCGCGAGGTCGGCTTCGAGCACCAGGTGGTGGGCCGTGACTTCGACAACGCCTTGATCCGGAAGTTCGGCATCCCGTTTCGGACGGCCCAGCTCGCGGTGAGCGCGCCCGACTGTGACGTCTCGCTGTCGGCGCGCAACGCGATGTGCGTTCTCGCCTCCCGAGCGCGAGGGACGCCCTCGATCCACTTCACCGACAACGACATCACCGCCCACGTCGACGGGCTCTGGGTCGAGGAACTCTATAATCGCTTCGAGGCCGCCGCGACCCACAACGTCGTTCCGCGGGCGTTCGCCGCCGAGGAACTGACGCGGTGGGGGGCCGATCCCGACGCGATCCACACCTACGACGGCTACAAGGAGGACGTCTACGTCGCCGGCTTCGATCCCGATCCCGACTTCCCCGATCGGCTGCCCTTCACGAGCGGCGAGTACGTCGTGATCCGGCCCGAGGCGCTCACCGCGGCATACGTCGACGCCGACTCGATCGTGCCCGACCTCCTCGCTGAAGCGAGCGACCGTGACATCGGCGTGGTCTATCTCCCGCGCGGGCGCGGCGACGAGCGCTACGCCCGCGAGTACGACGACAATGCGGTGTACGTGCCGAACGGGGCGATGAACGGGCTCCAGCTCGCGTGGCACGCGCGGTGTGTGCTCACCGGCTCGGGAACGATGTCCCGGGAGGCGGCGTGCATGGAGAAACCCGCCGTCTCCTTCTTCCCGAACACGCTGCTCTCGGTCGACCAGGAGCTCGTTGCCGACGGCCGGATCGTCCACTCGCGGGACGCCGGGGCCATCGTCGAGTACATCGCGGGGCTCGATTCGGCCGACGTCGAGCCGGATCGCGAGCGCGCACGCACCGTACGGGACGAGGTAGTCGAACTGACGAACGACTTGATCCGGGCCGTCCGATGATGGCGGGCGACGAACGGCATCGTCCAGCGCTCTACGGGGTTTGCACGACCGCGCTCGACTGGGCGCGCGAGCGCGAATACGCCGGCTGGGACCCCTACGACGGGCTGAACAGCCCCTACGCGGAGCCGTTCGAGGGCCACTGGTTCACGCGGCTCGTGTGGATGCACGCGGTGGACAAGTTCCCGGCGACGCTCCAGCCGGCCCTGTCGATTCCCGAAGAGCGCAACCCGAAGGGGGTCGCGCTGTTCGCGCTCGCCCATCTCGACCTGTACGAGGCGACCGGCGAGGACGACCACGCGAGGAAGTTCTTCCTGCCGGCGTACCGCCCGTCGGTGGTCGTCACGGTCTTCTGCGCCCAGGCGTTCGTCCGTCACCACCGACTCACCGGCGACGAGCACTCGCTCGGGGTCGCCGAGGAGGCCTGTGCGTTCATTCGGAACGATATCAACACCCGCACGATCGACAGCCACGAGGCGTACACCTACACCACCGACGACGAGTTCGTGGTCATCAACGTCAACGCGCTCGCCGCCCGGTTGTTCGCCCTCGTCGCGGCCGAAAACGGCGACGACGACCTGCTGGGGCGGGCCGACGAGGTGATCGCGTTCGTGCTCTCGGCCCAGGAGGAAAGCGGCGCGTGGCACTACTCGATGCCGGCCGACGGTTCGCCGATCAGCCACGACAACTTCCACACCGGGTTCGTGCTCGAATCGCTCAAGGAGTACCTCGACGCGGGCGGGGACGTCCCGGGAACAGAAGCGGCCTACGAGCGCGGGCTCGCGTTCTACCGCGAGCATCTGATCGAACCCGACGGCGCGCCGAAGTTCGAGCACGATCAGTCCTACCCGCGCGACGCCCACGCCGCCGCCCAATCGATCCTCACCCTCGCTCGGGACGGCCGCGAGGAAAACGTCGCGATGGCCGACCGAGTGCTCGACTGGTCGATCCAGCATCTCTTCGACGAGTCGGGGTACTTCTACCGCCAGCAGGGCCGGTTTCTCGACGACACCACGCCCTATATGCGGTGGAGCCAGGGATGGATGTGCTACGCGATGGCCGCGATGGTCCGCCACTGCAGCCGGACCCAGTAATAGTAGTTACTGATAAGACCAGTCTGGTCAATCAATTAGTTGAAAAGAGGTCCATCTCATACTTCTTCCGGTAGCCCCCGACCCTGCAAGTCGAACACACAGCTTACTGAGGGATCTGCATGATGGAAAGCGACTTTTCAGTGGCCATATGAAATGGAACCGTATGGACCTCCCTGATGGATGGACGGCCGGAACCGTCTCGGCTAATGGTATCGACCTCCACTATTACCGGACAGGCGATGGTCCATCACTGGTCATGGCTCACGCCTTCTTTGCTAACGGTCGGTGCTGGACACCGCTGGCTGAGGACCTTGCTGATGACTACGATGTGATAGCGTACGATGCACGCGGGCACGGTCGATCGGACGCTCCGGAAACAGGATACGATATCGGGAACCGAATCGCTGATCTCGTCGGGATCGTGAACGAATTGGATCTCGATGATCCAATCATGCTCGGTCATTCGATGGGTGCAGGGACCGTGGCGTGGACAGCCGCGGAGCACCCGGAGCTTCCACGTGCGGTCATCCTCGAAGATCCAGTTGGGCTCTCTGGCACTCCCGAAATGGGACCTGGCGAACGGGCCCAGGCTATCCAGGAGAACCTTCGCGATCGAGCGACCCGATCACTCGAGGAGGAGATCGAAACGAGCTACGAAGGTTTCGATCCCGACTGGGCACGTCGCTTTGCCGTTGCGAGCGCCGAGTGTAGTCCGAACGTCGCGGAAATAGGCCGTGAAGGGTATCCTTCGTTGTTGGACGAGGTGTTCCCGAAGATCATTTCACCAACACTTGTGTTGAAGGCGGACGCCGATGTGGATACACGAGTGAAAGATTTGGAAGTGGGCGATGAGTTGCCGGCCGGACGATTCGTCCACATTCCTAACGCTGGCCACTACATACTGTCCAACGAATACGACGCCGCATACACCATCTACTGGTAACGACCGCTCGTTCGCCGCTCAGTCCACGAGATAGCCGAGATCCGACAACTGCTCCTTCATCGCGTCGGAGAACTCTCCCTCCCGCCTCTCCGAGAAAGCGGGCTGGCCATCGGTTTCGAGCACCATGTCGAGTGCCTCATCGAGGCGTTTCTCGACCTCGGGACGGTCCTCGCTCGCGTCGCGGTCCTCGTCGGGGAGCCGGAGCAGCTCGGCACGATCGTCGCTGCGCTGATATTTGAACTCGCGGGTGCGGAGCGCGCTGAGGGTCGCGGTGTGGTACGGCGACGGGTCGAACGCGGGGTTCAGCTCCCCGAATCGATCGAGGTTCTTGCAAGCGCGCTTCGCACCGCGCTGTGTCAGGCTGTGCTCGCGGGTCTCCTCGCGGAGGTCGATCCCGTGGAGGCCGTCGGTTCGCGCGCCGGCGGCGTCGAGCAGCGTTCGCATCACGTCAGCGTGTTGGACGGTCTCGCCGTCGTGGTCGGTGATCGCGTCGGCCCCGTGGACGACGAGGGGGACGTGGGTCACGGCGTCGTCGGCCACCACCAGGTGGGCGAGCATCCCCTGCTCGCCGAACAGCTCGCCGTGGTCGGCGGTGATCACGAACACGGTGTCGTCGAGACCCAGCCGGTTCGCGTGATCGAACAAGTCGCCGACCAGCTCGTCGGTGTGGGCGATCTCGCCGTCGTAGAGCGCCTGGAGGGCGTCCCACTCGTCGGCCGCAAACGGACAGCCGTCCGCGATGAGCTGGTGGAAGTTGTCGTGGTGGTAGAAGCCGAGCCGCTGGGCGCGGTCGGTGTCCATCGCGAAGTCGTCGGCGTAGCGGTCGAGGAATCGCTGCGGCGGGTGGTAGGGATGGTGGGGATCGCCGTAGTGCGCGTAGAGGAAAAACGGCTCCTCGTCGTCGGCGTACGAGCCGAGCTGGCGTTTCGCGATCTCGTTCATCAGGTAGCTCGTGCCGTGTTTCCTGGTATCGGTCGTGAACCCAGGGCCGTGCCGCCGGCAGTTGCGGGCGTACTTCGCGAGGATCCGCGGGCCGGCGGCCTCCCAGAGCGTGTCGGCGCTCAGCCACGTGAACTCGTCGAACCCGCGATCGAGACCGGTCGCCGAACTCAGGTGGGAGTTCGGCGAGAGACACGCGGTCCGGTAGCCCTGCTCGGAAAGCCGTTCGGGGATCGTGTCGAGGTCCTCCGGGATCGCGTCGTTTTCCATTCCCGCGCCGTGGTGAGTAGGGACGGTTCCAGTGAGGATCGACGCGCTCGATGCGAGCGTCCAGACGCCGTGAGTGTGACAGTCCGCGAACGCGCGACCGCCCCCCATCCCGGCGATTCGCGCGAGGTTCGGCGTGGTGTCGCGCGAGTAGCCGTCGAGGGAGGTGTGGTCCATCCGCGTGCTTTCGAGGGTGATCCAGACGACGTTCGGCCGGTCCATACCGAACCCACCGGTCAATCCGGCTTAGGCGTCACGATCCACCCGCCGATCACTCGGAGTGCGCTCGTACCCGCAGCCGTCCCGTTCGGGCCCGGCGCTCGATGGGCCGGATCGCTCGGCTCGGTCATGGCGGTCCGAGCCCCTGCCGTTGTGACCCCGACCGGTACCCCCGCGACGGAAAGTCGATGGTGATAAATGAAGCCGGTGCGGTAGGGAGAGCACCGACGCTGCTCGATCCTCCATCGATGAGTACGCTTACCACATCCGACACGCCCGCCTTCCGGGTGCAGAAGATCGCCCTCGCCGTCGGCTATCTCGCGCTCGCCGGGGCCGTGCTGTACGCCTACGGCGCGCCGACGACGGGCTACGAGATCTCGATCTATACCCAGGCGACCCCGATCGGGTTCTGGCTCGGCTTTGCGGTCGCGGTCGCGATCGCGGTCGGCGTCACGCTGTACGCGCCCGAGGGGTATCTCAGCCTCGCGGGGCTCGCGCTCGGCGGCGGCGCTGTGCTCGCGCTCGCCGGCCTCCCGATCCTCCGGAACTACTTCTTCTACGGGACCGGGGACGCGATGACCCACCTCGGCTGGACGAAGGACCTCTACGGTGGCGTTCTCAGTGCGTTCGGGCTGTTCTATCCGGGGATCCACACGTCCACGCTGTTCATGAAAGGCGTCGTCGGGGTGGCGATCGCGCGCTCGATGCTGTTGGTGGTGCTCGCCTACGTTCTCGCGTACGTCGTCTTCGTCCCGCTGTGCGTCCGCTCGATGACCAGCCACCGGGGCGCGATGCTCCTCGGCGGGTTCGGGGCCTTCCTCCTCCTCCCGATCAACCACCTCGGAATGAACTACATGACGCCACACCCGATCACCGATTCGGTACTGCTGGCCCCAGTGGTGCTTTACTTCCTCATCAACTACCTCACCAGCCCGGCGGACGTCTTCGACAGTCGGTTCCCCGTGCCGGCGCTCACGGCGCTGTTCGCGGTCGTGCTGGGGGCGTCCGTGCTCTATCACCCACAGCAGGCCGCGAACTACATCATCCTGTTCATCACGATCTCGGTTACCCAGTTCGTCTACCGATCGGTGCGGCCGGACAGCCGGATCGCCGACCAAAAGACCCTCTACGGCCCGACGATGTTCCTCATCGGGTCGTTCATGCTCTGGTCGGTCGGCCGGGGTCGCTACGAACAGTCGGTGCGGGTCTCCCCGAGATCTTCCTGAAGCTGTTTCTCGTGAGTGCGATCTTCGCTGCGCTCGCCGGCCTCCTGATGCTCACGAGCCTGTTCGGCCGGCTTCGGGACACCCCGGATACCGACGCCCTGGTGCGGTATTTCACCGTGGGGCTGTTGGTGTTGTTCCCGTACTCGCTGGTCTTTTTCGTCGGCAACATCTCGTCGTTGTTCTTCCGGAACGTCGGCTTCATGATGGTGTTCGCCACGATCCTCGGTTCGATCGCGCTCTATCGGTACGTCTCGGGTCTCTCGGAGTTCGTCCCCGAGGCCGGGGTCCGGGGGGTCGTGGCGGTGGCGATGGTGATCATGGTCGCGCTTTCCGCGGTCGTGGTCTTCCCCTCGCCGTACATCTACCAACCAAACCAGCAGGTGACCGAAAGCCAGATCGAGGGCTACGAGTACGCCTTCGAACACCAGGCCGCGAACGTGCCGATATACGGGCTGCGAGCGGGCCCGTGGCGGTTCAGTCACGGGATCGAGGGGGTGACGGGCAACCCGATCTCCCAGGGCGGCCGTGACATCCCCGAGGCGAACCTCTCGACGCTCGCCGGCGAGAGCATCTCGGATCGGTACCTGTCGACCACCGACGCGGCTCGCCTCCGCGAGACGCGGGTGTACCGTGGCTTCCGGTACAGCGGCGCGAACATCAGCACGCTCGACACGCAGCCAGGTCTCCACCACGTCCAGACGAACGGCGAGTTCGACCTCTACTTCGTGCCTGACGAGCGCCCGCCCGCGACGAACGCCACGGCGAACACCACCGGCGGATGAGGAGCCGCGACGAGCGGGCGGAAACACGCTCGGGGGTGGCGGGGTTGGGGACGCCGTCGGACGGACGCGGGCGAATGGAAACGGTAATGACCGTCACGTGAGGAACCTCCACCAGCATGAACCAGCCATGATCGAGGGGGGACCGGAACGGGCGTTCGTTCTCGGCCTCGACGGCGTGCCGTTCGGGCGGCTGCGCGCGTGGGCCGGGGCGGGCGAACTCCCGAACGTCGCGGCGCTGTTCGAGGAGGGAGCCGCGGGATCGCTCGAAAGCACCCGCCCCGCGAACACCGCCCTGGCGTGGCCCTCGATCGCCACCGGCGTCGGTCCGGGGAAACACGGCGTCTACTCGTTTTACGGGCTCACCGCCGACTACCGCCACGAGGTCAACACCAGCGCGGACGTCGACCGGCCGGCGCTGTGGGACCTCCTCTCGCCGGCGGTCGTGGCGAACACGCCGATGACCTACCCCGCGAGCGAGATCGACGGCAAGATGATCACTGGGATGATGACGCCCTCGCGCGAGGACGGGTTCACCCATCCGCCCGAACTCGCTACGGAGATCGAACGCCGGGTTCCCGACTACGAGATCGGCCTCGACTGGCAGGAGTACGTGGGCAACGACGAGGCGTTTCTCGACGACCTCGACGACCTCCTCGCGGCACGGACCGAGCTGCTCCACCTGCTGATGGAAACCGACGACTGGCGGCTCTTTTTCTTCACCTACACGGCCCCCGATCGGCTCCAGCATCTGCTCTGGGAGGAGGAAGCCCTGCTCGATCATTACCGCCGGCTCGACGGTGTGATCGGCGACGCCCGCGAGTACGCCGCCGCCCACGACGCCACGCTGTTCGTGGTCTCGGATCACGGGTTCGGGCCGGTTGCGAAGCAGGTCAACGTCAACACCCTGTTCGCGCGCGAAGGGTACCTGACCCCGAAGGACGACACCGCGGCGCGGGGGACGCTCTCGCGGCTCGGCGTGGACAAATCCAGCGTGCTCGGCGCGCTTGCGAAGGTCGGGATCGACGAACACACGATCGTCGACACCCTCCCGGCGGCGATCGTCGACGCCGCCGCAACGCAGATCCCCGGCGGCCACGAGCTGTACGACGTCGACTACGACCGGACGAAGGCGTTCTTCCACGGCTACGGCCACGTCTTCGTCAACGACACCGAGCGCTTCGAGAAGGGGATCGTTGCCCCGCGCGACGTCCCGACGGTCAAAGCAGAACTAATGGAACTCCTCTCGGCCCTCACCGACCCCGCAACCGACGAACGGATGCTCGACGTGTACGACGGCGACGAGGAGTTTCCGACCGACGACGGCTCGCCGGACCTCGTGGTCGTGGGCCGCGAGGGCTATCACGTGAAGGGCACGCTCGCCGAGTCGGTGTTCGCCGATCCCGGCGACCACGCTGCCGAGCACCGGCCCGAGGGGATCTTCCTCGCCGCCGGCCCCGACGTGGAGCCGGGGAGCGCGCCGACCGGCGCGAGCGTCGTCGATGTCGCGCCGACGGTGCTCCACGGCGCGGGCGAGCCGGTGCCAGCGGACGCCGACGGCCGCGTTCTCGGCGGGATCTTCGCCGCCGACTCCCCAACGGCGAAGCGCGAGGTGGCGACCGTCGAGGCCGCGAGTGCCGGCACCGCATCCGACGCGGCCGACGACGACTTCGGCGACGTCGAGGACCGACTCCGCGGTCTCGGCTACATGGAGTGATCGATGCGGGACACCCAGCTCCTGATCGTCGGCCGGCACGGACCCGGCGGGATCGGCCAGTACATTAGCGAACAACGCCGCCACCTCGCAGGCGGCGTTCTCCACGGATGGAATCGTCGCGTTCGTCCGGTCGGTTTTCACCATCTGCTGGTACGCGCTCACCTACACCATCCGGTCGCCGCCCGATATCGTCCACGTCCACTCCTCGCACCGGTTTTCCTTTTACCGGGCGGGATTTTACGCGCTGTTCGCGAAGTACGTCTGGGGCTGTCCGGTCGTCTTTCACGTCCACGGCTCCTCGTTCGACGTGTTCGTCTCGACCGCCTCGTGGCCGGTCCGGCGGTACCAGGCGCTCGTCTTCGACGCCGCCGACGAGATCGTGGTGCTTTCGGAATACTGGCAGGACACCCTCTCCGAACATACCGACGCCGAGAAGCTCACCGTGATCCCGAACGCAGTCGACGTGGGCGATTACACCCCCGCGTTCGACGGCGGAACGCCACACGTGGTGTCGGTCTCGAACCAGCTTCCGCGCAAGGGCGTCGTCGAGCTCGCGACCGCGATCGAGGACCTCGCCGATCGGGACCTCGACTTCCGGGTGACGATCGCGGGCAAAGGACCGCTCTCACACCACGCCGAAAACCTCGCGGCGACGCACGGGAACGTCGAGTATCTCGGCTACGTCTCGGAGGCGAAAAAACAACAGCTCCTCGGATCGGGATCGATCTTCGTGCATCCGCGAGGACAACGGCCGCCTCGTCGCGCCGCGCGACCCCGAGGGCCTCGCCGACGCGCTCGCCGAACTCATCGCCGATCCCGACCGGGTGGCCGCGATGGGCGAGACCAACCGCCAGGCGGCAGTGGATCGGTACGCGTGGTCGACGGTTTCCGAGGAACTCCTCGGGACGTACGAACGGCATCTCGACGTCAACGAACGCGCTCGCCCGTAACCGGCCGGACCGATTCGACCGACCACAAGAGCGAAGCCCACGCCCCGAGAGCGTGACCCATGGCCAGCCCATCACTACGAGCGACGCGGGGGAGCGACTGAGCCATGCACGTCTGCTTGCTGCTCGCGGGGACGTTCCCGCCGGACGAGCGAACTCGGAACCACGCCACCGCGCTCCGCGAGGCGGGGCACACGACAACCGTCGTGTGTCGCGGCGGCCCTCGCGAGGCCGAGAGCGAAACGGTCGACCGCATCGACGTGCGACGAATACCTAACGAAACGCTGTACGCCGGCGTCCGGGAAAAGATCGATGGCGCGCAGTACGCGCTTCGAGCGATCCGGCCCGCCTGGCTGCGAAGCGTCGAGGAAATCGACGAGGAGCGCGCGATCGACGCCTGCTGCGCGATGGATCTCCGCCTCGTGAAGACCGCGCTGCAAGCCGGCGAGGCCCACGACGCCCCGGTGGTCGCCGATCTTCCCGGCAACCCGCCGGCGCTCGAACGCCAGCGCAATCGAACGGAGCGGTGGGGTGACCGGCTCCGTAACCCCCGAAAACTCGCCCGCCGACTGTTCCTCTCGCCGTGGCGACTGGGCCGGCTCGAAAGCGGGCCGCTCGGCGACGTCGACCGGCTCGTGACGACCTGCGAGGAGGCGCGCGCCCGCTACGTTCGCGAGGTGGGGATCGACCCCCGTCGGGTGGCGGTCGTCCGCGACACCGCCGCGGACCCGAACGCGCCGATCGAGATCGACGACCACGGTCTCGGCTTCGATCCGGGCGCGGCGTTCGTGGTCATCGCGTTCGCGGGTGGGGACCACGGGGTTCCGGCGGACCCCGCCGACCTCGAAACGCTCGTCGCGGCGGCCGCGCGCGCGGCGGACGAGGCCGTGGACCTCCACCTCGTACTCGTCGGCGACCTCGATTCGGCAACCGCGGACGATCTCGAAACTCAGGCCGGGCGCGCGGTGGCGGGCGGCCGACTCACCTTCCGGACGGCGACTGATCCGGACCGCGTCCCCGTGTACGTCGCCGCGAGCGACGTCTGTGTGTTCCCCGCTCGCTCGTCGTCGGTCACCGAGGCGGCGATGCCGCCGACGGCCTTCCGGGCGATGGCGATGGGTGTCCCGGTAGTGGCGACCGACGTCGGGCCCGCGTCGCGGATCGTCCGTCGGACGAACGCCGGGCGCGTGGTGCCCGTCGGGGATCGCGAGGCGCTCACCGCGACCCTGGTCGCGCTCGCCGACCCCGACACCGCTGCCGAGCACGGATCGAGCGGGCAACGCGCGGTCGAGCGCCGGTATCACCGCGAACGCGACGCCACCCGTCTCGCGTCGCTCTACGAGTCGCTCTCGCGGGCCGAACTCGGTGACGGCGACCCGATCGGCGAACTCAGAACGGTCCGTCGAGGAGGTTCGACAGCGCCATGAGGTACGATCCGATCTCGTAGGAACCCTTGTACATCTGATCGTCGACGCCAAGCCGATCGTCGACGGTCAGGAAACGCATCGGGACGCCGATCCCCGAGAGTTCGACGAGATCGCCGCGCCCGCTGTCGCCATAGATCCACGACATCGCGCGCCGAACCGCGCGGTCGTAGCCGCACTCGCCGCCCGCGCGGTAGTAGTGCGCGACCGCGTTGACGAAGAAGGTCTGGTGGCACTCGTAGAGGAAGTCCCAGTGGGGCGGCCGGAAACCGAGGCGCTTCGTGGTGTCCCGTCGGACGCGCCGCGGCAGTGAAACGTCCTCCCAGACGAACGCGCCGTCGTCGCGCATCCGGTTCTCGATCGCATAGTCAAGTACGCGCTCGACGCCGTCGAGGTAGCCCGCCTGGCCGGTGACCTCGGCGGCGCGCGCGAACCCCCAGCAGGCGTACATCTGATTCTGGTGACGACGGGTAGTGTGGTTGTCGAACGCGAACAGTCCCTCGGGGGTGAGACGCTCGTTCATCGTCCAGAGCCCCTCGCTCAGCGCGTCGCCGATCTCGGGATCGGGGTCGCGCTCGTGGAGATACGACCGGGCGACGTCCTCGTGTTTGTCGTCGAAGACATCGGCGGCGAGCGCGAACGCACACGTCAGGGGGCCGACCCCGTAGCTCGGCATCTCGTGGAGGGTGTCGCCATCGACTTTGCGGGCGAAGTACGAAAGCGCACGTTCGATCTTCGCGTCGTACTCGTCGTGTCCGAGCGCGGACGCGCGCCACTGCATCGTTCCCATCAGCGCGAACGGGGCGTAGCGCCATAGCTCGCGATCGTCCGGTGTCCACGAGAACAACGGACCTTCCGCCCCCCTACCGGTGATCTCGTAATCGAGCGCCCGGAGGAGCTTCTCGTCGCTCTCGTCCCAGAACCCGTTCGCGTCGATCGGCCGGAACAGACAGTCGAGCGCCCCATCGAGGCGTGCCTGATACCGGTGTGGCTCGACCGCGAGCACGAGATACGACGCATCATTCCACCGGTCGCGCGCGGTGAGGAGGTCGCTCGCGCGCTCGCCGAGATCGACGAACGGCTCCTGATACCGGTCGGGGAGCGTGCTCACCGCCATGTGGGCGTAGTAGGGGTACTGGAAGACGAGTTCGTGGTCTACGAGTCGCCACTCCGGCGAGACGTGCGACAGCGCTTCGTCGGGGGTGTAGTACCGGTTGCGCGGCCAGCCGGCGACGGCGTACGGGGACTGCGGGGTCGGCACCGAGAAGACGAACCGGCCGTCGGATGCGAGCACCCGATCGACCTCCGCAGTGAGGGCCTCGACCGCGAGGAACTTCCAGTCGTACGGGCCGATCGACACCGCGGCGTCGAACGCGCTGGCGTCGAGCGGAAGGGCGGGCGATTCCGGATCGGCCACGTGGAACGCGTTGGCGTCGCCGAGGACCTGCTCGGCGTACTCGCTCGCGGCGGGCGAGAAATCCACCCGCGTCACCGACGCGTCGATCCCCCCGGTGACGCCGGCCTCGGAGGCGAGATCGAGCACGCGGTCGTTCGTGCCGAGGAGGTCGAGCGCGCGCCGGCGCTCGGCGGCGCGAAGGGCCTCAACGATCGGGCTGGCCGGCGGCTGGTTCACCCACCGCTTCAGACGTGCGTCGCGGGTCACTGCCGGCGAGTTCCCTTCCGGAGTACATTTAGCTGTTCCTTCGTTGCTCCCGACCATGTGCCCGCCACCGTCCGACGACTCGCCCGCGGACGCGGCCGCGGCCGACGCCCCGCTCGTCTCGGTCGTGATCCCCACCTACTACCGCAACGACCGGCTCGGCGGCGCGATCGAGAGCGTTCTCGACCAGGACCACCCCACGGAAATCGTCGTGGTCGACGACTCCGGCGAGGGCCACGCCGCACCGGTCGTCGAGGGAGTCGATCTCACCTACCTCGAACTCGATCGGAACCGGGGATCGAACCCCGCGCGGACGATGGGTGCGGAGCGCGCCACGGGGGCGTACGTCCAGTTCCTCGACGACGACGACCGGCTTCTCCCCGGGAAACTCGCCCGCCAGGTCGCCCTGCTCGAACGCACCGGGGCGGGCGTGGCGTACTGCGGGATGACCTACGAGGACGGCGCGACCGTCTTGCCCGATCCCGATGTGCGGGGGAACGTGCTCGAACCCGCGCTCGCGTTCGCGATGTCGCCGTGTGTGACCTCGACGATGCTGATCGCACGCGACGCGCTCGATGCGGTGTTGCCGCTGCCGGAGCGGCCCGGCGGCGACGATCTCGGCCTGATGATCGATCTCGCGCGCCGGACGACCTTTGAGTTCGTCGACGACTCCCTCGTGCGCCGGGGCGTGATCGACGACTCCCGCGGGAAGTCGCCGGGGCTGATCCGCGGGCGACTGGAGATCGTCCGGGAGTACGACGACCTCTACCGAGAGGTTTCACCCAAGGTGCGCGCGGACGCGCTCGCCAACACCTACCGTCTTAAGGGCCGGATGCACCTGCGCGATCGCCGATGGTCGGGCGTGGCCGTGCGGTCGTTCGCGCGGGCGTGTTACCACGCGCCGTCGCTCCGGACGGTGGTTCCGCTGGGCGCGTCGCTGTTCGGTCGGCCGGGAATGGACGCGATGCAGCGGGTCTACCACCTCGTCCGGTAGTCGACCGACGGTCGTCCTCGACGCTACTCGTCGAGGGACGCACGCCAGTCCATTGCGGCGTCGCGGGCGCGGCGCGCCCCCGCGAGCGCGCGCCGACCGAGCACCGCGAACGCCATGATGGAGGCGCTCTCGGCCGACGGTTCGTAGCCCATCGCGCGGCGCGCGTAGCCGAACGCCCGCCGGCGCTGGCCGCGTTCGAGTGCGACCCGCGCGCGCGCTCGACACTGCTTCTCGCGGAGGCGGCGCTCGATCTCGGGATGGCGTTCGATCTCGTCGCGGTACTTCGCCCAGATCAGCCGATTGACCTCGACGCCGTGGGTGAGCTGCTGGGAGATGTTGTCGGTGGCCGCGAGGAAAGTCGGGATCGAACCCGCCGAGATCGAAGCACTCCGCGCGGAGCATGTGACTCGAATGGGGATGGAGACCGAAGCGGGCGATCACGTCGGGGTAGATGTCGCCCTCGCGGTCGGGCCGGTAGACCCGGACGACCTGCCCGCCCTGGCGGACGACCCCGCCGGTGTAGACCATGCCGTACTCCTCGCCGAGGTCGGCGAAGGCGTCGAGCTGCTTTTCGACCTTCTCGGGGTGCCAGCGGTCGTCGTCGTTGAGCACGCAGACGAACTCGCCCTCGGCCACCGCGGCCGCACGGTTCATGCTGACCGAGATGCCACGGTTCTCGTCGTTGTGACGGACGCGTACCCGGTCGTCGTCGGCGTAGGCATCCAGCCGCGCCGCCGTGTCGTCGGTCGAGCCGTCGTTCACGGCCACGACCTCGATCTCGTCGTGGGTCTGATTCAACACTGTGTCGACGGCCCCGGTGACGTACTCCGCGCGGTTATATGTCGGCAGGACGGCGCTGACGAGCGTCATTCGTCGTCACCCAGTCCGTCGCCCGTGATAAATGGCTCCGTCGCGACGTGTCGATCGCCCGTGTCGACGGGGGCGATCGCGGCGATGAGGGACAGGATCGACCACAAGAGCGAAGACCGACCGTCGGGAACCCCCTTCGTGACGAGCCATCGACCGATCGTGCCGCCGGATCGCGCCTGACCATGCACGTCTGTATGCTCCTCCCGGAGCGGTTCCCGCCGGACGTCCGGGTCACAAAGGAGGCCGCCACGCTCCGTGCGGCCGGCCACGAGATCACGCTCGTCTGTCGCGGCGGGCCGGCCGAACCCACCTTCGAGCGGACCGACGGGATCGACGTCCAGCGACTGCCCGTGGACGAGCTGTTCGCCGGCCCACGGGGGCTCGTCGACGGCGCGCGCTACGTCGCGAGTGCCGTCCATCCCGTCTGGCGGCGGACGGTCGCGGAACTCGCCGACGAGGATCTCCCCGGTGGGTCGATCGACGCGCTCCACGTCCACGACCTCCCGCTGATGACGACCGCGCTCGCGGTGGGCGAGACCCACGACGTGCCGGTGATCGCCGATCTCCACGAGAACTACCCCGAGGCCGTCCGTCAGATCCACCAAATGCGGGGCTGGCGCGAGATCACGCGCGACCCCGAGGACCTGATTCAGCGACTCTTCCTTGCGCCCGCGCGGCTCAAGCGCCTCGAACGCCACGCCGTCCGGAACGCCGAGCGCACGATCACGGTGTGTGAGGAGGCGCGCGCACACTACCTCCGCGAGTGCGGTGCGGCCCCCGGGAAAGTGAGGATCGTCTCGAACACGGTCGATCTCGATGCGTTCGATCCCGATACGGCCGACCCCTCCACGAATCTCGACATCGATCCCGACGACTCGTTCGTGGTCTCCTATGTGGGGAACTTCACCGAACACCGGGGTCTCGACACCCTGATCGAGGGATTCGCCCGCCTCGCCGAGACTCGGTCGGACGCGCAGTTGGTGCTCGTCGGGAAAGGAAACGACGAGTACGTCGCCGGTCTCGAGCGCCTCGCGCGCTCGCTCGGGGTTCGGGATCGGCTGACGCTCACGGGCTGGGTCGATTTCGAGGACGTGCCTGGCCACATCGCCGCGAGCGACGTCTGTGCGGTCCCCCACGCCGCGACGCCACACACCGAGACTACCGTCCCACACAAGCTCTTCCAGTACATGGCGATGGGCGTCCCGGTGGTCGCGACCGACGTCGCGCCGCTCGCACGGATCGTCGGACGCACCGAGTGTGGACTCGTCACGCCCGCTGGCGACGGCGCGGCGATGGGCGAAGCGCTGAACGAACTCGCCGATCCCGACTACGCGCGCGAGTACGGCGAGAACGGTCGCCAGGCGGTCGAACGCCAGTACAACTGGGCGCACGACGGGTCGCGTCTGCGGGCGATTTACGACGAACTTTGATCGGCCCGGTGCTCGATGGAGGGGACACCCCAACAGCGTTCAACCGTCGGGTTCGCCGTCGGCGACCTCGCGCCTGAGCGCGAAGACGGTGTTGTCGGCCGTGTCGACGACCTCCATCCGGATCTCGTAGACCGTGCCGCTGCCCCCGGGTATCTCGAACGTCCCGTCGCCGACGGTGCTCTGCCCGCCCGCGTCGAACCGACGCTGTGCGACGGTCGTGGCCTCGCCGTCGGGGTCGGCGACGACCGTCACCTGGATGAATGCGAGGTCGACATCGGGATCGGTGACGTTCCACGCGACGGCGAAGGTAGCGTTCCCGCCGGCGGAACGATCGGTGACGGTGAACGACTCGATCGCCGGCGAGCGCCCGCTCGGGGTGGCGGTCGCGGTCTCGCTGGCGGTCGTGTTCTCGCCGACGGTCGTGGTTTCGGCGGTTCGATCCGTCGTTCGCGTCGGCGGCGCTGTGGTCGACCCCACCGTCGGTGTTGCCGTCGCAGCCGATGTCGGCGGAGTTCTCGTCGCGGTCGTTGCGGCGGTCGTCGGGCGGCCGCGCGCCGTTCCCGCTGTCGTGTCGGTCGGACTGCTCGTTTCGCCGGCGGTGGTCGTGTCCGTCGCGTTCCCCGGCCCCGATCCTGGCGAGGAGTCCCCACCGAACAGCTGCGTCGCGCCCCCGGTCACGAGCGGCTGCACGACGATGACGGCGAACACGATGATGGCGAGCGAGAGCACCACCGCCGCGGCGATCCGTTTCGTGTCGGCTCCGTCGAGGAGTCCCGTCTCACCCTCGTTGTCGGCGGACTCGTGGTTCTCGAAGACGAAGCCACCGTACTCCCCTTCGCCGTTGTCGTCACCGTCGGGCATCGTATCGTGGTTGTTCCATCAGTCGGCCCGTTCTTGACCTTTACCCATCGCCGGGCCGGACCCTTCCGGGTGATCCCTCGGTCGTGGCGGAGCGACGGCGAGAACGGACTACGGGTACGACCGTCGGAGAACGACCTCGCCGCTCGCGTTCCTGATACTGTCGGACAGAACTGTCCCGGAAACGACACTGGAACAGCCAGTTGCTGTCCGACATCTTCAGCCGGTCGATATTCATGTGTTTCCGTCCGACAGTATGACGGTCACGGTGTCCGCGCTGTTCTCCCGGACTCCGTTCGTCCGTCCCCAATAGAACTCGGCATCGGTGTCGGTGCCGCGCCCGGTGTACAGCGTGAGTTCCGTGCCCGGTCCGAGCGTCACGCCGCTCGGGAACGTGTACATCGTTCCGCCGGCGTCCGTCACCGTCCATCCCGGGAAGTCGAGCCGGGCGTCGCCGGTGTTGCCGAAGGTCACGAACTCGTCGTTCAGGTTCATGGCGTCGCTGCCGCCCGCGTCAGCCCGGCGACGCCGACAGCGCTGAACACTTATGTTGCCCGTGTCCGATCACTCACTCATGAGCGATGCAGGCACGACCCCGGAGACCAGCATCTCCTCGGCAGGCGTCACCGTTCGAAAGACCCACGAGACCGACGAGTTCCCCGTTCCTGCGGTCACCTTCGATCTCGTCTCCGAGCGCGAGGACGCGGCGGTGGTTCGCGTCGTGGATTCGGCCCCCGAGAACGCCTCGCCGAACGACCTTGGTTTCAATCCCGACTACGGCGGCGATCACTGGTCGATCGAGGACGGCTACGCCGTCTTCGAGCGACGGCTCGCGCCCGGCGAGGAGTACCGGACCGTCTACGGCGTCCGCAACGTCGATCCCGATCCCGAACGGCTCGTCGCGGGCGACCCGGTAGTCGACGTGACGAGCGTCGACACGCCCGACGGGGAGAACGGCGATGGCGTCGAATCCACCAACAGGACGACAGCAACGACCGCGGGAACGAGCGGCGTCGGCGCGGCGCTCGCGGCGGAGATCCGCGACGGCGACCTCTCGACGGCGGATCGCGAACTCCTCGAAGAGTCGTTCGGCCGGAGTGGTAGCGACGAAGCCCGCCTCACCCATCTCCAGTCGCGGATCAGCGATCTCGAAGCCTACAGCGACGCGCTCGAAGCGTTCATCGACGAGCACGGGACGGGCCGCGAGGTGATCGAGGACGCCTCCGACCGGCTCGACACCATCGAAACCGAGATCGACGATCTCGCCGAGCGGACCGACGAACACACGGCGAGCATCGAACGCCTCAGCGAGCGCACCGAAGCAAACGAAACCGATGTCGATCGGCTCGCCGAACGGACGGACGAGACGGCGACCGAGGTCGACGACCTCGCCGAACGCACCGACGAGCACGCCGCCGACATCGATTCGCTCGACAAGGGCATCGCCGACGCTCGGGCCGAAATCGAGGAGACCCAGGCGTGGCTCGACGACCTCCGCGAGGACGTCGAGGAGATCGAAACGTGGCGTACCCGGATATCGAGCGTCTTCGGGACCGATGCCGAGAACGAACGAGAGGAGTCCTGAGGATTGCCCCGGCTGCGATAATCCGGCGATCGCCCACGCCCCGCTCAACGTGGCATGGGAGCGGCCCACGGTTCATCGGTCCTTTGCGTTTCTCCGGCGATACAATGCGTCGATTCGCTCATCAAGTAGAAGCCACGCTCGCTTGGTGTGGCGAGTGAGTTCGAACTGCCGACGAGATCGTTGCATCTCAAAACAGTCCCCGAGGTCCGACGCAGAGTCTCGGAAGATGACTGATTCTACAAACGAAACCGGCGGACGTTGACGGTTCTCGTTGATGAGAGTCGTGGTTAGACTGAATGCGACTCGTTGTCCACCCAAGTCTGGAATTAGATGGCGAGACCCGCCAAAATCGGGGTCTAAAGGCGTTTCCTGTTGCTATCGAAACCACGATGAACACGAAACCACGCGGTCGTCAGTCACCCGGAACGAGGCAGAACGCGAGGATTTCGGTGAACTCACCCGCGGGAATCGGTGGACACTCCCCGAGATAGACGTCCACCGCGTCTCGAAACGGGAGATTTGTGAGTCGCCACACGTTGTACATCACAACCAGTCTGCCGGTCGCCGCCCGTCCTCGTAATCGTCAAGTGTGGTCTGCTCGGGAGGAGCAGCGGCCTTCTTCATCGTACGGAGGTGAGTATCGCTGTGAGGCGTCTCCCTGCGATCGCTAATGCGCTCGAACCGTCTGTTCGATCCGTTCGAGCGGGTCGTCGTGCCTCGGACGGCCATATTCAGGTACCCCTGTCGCTCGAAGAACACCATATCTTCGAACGTGGCGTTGCCCGCTCGTCCGCTGTCGAACTCGTCGAGACCGCGATCGCGTGCTGCTTCAATAGCGTTCATAATATGGTCGTCGGTAACGTCGGTGGAATCTATCCTGCCAGGGTCAAGCCGCGGCTCATCATCTGAGAGAATACCGTGGTCAGCGGCGATTTCTCGTATCACCTGTGCGGTAGCCCTGATCATGTGGCGATCAGTGAGCGAGAGTCGGTTGCGCCAGATGTAACTAATCGCCTGCTGCGTCAGTACTCCGTCGAGTCCAAACCGTACCCAAATATACGCTGTACCCTTCAGTCGGCGATGTAACTCGGGTTGGCTGATGTCGCGAGTTTCCATATAGAGGAACATCGTGAGGACCGGCTCGAACTCGAATCGTGCTTTGCTAGGAGCCGAATACTGGTCAGAGAATCGGTCTGTTAGGAATTCAAGACCAGCGACCACTCGTGTGATGTGATCGTGAATCTTGCAGAGTTCGGCGCTGTCTAGTTAAGAGTGAGCAGGCCGAAGAGCTGGTGATCAATGCCACTCAACGACCTGCTCGATGAGACGTTAGAGGCAGCAGGTAGTGACTGTTGGGACCGAGA
>PXSV01000070.1 GCA_003022685.1 Halobacteriales archaeon SW_9_67_24 | reverse complement strand
GTTCGTGATCGTCGCGCTCGTCGCGTCGCCGATCGGGGTCACGGTGGCAACGCCGGCAGGCGGTGTGGCAGCCGATGAAGCCCGACCCGACGGTCCACACGTCGCGGCGGTGTACCCCAACCCGCTCGCCGACGAGGACGTCGGCGAGTACGTCGTCCTCGTGTTCCCCGAGGCGACGAACCTCACCGGCTGGACACTGAGCGACGGCGAAACGAACGTCTCGCTGCCGAACGCCACGATGGAGGGCCGGATCGCGGTCACGGCCGCACCGAACGCGACCGCAAACCTCACCGCGGCGTCGATCGTCGGGGTGAACGAGTCGGTGAGTCTCGCCAACGGTGGCGACGAGGTCGTGCTCCGCGACGGCGAGCGCGTCGTCGACGAGGCCGTGTACGAGGACGCACCGGAGGCCGAACGCTACAACCGGACCGCCGACGGGTGGACGTGGGAGCATCCCGGCGCGACGAACTTCTCGGCGGTGCGGACCGGTCCCGCCACGGCCCGGACGTTCGTCCTGCCCGATTCGCCCGCTGTGCCGATCGACACCCTCGAATCGGCCGACCGACGAATCTTGCTCGCCGGGTACACCTTTAGCTCGGAACGCGCCACGGCGGCGCTCGAACGCGCGGCCGAGCGCGGCGTCGAAGTCCGGGTACTCGTCGACGACGCACCCGTTGGCGGGATCACGGCGCGCCAGGCGACGCTCCTCGACCGCCTCGCACGCGCGGGCGTTACGATCGAGGTCATCGGCGGCGACCGGGCACGATACGATTACCACCATCCCAAGTACGCCGTGGTCGACGACCGCGCGCTCGTGATGACGGAAAATTGGAAGCCATCTGGTACCGGCGGCCGATCGAGCCGCGGGTGGGGAGCGGTAGTCCAGAGCGGCGAAACCGCCGCGGAACTCGCCGAGGTGTTCCGCGCGGATATCAGCTGGCGCGACACCGTCTCGTGGGGTGCGTTCCGTGCGAACGAAACGTTCGAGACCGAAGCGGCGGCGAACGGGAGCTACCCGACGAGGTTCGAGCCGAAGCAAATCGAGGCCGAGGGCGTGCAGCTCCTCACCGCGCCCGACAACGCCGAACGGGTGCTCGTCGACCGAATCGATCGGGCCGACGAGTCGGTCGAGGTCGTCCAGGCGTCGATCGGAAGCCGCCGTCAGCCGCTGCGGAGAACTCCGCGCTCGCCGACTGGCTGAACCGGAGGGCCGAGGCCGAGAACCTCACACTCGACGCCAAGGTGGCCGATCCCGGAGGACGATTCGAGAAAATCCACGCCAAAGGCGTCGTTATCGACCGCGAGGCGGCCGTCGTTGGGAGTCTCAACTGGAACAACAACTCCGCCGACGAGAACCGGGAGGTCGCGGTCGTGCTCGAAGGGACGGAAGTCGGGAACTACTACGGCCAGGTCTTCGACGCCGACTGGGAGGGCGGAGACGGCGGCTCCGGGATCGGCGACGACTCATCGTTGCCCGTCGGGATCATCGCCGCGGTCGTCGGCGTGGTGATGCTCGCGGTCGTCGTCGGCCGCCAGATCGAGTTCGAGTAGCGGTGAACAGTTGGGAGCTTTAGTCCTCGAAGCCGGCGACCGACGCGCTGCCGAGCTCCTCGTCGATCTCGGCGTCGCCCATCTTGGCTTCGAGCGCGTCGAGAACGTCCTCGCGCATCCCCTTCACGAACTTGATCGAGCCGACGACGAGGTGGCCGCCGCCGCTCACGCCGCCGCCTGTGACTTCCTCTTCGAGCTCCTCGACCATCTCCGGGATGTCGAGGCGCACGCCGTCGCTCCGGAGGACGGCGAAGTCGGGGCCGTAACCCACGGTGATGACGGGGCTATCGGTTTCGGCGACCTTCCGGTCGTGGATCGCGCCCGTCGTCTTGCCCGGCGCGGGGTAGGTGAAGCGCCTGGCGTAGCGCTCGACGTCGATCCGGTTCAGCTGTGCGCCGTTGTCGAGCGACTCGGTCTCGACGTGGGCCATTGCGGCGTCGAGCTGCCGATCGGTGTCGCGGTCGGCGCGCTCGGAGAGGTGCTCCACGAGATCGCGGTGACGATCCTCGTCGGCGGCGTCGACCCCGAGCACGTCGGTCAGCAGCGCGTCGCCCGAACTGTAGCGCAGCCAGTGGGCGGCGTAATCGAGCGCGTCGCCGATCGCCTGGAGGTCCGATTCGTCGTAGCCCTCCTCCTCGGCGAGCGCGAGGTACTCACTCATCGCGTCGGCCTCCGATCGGTCGGTGAGGCCAGCGACCGCCGGCACGTGGCGGAGTTCGTCGGTGATCTCGGGGTGGATCATCCGCGCGACCTCGACGCAGAGCATCCCGGTCGTCACGCCGTAGTCCTCGCCGCGGAGGTAGGGGTTGACGTGTTCTCCGAGCAGCCCCTCGACGGCCCCGGGATCGGGATGGTGGTGGTCGACGGCCACGATCGGGATGTCGTACTGGGCGAGCGCCTCGTAGGCCGGCACGTCCTCCTCGGTGGAGCCGTTGTCGAGCATCGCCACGAGCGGGAGGCGCTGGCCGTGACGGTCGCGGTCGCCGAGTGCGAAGTTCAAGTCACGAGTAACGTCCTCCATCTCGTAGAACGGGGCTTTGCTCGGCGATCGCTTCACGAGGTGGCGCGCCGCCGAGTCGTCGCCGTGGACTGCCTCGATGAACCGCGAGAGCGCGAGCTGGACGGGAATCGAGGCGCACATCCCGTCGCCGTCGGCGTGATGCCGGATCCGGACCGGCCGGTTCTCGAGGACCGCGCGGCGCAGCCTGGCCGCGACGCCCTCCAGATCCTCCCAGAGCTTGTCGAGCGCGTCCCACTCGATCAGCGGCGTGACGTCGCGGGCCGCCGCCCGCTCGCCGAGCGCGTCGTCGAGCCGTTCGCGGAGGTCGGCGGCGTCGTCGAACGCGGTGAGTTCGTCGACTTCGACCTGGATCGCGCCCTCGCGGCGCTCCGGCGTGCCCTCGATCCGCACGAGGTCGTCGACCTCGATCTCGGGGTACGCCCGAACGCCGGCGGCCTCGAACGCCGCACAGTCGATGACACCGGAGGCGTCGCGGAGCGAGAACACCGTCGGTCCCCCCGTCTGTTCGATCCCGACGATCTCGCCATCGAGGGTCACGTTCTCACCGATCGACGCTTCGAGGTCGTCGGCGGCCGCAACCTCCGGTTCGTACTCGACGGCGACCGTCTCGTAGTCGTCGATCGAGACCTCGTCGAAGCCGAGATCGCCGTTCGGTCTGATCTCGTCAAGGCGAACGACGAGATCGTCGCCGACCCCGTATTCGGCGTCGAGTTTCGATTCGTGGACCAGTCCCGAGACGTCGTCGGCGACGTCGACGAACACGCCGTATGCCACGACGCCGTTGACGGTCGCGTGGTAGCGTGCGCCGGTCTCGACGGCTTCGGTACCGTGTTCGGGCGCGAGGTCGTAGACGGTCGTGGCGTCGCCGGCGTCGGCGGTGTCGGCGGTGTCGCTTCGATCGTCGGTTTCGGAGGGTGTAGACATTCTTGACCGGCGTTTGCCGTGACCGGGTTTAAGAATTGGCAAATCGCGGCGTTCCTCGGTCGGAACGCTTAGATGGTCGCCGATCGGTATTCGGTCATGGGCTTTTTCGGGTCGAGCGAGGTCGTCGGGATCGCCGCCGATACCCTCGCGTTCGCCCGCTCGGCCGCCGAGGAGAGCCACCCGAACGAGTACATGGGGCTGCTCCGGGGCGAGGACGCCGCCGATCTCGGGCTCGACAGGTCGGGCACCGTCGTGACCGACGTGCTCGTGGTGCCCGCGACCGAGTCGAACCCCGTGAGCGCCACGGTCAAGACGAGCCTGATCCCGAACGACATGCGCGCGGCCGGGTCGATCCATTCGCACCCGAACGGCGTGCTCCGGCCGAGCGACGCCGATCTGGCGACGTTCGGCAAAGGGGATGTCCACATCATTCTCGGCGCACCCTACCGCGACCACGACTGGCAGGCGTTCGACCGCGAGGGGAAGCGGCGCGACCTCCAAGTGCTCGACGTCGATCTCCCCGACGACGAGGACTTCTTCGATTTCACCCAGGCCGACATCGACGAGGAGCTCCGATGACCGGGGAACGCGGGGCGGAACGGAACGAAGCCGAGCGAAGCGGCGACGACCGAACCCGGTCGGAAGCCGGTGCGTCCGAAACGAGCGACGATCCGACGACGGTCGTCGCCCAGGGAACGTTCGACATCCTCCATCCGGGCCATCTGGAGTACCTCCGCCAGGCGGCCGCGATGGGCGACGAACTCGCCGTGATCCTCGCCCGCCGAGCGAACGTCACCCACAAGGCCAAACCGATCCTGCCGGACCGCCAGCGCCGCGAGATGGTCGCCGCGCTCGATCCCGTCGACCGCGCGGTGCTCGGCGACCGCGAGGACATCTTCGTGCCGATCGAGGCGCTCGACCCTGACGTGATCGTGCTCGGCCACGACCAGCACCACGACGAGGCCGCGATCGCGGCGGCGCTCGGCGACCGCGGGATCGACTGTGACGTGAAGCGCGCCTCGGGACGCGAGCCGAACTACGACGGAGAACTCCTCTCGACCGGGCAGATCGTCGATCGGATCCGGGAGCTGCGCGACTGATCGAAATCCATATATCGATTCGGGGTGGAATGCGGGACAAATGAACCGTAGTGTCTACTCCGCCGTTCCGGCCGGCGTCGACGACGAGGATCGATGAGCCGGAACGACACGAACGAGGCCACTTCGGGACGGGGACTCGCCGAGCCGGTGTCGGACGACGACCACGTACGGGGAGCGGACGACGCCGCCGTCACGCTCGTCCAGTACGGCGACTTCGAGTGCTCGAACTGCGGCACCGTTCATCGGATCATCGAACAGCTGCTGGAGCACCTCGACGGCGAGCTCCGGTACGTCTATCGTCACTTCCCGCTGACCGAGGTCCGACCCAACGCGAAAGAGGCCGCCGAGGCCGCCGAAGCCGCCGGCGCGCAGGATGCGTTCTGGCCGATGTACGACCGCCTGTACGAGCACCAGGACGCACTCGCCGCCGAGGACCTCGAAG
>PXSV01000069.1 GCA_003022685.1 Halobacteriales archaeon SW_9_67_24 | reverse complement strand
GCGCGCGCAGCGCCTCGACGTCGAAGCTCCCGTGATCGAGGAGAAGCGTGCCGACGAAGCGCACGTTCACGACCGGTTCGCGGCGTTCACCGTTCCCCTTGCGGTGAAGTTCGCGCTCGCAGGTCCGCTCGACCGCCGCGCGCTCGTCGTCGAGTGCGTCCGCGAACTCGCCGCGCAGGTCCTCGAAAGTGCGATAGCCCGATACGTCGAAGTTCGTGGTGTAGTACGGGCGGCGCTTCGAGAGGTGGTGCTCGGCGCTGCCGTCCTCGGTGTCGAAAACGTAGTAACCGTGGCCCTCGTCCCATCGGCCTTCCTGGATGTCGAACGCTTCGAGGCTGCCCGGGTTCCGGCCGACGGTGCCGGTCTCGTACTGTTTGTGGATGTGGCCGAGCGCGAGGTAATCGACGTGTTCCTCGATCGGCGTCAGCCACGCCCGCTTGACGGTCGCGCCGAGGTCCGGCACCGCGTCGTCGACGCCGAAGTGAGCGAGCAGCACGGTCGTATCGGCCGGCCCTTCGCGCTCGTCGACCGCCCGAATCCCCTCGGCGACTCTCGGGAGATCGCTCTCGATGTACGCGCCGCGATACGGCACGCCGAAACAGCGCACCGTCTCGCCACCCTCCTCGATGTCAACGAACCCACCGCCGCCCTGCCGTGGATCGTCGCAGTCGGTCCGGACGAACACCGGGTCGTCGCCTGGGTCGCCCGACAGCAGCGTGATGAGTCCGGTGTCGTTGAGATACTGCAGCCACGTCAGTTCGCGGCGGGCACCCATGCTCTGGTCGTGATTGCCCGGCGAGACGATCACCGGCACGTCGACGTCGGCGAGGACGGACTCGGCCTCGCTGAGGGTCTTCGGGCTCACGTCCCTCGAATCGAAGAGATCGCCGGGGAGCAGGACGGCCGTCACGTCGTGCTCGTCGGCTTTCCCGAGGAAGTGCTCGAAGGCGAGTCTGACGTCCGCCTCGCGTTGCTCGCTGCCATACTGTTTGTGACCGAGATGGACGTCGGCGACGTGTGCGAGCCGCATGCTCACCGCCCTGGATCACTGAGTGGTGTTCCTCGATCGGGTTGCGAGCCGCGAGCCAACAGGTGAATCCTGAGCGGTAACATGATATCAGTAACCAGCCGTTCCGCATAGTATAAATGTGCGCAAACCGGCGCGGAAGTGGAATCGTCGATCACTGCACGACTGAGCCGCTTCAAGGGTCTACAGCAGTTCTTCGACGTTGTCGGCGACTTCCTCGGGCGTGTCGCCGACCAGCACGCCAGCCTCGTCGAGGGCGTCGATCTTGCTCTCGGCGGTGCCGGCCCCCGACCCGCTCACGATGGCTCCGGCGTGACCCATCCGCTTTCCGGGTGGTGCGGTCCGGCCCGCGATGAACCCCGCGACGGGAGTGTCCATGTTCGCGTCGATGTACTCGGCGGCCGCCTCCTCGTCGGTGCCGCCGATCTCGCCGCACATCACGATCGCGTCGGTCGCGGGATCGTCCTCGAACAGCGAGAGGGCCTCGACGAAGTCCGTCCCGATGATCGGGTCGCCGCCGATCCCGATGGCGGTCGTCTGGCCCAGGCCGCGGTCGGTGAGGTTGTCGACGACCTGGTAGGTCAGGGTGCCCGACCGCGAGATCAGGCCGACGTTGCCCGACGAGAAGATGTTCCCCGGCAGGATGCCGAGCTTCGCCTCGCCTGGCGTGATGACGCCCGGGCAGTTCGGCCCAATGAGGTGGGTGTCGGTCTCGCCGAGGCGCTTGTACACCCGCGCCATGTCCTGGGTCGGGATGCCCTCGGTGATCGCGACCACGAGATCGACAGGGGAATCGAGCGCCTCGAAGAGGGCGTCGGCCGCGAACGCGGGCGGGACGAGTACAACAGAAGCGTCGGCGTTCTCGGCCTCGGCGGCCCGGCTCACCGTATCGTACACTGGAACGCCGTGGACCTCCTCGCCGCCCTTGCCCGGTACTGCGCCGGCCACCACGTTCGTCCCGTACTCGATCATCTGACCCGCGTGGAACTCGCCCTCGCCGCCGGTGATTCCCTGAACTACCACGCGCGTATCGTCGTCGACGAGCACGCTCACGCGAACCACCCTCCGGTGGTGAGGGTGAGGTTGTCGAGCGCAGTCTTGCGAGTAACGCGAGCAAGGAAGCGATCGACAGAACTCATCGGCCCTCACCTCCGTCCCCGCCTGCGGCCCCAGCGTGCTCGACGGCTTTCTGTACTGCGCCTTCGAGCGTCTCCTCCACACCAAGCGCGTCGGCGTTCAGGATATCCATGCCCTCCTCGGCGTTCGTCCCGGCGAGGCGCACCACGATCGGTTTGGGGAGTTCGTCGAACTGGGCGATCGCGTCGTTGATCCCCTGGGCGACCTCGTCGCCCCGGGTGATCCCGCCGAAGATGTTGAACACCACGCTGTCGACGTTCTCGTCGGCAAACACCATGTCGAGTGCGTTCGCCACGCGCTCGGCTTTCGCGCCGCCGCCGATGTCGAGGAAGTTTGCGGGCTCGCCCCCGTAGTAGTCCACGAGGTCGAGCGTGGTCATCACGAGGCCCGCGCCGTTGCCGATGATCCCGACGTTGCCTTCCAGGCGGACGTAGTCGAAGCCGTACTCGTTGGCCTTGGCTTCGAGGTCGTCCTCGGCGGCCGCGTCCTCCATCTCCGCGAGGTCGGGGTGGCGAAAGAGTGCGTCGTCGTCGACGTTCATCACCGCGTCCGCGCAGACCACCTCGCGATCGCTCGTCACCATTACTGGATTGACTTCGGTATCATCGGCGTCACTGTCTACCCAGAGATCGTAGAGGGTCGAGAGCACGCCCGCGACGTCACTTGCGACATCGCTTTCGACGCCTGCGTCGTAGACCGCCCGTCGGGCCTGGTAGGGATGCATCCCGAACGCGGGATCAACGTGCTCGCGGGCGATCGCCTCGGGACTCTCCTCGGCGACCTCCTCGATGTTCACGCCGCCCTGCGAGGAGACCATCGCGACGGGTTTGCCCTCGCCGCGGTCCATCGTCACGCCGACGTACAGTTCGTCGACGAAATCGACCGCGGCCTCGACCAGCACGCGGTCGACGGTGTAGCCCTTGAGATCCATTCCGAGGATCGAATCGGCGGCCTCGCGGGCCTCGTCGTCGCTTTCGGCGAGTTCGATGCCGCCGGCCTTGCCGCGACCGCCGACGTGGACCTGGGCCTTGACCGCGGCGGGGTAGCCGATCGAGTCGGCCGCCGCGAGCACCTCGTCGGTGCTCTCGGCCAGTTCGGCGTCCGGGGTCGGCAGTCCGGCCTCGGCGAAGACCTCCTTTGCCTGGTACTCGTGAAGTCGCATCGTTTCGAGAGGGGGGTGCCGGCCGCTTAAATCCCGTCGGTTCGACGGCTGGTCGGCAGCACGTGCCACCGGATTCCGGACGGTTGCAGTGCCGTCTCCCGACGGCGGAATCACGTCATCCGCCGCTGCCGAGCGACGGTCTTACTCCTCGATGTCGGCGTACAGCCGGACCAGGCCGCACTCGGGACAGAGGTACGCATCGACGCCGAGCGTCCGGTTCATCCCGAGCGATCCCAGCAACCCCTCGCGCTTGTCGTCGGTTTTGAGCTTCAACTCCTCGTGGTCTACCGTGGTGACCGCCTTCGTGACTTCCATCGTCACGCCGCAGTCGGGACAGCGCTGCTCGTTCATGCCACCCCTTCCGTCCGCTCCGCAGTAAAAACCGGCGTCAGAGTACGTCCGGCGAGTCGGCGATCACGCTGTTGACGCCCACCGGAGGTGCTCGATGGCGATCGGGGTTCGGTCGTCCAACCGTTCGCTTCCATCCTGGCATCGCGGGCGCGCTCGATGCCGTTCGTCGGGGACACAGTAGCCCTCGGA
>PXSV01000068.1 GCA_003022685.1 Halobacteriales archaeon SW_9_67_24 | reverse complement strand
GGG
The DNA here is from genome assembly GCA_003022685.1 of Halobacteriales archaeon SW_9_67_24. Lineage (GTDB taxonomy): Archaea > Halobacteriota > Halobacteria > Halobacteriales > Halococcaceae > Halococcus. The sequence goes on along the minus strand of PXSV01000068.1, from coordinate 3,879 downwards.
CTGGGCCACGTGCCGATGGACCGGATCCGGGCGAACGTCGAGCGCCAGCAGGAGGTCTGTGACGGCGCGCCCTTCTACGTGCTCGGGCCGCTGGTGACCGACGTCGCGCCCGGCTACGACCACATCACCAGCGCGATCGGCGCGACCGAGGCCGCCCGCGCGGGCGCGGCGATGCTCTGTTATGTCACGCCCAAGGAACACCTCGGGCTGCCCGACGCCGAGGACGTCCGGGAGGGCCTCGCGGCCTACCGGATCGCGGCCCACGCCGGCGACGTGGCGAACGGGCTGCCCGGTGCTCGTGACTGGGACGATGCGCTCTCGCAGGCTAGGTACGAGTTCGCCTGGCGCGAGCAGTTCGATCTCGCGCTTGACCCCGACCGCGCCCGGAGCTCGCACGATCAGACCCTGCCGGGCGACAACTACAAGGAGGCACACTTTTGCTCGATGTGCGGCGTCGAGTTCTGTTCGATGCGGATCGACCAGGACGCCCGCGACGCCGACGGCGAGATGGACGCACTCGACGGGAACGTGGATCTCGATGCTTCGCCAGCCGCGACGGTCAATCTCCCGCCGGTGGGAACCCACGACACCAGCGTGGTCCCGGAACTCCCCGATCTCGATGTGGGGTTCCGCGGCGACGGCGAACCGGCGGACAACTGAGCGATCCGTTTCGGTCCTCGGTGGCCCGCCGGCGTTCGTACTCTCGGAGGGAGCTGTCTCGCGGATCCAGTTCGGGTATCGATCTGCCGTGTAGCGGTTCGTCCGCATTCGGTGTTTGCGTACTTCCGTCCGACAGTATCAGACTGGCCACGACTCCTGGGTGTACGCCATCTCCCAGAACGCGGCTTCGAGCCGGGCGCTCCGGGTGAACGCCGCGCGCATCGCGTCGCGCTCGCCGGGGGACGCCTCGGCACAGCGGTCGACGAACTCGCGCATCCATCCCACCACCTCCCGAAAGTCGTCGCTGGTGTACTTCTCGATGAACGGGGTGTACCGGTGATCCTCGGTCGCCAGTTCGGCCATGTGATCGGCGACGTCGAGATAGCCCTGACCACAGGGGTAGATCGCGGCGCTGATTTCGGCGAGCGAGCCCTCGTGGGCGATCCGGAGGAGGTAGTTGGTGTACGCTACACACGTCGGGGTCTTCTCGACCGCTTCGAGATCCGCAGGCGTGAGGCCGCAATCGGCGGCGAACTCACGGTGGAGATCCATCTCGTGGTCGAGGGTGGTGTGGGCGATGCCGAGCAGGTGGGTCATCGTCGCCTCGTCGCGCGCTCTGACGCCCGCCATCGCGAACACGCGAGCGTAATCGAGGAGATAGCGATAGTCCTGCTCGACCCAGCGACGGAACGCATCGGGATCGAGGCTGCCGTCGGCGAGTTCGCGCACGAACGGGTGCTCCTTCTGGGCGTCCCAGATCGGTGCGGCGTCGTCGAGGAGGTCGTCGCTGAACGCCATGTCGGCTGCTCGGTTTCGCCGGTGATATGCTTTGGTGATATCATTCGTTCATACCGCGTGCCACGGTCTGGAGTGCTATCGGCCGGGCGGATGGGCGTGTGCCACCGCGGTCGTCGAGGACCCCCGAACGGCGGTGGAACGCCAGGATCGATCCTCGTCCGTGGAGTGAGTCGGTGTGGCGTCGATCATCAAGCCCCCAGCGAGCGGATCGTTCGGGGGATCCATGGGGCACATCGGTCGGTTCAACAGCACACGCAGCCACAACCCTTACGAGCGGGAGGGGACCGATACTGTCCCATGGCGGACACTCCAGGGACGAGTTCGACCGACGGGACCGACGAGAACGACCGAGAATCGCCAGCGGAGGCGGCGGAATCGGGGGTGGCCGATGGGCCACGGGCGGCCGACTTCGAGACGGTGACGGCGGCGTTGGCCGACGTGTTCGACATCGACGGCCGACGGGGTGAGACGATCACCGACCTCCGAACGACCGAAACCGACGAGGGTCGTCAGGTCGTCGCGACCGTCGGGCAGTCGCGCTCGACGATGATCGATCACCGCCTCGACGACGCGAAACGAACCGGGAAGCGCGTGGGTGGTGGTGCCGCGGTCCTCGCTTTCCTCGCTAGCGTGGCGTACGTCGTGTTTGCCGTACGACGGCTGCTCGGTGAGGATGGCGACGACGGCCGCGAGGACGACACAGGACCGGAGGAGATTTCGATCGACGAGTAGCGGTCGATCGTCCACAGCGCCCGCGTGCTGGGGGGAACGCGCGACGACCGCCGATCGACAGCGGATGAGAGGGGTCGTTGTGACTGTTTGCCGGTAGCCGCCAACCCGGGGTCGGCGGCATACCGAAAACGGCTCACAGCAATCCGTATAAGTCGCCGCCGGTCGTTGTCGAGCCATGACGATCTACACGGGTCGGGGCGACAAGGGTCGGACCGACCTCCGGACGATGGACCGCGTCTCGAAGAGTAGTCCGAGAATCGAGGCCTACGGAACGGTGGACGAGGTGAACGCGACCGTTGGGCGGGTCCGCCCGACGGGCTACGACGACGTCGACGAGCAGCTCCGTGCGATCCAGAACCACCTCCACATCGTCCAGGCGGACTTCGCGAACCCCGACCCGAGCGAGGACGGTCCGCGGATGACCAGCGACCGCGCGGAGCAGCTAGAGGAGTGGATGGACGCCTACGACGAGGAACTCGAACCCCTCCAGTCGTTCATCCTGCCTGGCGGCGGCGACGGGGGCGCGCGCCTCCATCACGCCCGGGCAGTCTGTCGGCGGGCCGAACGCCGCGCGGTCGCGCTCGCGAGCGAGGAGGCGGTGAACGAGGCCGCGGTGGTCTACCTGAACCGGCTCTCGGACGCGCTGTTCACCCTCGCGCGCGTGGTGAACAAACGGGATGGGGTGAGCGAGGAAGCGCCCGACTACTGAAGACAACGTTTATAATCGGCAGTCGGGAACTGATGGGTGCGGGCTGGTGATCTAGGCCGGTTATGATACCTCCTTCACATGGAGGAAGTCGGCGGTTCAAATCCGCCCCAGCCCACTTCTGACGGCGCAACGCGACGAGCGAAGCGAGTCGTCAGCGCCGTCGAAGTGGCGACAGCGGATTTGAACTTTGCCAGTCGCAGCGCCCGAGCGGAGCGAGGGCGACCGTCTGGCTCCGGTTCAAATCCGCCCCAGCCCATTTCTGGTGGACAACGCGACGAGCGTAGCGAGCGGACAGCGGCACGAAACGACGACGATGGACAACAACCGAAGCCAGTCAAGAGTCCCTATTCGAACGTTTTCGAGCCCCACCGCGGGATCGCCCTCGCCGAACCGAAGCCAGTCAAGAGTCCCTATTCGAAGGTCGGCTGCTCGTCACGCTGGTATTTCGATCAGTCACCACCCCTCGGTGAAGTCAACTGAGACGCCGCACATATCTGCAAACCGCCGCATGTATCGTTGCTTTGCTTCTTTGTTCAGGCTCGTGTACAGGTAGTCACCGTTTGTGAGCTGTTTGTGGACCCTCATTTCCTCTCCCGACGGATGTTGCGGTTCAGTGTTGAGAATCGCGTTCTTTTGCCCCGGCACATAGGGAAGCGAACCGATCTTCTCGGAGAACCCTCGCTCCGTGATGAGATAGTCTACGACGGAGGCCATCGCGGTGCTTTGATCCTCCTCGCTGACGATCCGCTCGACTGTTCCACCATCGTAAATGACTATCTCGTACTCGTCTCTCCCATCTGTCTTGATGTCATCAGCACGATTACCGTCTGTCGTATCATTCGTATCGAGGGACTCGATCAAATCATCAACGTACCTCTTCGAGAGTGGCTGTATCTCCTGGGTCGGGACGTTCTCGACCTCGTCCGTGATTACCTGGGTTACTCGGTCGGCAATGCGTTCTTTATTTTCTCCGAGCTTCT
>PXSV01000067.1 GCA_003022685.1 Halobacteriales archaeon SW_9_67_24 | reverse complement strand
CGGTCGAGTTCGTCCTAGATAACCCACGAGTCGGCGCTGGTGGCGCGAAACTCGCCGGTCGAGACATCGACGAACGCGACGGCGTAACTCTCGCTCGTCGGTTCCGCGTCCGGTTCCGTGCCCGCTTTCGCGACGGTTCCGCCGTCCGCCTCGGCGTCAGTCACCCCGTCCGCGGTCGTCGCGCTCTTCGTGTCGCGTGCCTCGCTCGCCGCGTCCGCTCGCGCGAGGCAGGCGACGTAGTTGTTGCCAGGCGCGAGCAGTTCGTCCTCGACGACCGTCCCGGGAGTGACGACCCGGGTCACCGCCCGATCAACGACGCCGGTGGCCTCGTCGGCGTCCTCGACCTGTTCGGCGACCGCAACCCGGTAACCTACATCGAGCAGCGTTTCGACGTACGTCGCTGCGTTGTCGATCGGGATCCCCGCCATCGGGTAGGTTCCCGTGCTATCCTCGCGCTGGGTGAGAGTGATTTCGAGTTCGCGCGAAATCGTTTCGGCTGCGCCGCAGAACGCCTCGTAGAAGTCGCCCATCTGGAAGAGGAGGAGTGCGTCGTCGTACGCCGCACAGAGACTTGCGGGTGGTCGGCGGGAACGCTTTTATTCCGCGGCTCACAGTTCGAAGCATGTTCCCCGAGCGCATCGAGACCGATCGTCTGGTGCTCGAACGCCTCTGTCACGAGCACGTCGACCTCCAGGAGTTCTACCGGATCTGCTCGGACGCCGACGGGAGCGAGGAAATGGCCGAAGTCACGCGATACATGCCGTGGGAGCCCCACACGACGATCAACGAATCGAAGGAGTTCATCGACGGTGCCGAAGAGCGGTGGAAGGAAGGCGAGAGTGCTGACTACATCATTCGGCCAGGCGACGGCGAGGACGGGGCGGACACGTTCGCCGGCGTCGGCTCGCTGCACCCCGACTGGGACCGGCGCACCGGCGGCCTCGGGATGTGGCTTCGCAAGCGCTTCTGGGGGCGGGGCTATTCGGGCGAGCGCGCGGCAGCGCTGATGGAACTCGCATTCGAGCGCCTCGACCTCGACTGCGTCGCGGTGACCCACCATGCCGACAACGAGAAATCGCGGCGGGCGATCGAGAAGTACGTCGAGGCCCACGGCGGCCGGTGCGATGGTCGCCTCCGGAACTGGGTTCCCTACGGCGACGAGGTCGCCGACGAATACCGCTACACCGTCACCCAGGACGAGTACCGCGCGGCGACCTGCGGGGACGACCAGTCCACGTAACGAGAAGGGACCGAGCCGGTTTTCCGACTCGCCGCGACCGACAGCCATTGGTTCGGCGCGATCGAACGTGGCGCATGGAAAACGACCGGCGCGACGCGGCCATCACCCACCTCGTCGATCGGGCCTACGACGATGCGGGCGAGGCGTACACGCTCGCGGCCTACGTCGAGTGGGCCGGCGCTGGCGGCCACCCGAGCGACGTCTTCGATCCCGAGGGACGTGGCTACGTCGCCGACGGCCTCCAGTATCTGCTGACGGGCGCGCTCTGTACGCGTCTCGCCGGCCACGACGATCGGGGCGAAAACCGCGCCCACGAAGCACGCCTCGTCGCCACGGATCAGCGCGATCACGTCCGTGAACACCCAGTCGAGCGGGCGGCCTTCGCCGAGTTCGTCGGCGACGCGCTCGTCATCGGTGACGCGGGGGACGCGGAAGGAGCCTACGACCGGGCGGCCGCGGCGTACGAGGCGGCCGCCCCCGACGATCCGGTCGAGTGGGCCACCCAGCCGCCGCTCGCGGCGGCGACCGACCTCCTCCAGCACTGCTCGCGCAACACCTCGCGGGAGGTCGCGTGGGACGACCTCCACGGGGCGGACCCCAATGGCGAGAAGTACCTCGCCCACCGCGCACGCTACAAGAAACGGGTCTTCCCGGCGGTCGTGGCGTCGGTGCTCGATGCGGGCGTGCTCCACCCACCGCGGGGGACGACCGAACACCGCAGCGACGACTGGCGGTGTCCCGACTGCGAGACGAACGAGGTCAACTGGACCGGCGGGGAAGTCGTCTGTCTCGACTGTAGCGCGCGGATGGAATCGCTGTAAGCCGGAGCGGTGTCGTCAGTCGGACTCCGCAATCAGTTCACGGTACACCGGAAGCGATCGGGAGCGATACGTTCGCCCGTTTCACCACCGGGCGGGCAAACACGACTGCTGGCCGCGACCGCGGGCTACCCGAGACCGCGCGCGACGAGTTCACCCCATGGCTCGAACCCCTCGCGTTGGTAGACGCTCGCCGCGCGCTCGTTTTTCATCCCGACATCGAGCGCGATCCGGTCGACGGGGAGGTCCTGGTCACGAGCGCACTCGTACGCCGCTTCGAGAAGGTCGTCGGCGAGCCCGGTCCCGCGCGCGGACTCGTGGACGAAAAGCTCGTTGAGCACCGCGGCGTCCCAGATCATCGCGAGGTCTTCCGGGAGAACGAACACGTAGCCCGCGAGTCCGGTTTCGTCCTCGACAGCGCCGGACTGCTCGACGTCGCTCGATTCGGCGACGGTCACGCAGTCGGCGTCGCGCTCGACGCACCGCTCGACCCACGCGAGGTAGCGCTCGCGGTAGTCGTCGGTGAGTTTCCCGTCGTAGGTTTCGGCCTTCGCGCCCTCGCCGAGGCCACCGAGTTCGCGCTCGAACGATACCTTGCACTCCCACAGTGCCGTCGCATCCCGTTCGGGGTCGTACGGTCTGCGTTCCATACGCGGCATTGGTTGTCGAGGGGATACGGGTTCCGGCAGGGTTCCGCTGGCTTCGTGAAGCCGCTCTCGTGTCGGGTAGATCGGTCACTCGCTGGCGGTGTCGTCGCCTCGCCGATCGAGCCGCCGCCACTCCTCCTGTGGGCGACTGAGCGCACGGTAGACGGACGTGACTCGGGACGGATGATGCCAGTCGGGGTCGTTGAATTCGAGATCGCGGTCCAGCACCGCGGCCCCGTAGTTCTCGGCCACCAGTTGGGTCTGGTGGGCCGCGGTCAGCATCGGTACATGGACGTTCGAGGCGCGGGCGATGGCGAGTGCGTAGCTCGGATCCTTCGCCCAGTCGGAGGTCCGCAGCCGCGTGCGGGCTCCCCGGTCGTCGACTTGGAACGCTCGTTCCTGATCGTCAGCATCGCGTTCGTCGGTCTCGACGGCGCGCTCAAACCCCTCGGGCGTCGGGTACTCGGTGCCGAAGTACGGAGCGGGAATGTTCCATTCGAGTTGGTCAACGACGCGCTCGGGGTCGATACCGTTCGTCGAGAGGAACGCGACCACCTCGGCAGCGATGGCGGCGAGACAGGTCCCACGCAGCGCGTTGGCCGCCTTGACGACGTGGCCGTTGCCGATTCCCTCGTAGAACTCGTGACCGTGGCTGAGAACCTCGATGACGGGACGCACCTGTTCGTAGTCCTCGGGCGTGCCGCCGGCGAACATCGTGTATGCCGGGCCGCTTTCGTCGTCGTACTCGCCGGGCCCCTGCCGGGTGATCCCGCAATCGACGTAGCCGGCGTCGCGCTCGTGGCAGATCGCCTGGTAGCGGACGTCGAGATTCGGCGGCGTGGTCCCCGTATCGAGCACGGCCTGGCCAGAACCGAGCGTTTCGAGAACGCCGTCGTCGCCCTCCATTGCGGTTTCGACGGCTTCCCGGCCCGGGAGGCAGAGAGCGATGATCTCGACTCGATCGGCCACGTCCGCCGGCTTCTCCGCGGCGACCGCGCCCGACTCGACGGCCGCCGCGACCGCTTCTGGGTCCACGTCGAAGACGACCGGATCGTAGTCTGCGTCGACGAGATTGGTCACAAACCACTGGCCGACGCGACCGACCCCGATCAGCCCGACACCGTCGACTCGCGAATCGTCACGATTGCTGTCGGCGTTTGCTGTCATGGCCGTAAACGAGTCGAGAAACAGGACAGTGAAAAGACTACTGACAAGAGTTACCTGAGCAGTAGTACCGTCGATCGGTCCATCCGCAAGCCCCGCCGGCTATCGTCGTTCCCACAGCCTGGCTCCGAGCACGAAGGTGCTCGTCACGATCAACAGGAGCTGCCAGCCCGCCTGAGCCACCGGGAAGATCCGCTCGACGTTTTCAGGTTCGGCTCCCCGTGTCGGATCGACGCCGCTGCCGATGCGGTACTGTTCCGAGGAGCCACGGGCGGCCTCGGCCTCCCCACTGCCGAGTTCGACGAACGTCTGGACGAGTCCACGGTTGTTCGAGAACAGCAACTCCCCGGAGAGGGCGTAGAACTGGTCGTGGATCGGATAGAGGAGGTTCACGCCGCCGGCGACGAGGTCGAGACCGATGGCGGCGAACGCGACCGCCGCGATGCTGACCCATGCGACCCGCACGCCGCGAGCGCGCCAGCGTCCCCTGACGAACGACTCCTCACGGAGGTGGGTGTCGGCGTAAAGCAGCGCCGCCGCCCCGAGCGGGAGCAGGAGGGTATGAAGCACCGAGCGGTGGCCGCCAGCGATCACGAAACCAGCAAAGGCGTCGAGATCGGGGACGATCGTCGC
>PXSV01000066.1 GCA_003022685.1 Halobacteriales archaeon SW_9_67_24 | reverse complement strand
ACCGCGAAACCGAGGCGATGCGGGACGGCACCGATGCGGTCGCGGACTGGCCGATCCTGAACGCGCTGCTCAACTGCGCCGCCGGCGCGGACATCGTGAGCGTCCACGACGGCGGCGGCGTCGGCATCGGCAACGCGCTCCACGCCAACAACCACGTGGTGCTCGACGGCTCCGATCTGGCCGCCGAGACCGCCCGCCGCGTGTTCACCACGGACCCGGGAATGGGCGTGATCCGCCACGCCGACGCGGGCTACGAGGATGCGCTCGACGAGGCCGACCGCTCGGACGTGCCGGTGCCGATGCGGGATCGACGATGAACCCACGACGCAGCGGCTCCACGATGGGCGGGGACGATGACTGAACTCACCACCGTCGTTTACGACGCGAGCGAGATCGTGGTCGGACCAGGCGAGAGCGAAACGCTCGAACGGCATGCGGACGCCGCGCTCGCCGTCGTCGACGGCCGCGTGGCCGCAGTCGGCCCGACCGACGCGGTGACCGACGAGTACCCGCCAGGCACCGCGACGCACGCGATCGACGCCGACGGCCGGAGCGTGATCCCCGGGTTCGTCGATTCACACACCCATGGGCTGTTCGCGGGCGATCGTTCCGACGAGTTCGCGGCGAAGCTCCGCGGGAAGGAGTATCAGGAAATCCTCGCCGAGGGCGGCGGCATCCTCAGGACTGTGCGCGCCGTCCGGGAGGCGAGCGACGAGCGGCTCCGCTCGAACCTGCTCGGCCACCTCGATACGATGCTCGCCCACGGCACCACCACCGTCGAGGTCAAATCCGGCTACGGGCTCGACGCCGAGACCGAGTGCCGGATGCTCGACGCCATCCGGCGGGCCGACGAGGCCCACCCCGTGGACGTGGTCCCGACGTTCATGGGTGCTCACGCGGTGCCCGACGGGACCGATGCCGAGGCGTACACCGAGCGGGTGATCGACGAACAGCTCCCCGCGGTCGCCGACCAAGGGATCGCCGAGTTCTGTGACGTGTTCTGCGAGGAGGACGTGTTCTCGGTCGCGCAGTCGAGACGGGTGCTCGAAGCCGGGATGGAGTACGGACTCACCCCGAAGGTCCACGCCGAGGAGTTCGTCCGGCTTGGCGGCGCGGGGCTCGCAGCAGACGTGGATGCGGCGAGCGCCGACCACCTGCTCCACGCGAACGACGAGGACCGCGCGGCGCTCGTCGAGGCGGGCGTCACGCCCGTCCTCCTCCCCGGAACGGCGTTCTCACTCGGGGCCGACTACGCCGACGCACGGGCGTTCCTCGATGAGGGTGGGTCGGTCGCGGTGGCGACCGATTTCAACCCGAACTGTCACTCGGGGAGTATGGGTTTCGCGATCGCGCTCGCCTGCGTCGGGATGGGGATGACGCCCGCCGAGGCGCTCCTTGCCGGCACCCACGGCGGCGCACGCGCGCTCAACCGCGCCGGCAGGGGTGGCACGCTCCGCGAAGGGATGCCTGCGGACGTAGCCATCGTCGACGCCCCATCGCACGTCCACGTGCCGTACAACTTCGGCGTGAACACCGTCGAAACCGTACTCAAGAACGGTGAGCCGGTTTCGGGGACGGAGGGGAACCATGAGTGAGCGCGAACCGGTCGTCCTCGACGGGGCGTCGCTCACCCCCAAGGACGTGGCGAAGGTCGCCCGCGACGACGCAAGGGTGACGATCGCCGAATCCGCGCGCGAGGCCGTCAGGGAGTCCAGAGAACGCGTCGAAGAAGTCATCGAGAGCGGCGAGGCGGTGTACGGGCTGAACACCGGGTTCGGCCAGCTCGTGACCGAACGCATCCCCGAGAGCGAGCGCGAGCGTCTTCAAACGAACCTCGTCCGGAGCCACGCCTCGGGCGTGGGCCGCGAACTCGACCGTAAGGAAGTGCGAGCGATGATTCTCACGCGAGTCAACGCCTTGATGAAGGGATACTCGGGGATTCGCGAGGTCGTCGTCGATCACCTCGTGACGATGCTCAACGAGGGGATCCATCCGGTCGTCCGGTCGCGGGGCAGTCTCGGCGCGAGCGGTGACCTCGCCCCGCTTGCCCACCTCGCGCTCGTGCTATTGGGTGAAGGAACCACCGAAGTGGACGGCGAACGAGTCGATGGGGAAGCGGCACTCGCACAGGCAGACCTCGACCCCCTCTCGCTCGCCGCGAAGGAGGGCCTCGCGCTCATCAACGGAACACAACTCACCGTCGGATTGGCCGCACTCTGCGTGATCGACGCCGAGCGCGCCGTTCGCGGCGCGGACATCGCGGGCGCGCTCACGACCGAGGTCTCGATGGGGACGACCGCCGCGTGCGACCCGGTGATTCAGGGTGTCCGGCCCCACGACGGCCAGGCGACGAGCGCGCGCAACATCCGGAATCTCACTGCCGATTCGGGGATCGTCGAGTCCCACCGCAACTGCGATCGGGTGCAGGACGCCTACTCGCTCCGGTGTCTCCCGCAGGTCCACGGCGCGGTGCGCGACGCGATCGCCCATCTCCGCGGAACCGTCGAAACCGAACTCAACAGTGCGACGGACAACCCCCTCGTGTTTCCGGGGGGCGCGGTCGACGACCGCGCTAGTGGCACCGATGGAGTGGGCGTGCTCTCGGGCGGCAACTTTCATGCGGAGGCGCTCGCGCTCCAACTCGATTACGTCACGAACGCGCTCACCGAACTCGCCGTGATCGCCGAGCGCCGGATCGACCGGCTGCTCAACCCGAACCACCAGGCCGACCACCTCCCGCCCTTTCTCACGCCCGAGAGCGGGGTGCGCTCGGGCTACATGATCGCCCAATACAGCGCCGCCGCGCTCGTGAACGAGAGTCGGTCGCTCGGCTCGCCCTCGACCGACAATACCCCTGTGAGCGGTGGCCAGGAGGACCACGTCAGCATGAGCGCCGAGAGCGCGTTCCACGCCAGGACCGCCGTCGAGAACGCGCTGACGGCTGTGGGAATCGAACTCCTCTGTGGCGCGCAGGCGATGGAGTTCGTCGGCGACGATTTCGATCCGGGGACGGGGACCGGTGCGGCCTACGACGCGATCCGCGAGCACGTCCCGCCGCTCGACGCGGACCGGCCGCTCCACACCGAGATCGAGATCGCCACCGAACTGGTGGCCGCGGGCCGACTCGATGACGCCGTAGAGTGCGCGCTCGACGAGCCGATCGAGTGAGTCGTACGGGGGGTTCAAGCACGCCTCGGAACGCTTGTAACCCGACGGGCGGTGGAAGATGTGTGTCCCTCCTCTCGATCTTCGCGGGTTCGGTTCTCCCCATCGTCACGATCGCAGCGGTCGGGTTCACCCTCGGACGGGTGCGGTCGATCGCGGTCGAGCCGCTCAATACCGTGACGATCTACGTGCTGACCCCGGCGCTCGTCTTCCACAGCGTCGCCACGTCCGATCTCGGTGGCGAGACCCTTCTGAAGATCGTCGGCGGCGTCGTCGCGTTCGCCCTCGTCATGGCCGCGCTCGCGGAGGGGGTCGGGCGCGCTCTCGGCGAGGACGAGCCGATCCGGAGCGCGCTCGTGCTCGTGAGTTCGTTCTCGAACTCGGGTAACTTCGGCATCCCGCTGTCGGCCTTTGCGTTCGGCGCGGTCGGCCGGGCGACCGCCGTGGCCTATCTCGTCGGCCAGAGCGTCGTTGTCTACACCGTGGGCGTCTATCTCGCCTCCCGCTCGGGCGGCGCTCGGGGGCTCGGCTCGATCAGGCGGGTGTTCGAACTCCCGCTCGTCTACGCGATCGTGCTCGCGGCGGGCGCGCGCTGGCTCGGGGTCGTCCCGCCGGCCGACGGCACCGCGATGAGCACGGTTCAGATCGTCGGCGACGCGGCGATCCCGCTGATGTTGATACTCGTCGGGATCCAGCTCGCGAACACGAACTACGGCGCGGCGGTCGCACGCGTCGGGACCGCGAACGCGCTCAAGCTCGTGGTCGCCCCTGCCGTCGGGCTCGCGATCGCGGCCGGACTCGGCTTCGCCGACACGACGGTCGCCCGACGGTCGCCCGGGTGTTCGTTCTCGAATGCGCCGCGCCAGCCGCGATCACCCCATTGATCCTCGTGATCGAGATGGGGAGCGACCGCTCGGTCGGCGGCGTCACCGCCCCCGAGTACGTCAGCGCCGCCGTCCTGACCACGACGCTCGCGAGCGTCCCCGTCCTCACGGGGGGGATCGCCGCGCTCGAAGCCGATCTGGTGGGGTCGCTGCTCTGAGGCGGTTCCGACCCTGGGAGAAGTCGTCGTGACCAACACGAGTGCCGTTCAGCGCCACCATCGAACACGAATGGGCGGTGCAATCCTTGGGGTCCATCCCAGTGTTTAACATCATCTACCACCCGAGATACGTATGGCCGCCGAGGAGCGTTCCGATACCGCCGATCTCGCGACATCGGTCGACGCGCTGGGCCACGACCACAACGACGACCCCGAACATCGCGCACTCGCCGCCGACCTTCGGGGGGCGGTCCGCGGCGAGGTCGACTTCGACGAGTACGCCCAGGTGCTCTACGCCACCGACGGCAGCATCTACGGGGCGCGGCCCGCGGGCGTGGTTTGCCCGCGCGACATCGAGGACGTCCAAGCGACGGTCCGGATCGCCGCCGACCACGATACACCCGTGCTCCCGCGCGGCGCGGGGTCGTCGCTCGCGGGGCAAACCGTCGGCCCCGGCTGTGTGGTGCTCGACTGCAGCCGTCACTTGGATTCGATCCTCGACGTCGACCCCGGGGATCGAACGGCGACCGTCCAGCCGGGCGTCGTTCAGGATCACCTCGACGCCCACCTCGACGAGTGGGGGCTCAAGTTCGCGCCCGATCCCGCCTCCTCGAACCGCGCGACGATCGGCGGCGGGATCGGGAACAACAGTACGGGCGCGCACTCGGTCCGGTACGGCATCACCGACGCCTACACCGAGGAGCTCCGGGTGGTACTCGCCGACGGCTCGCTGATCCACACTCGCGAGGTCGTTCTCGACAGTTCGGAATGGGATGGGCTGGTCGGCAAGAACGACCGCGAAGCCGATCTCTACCGCACGGTTCGCGGGCTCGTCGAGGACAATCGAGCGGAGATCGCGGAGCGGTATCCGAGCCTGAAACGATCGGTGTCGGGCTACAACCTCCACAAGGTGATTTACGAAAACGACGACGGCGAGTCGGTCATCAACCTCTCGAAACTGTTCGTCGGCGCGGAGGGGACCCTCGGTGTCGTGGTCGAGGCCACGCTCGGCCTGGTGACCGAACCCGTATCGACCGCGCTCGCGCTCTACTGTTTTTCCGATCTGGTCGATGCGATGGCCGCAGTCCCGGCCGCGCTCGATTTCGACGTGAGCGCGGTCGAGCTAATGGACGACGAGGTGTTCCGGCTTGCGGGCGACTCCACCGAGTTCGCCCAGTACGTCGACCCGATTCCCGAGGGCACGGCGGCCGCTCTAATGCTGGAGTTCGACTCCGAACTGTGTGATGACTTCGAGGCCGCCATCGAGGGAACGAACGCCCACTTCGTGGAACAGGGCGCGGCGTTCGACGTGCTGGAAGCGCACTCGGCCGAGGACCAATCGAAGCTCTGGAAGCTCCGGAAAGCCGCGATCCCGCTACTGATGAGCCTCGAAGGCGACCCCAAACCCTATCCGTTCATCGAGGACGCCACCGTTCCGCCCGAAGAACTCGCGGAGTACGTCGTCGAGTTCGAAGAAATCCTCGCCGACCACGACACGTCGGCTGCGTACTTCGCCCACGCCGGCTCGGGGACGCTCCATATCCGGCCGATCCTGACACTCAAGGAGGAGGACGGCATCGAGGCGATGCACTCCATTTCGGAGGACGTCACCTCGCTCGTCCTCGATCACGACGGGGCCTTCTCGGGCGAGCACGGCGACGGCCTCGCGCGCACCGAGTTCAACCCGAAGCTGTACGGCCCCGACCTCTGGAGCGCGTTTCAGGAGCTCAAACTCGCGGCCGATCCCGACCGCCGGATGAATCCCGGAACCGTCGTCTACTGGGACGAAGACGACGAGAACGCCCCCGAGGACGGACGCGGCGTCGGCGCGGACACGCGCGAACACCTCCGGTACGGTGCGGCGTACTCGTCGCTCGAACCGCAAACCACGATGTCGTTCGACGGAACCGGGGCCGAAGGCGGTGAGGAGGGGTTCTCGCACCTCGTCGAACTCTGCAACGGCTGTGGGACCTGCCGACAGACCGAGGGCGAGACGATGTGTCCGACCTACCGCGCCTC
>PXSV01000065.1 GCA_003022685.1 Halobacteriales archaeon SW_9_67_24 | reverse complement strand
CGGCGTCGACTCGTCGGCCGACGCGGCGTCGTTGCTCGCGTCCGCGTTCTCGGCCGCAGCCTCGATGGTCACGAACGCGCTCTCGCGCTCGTCGTGGGCGCGGATCGCGTCGGCGAAGAGCGCCCGACGATCGTCCGCAGTGATGGCGTCGAAACGGGTCACGGACCGGGTTCGGCCGTCGGGCTGAAAAACGGGGCGGCACGACGCCGCTCACTCGGGGTAGGGAACGTCGATCGCCTCGCCGTCCTCGGCGACGAACGCCTCGCAGTCGGCGACCTCGTGCGCCTCGCGATCGAGTTCGGAGGCGTCGCCCGCATAGCGCGAGGAGATGTGGGTGAGCGCGAGTCGTTTCGCGCCCGCCCGGTTGGCGAGGTCGGCCGCCTGGCGCGCGGTCGAGTGACCAGTTTGACCTGCGCGCTCGGCACGATCCTCGGCGAAGGTGGCCTCGTGCACGAGGAGGTCGGCGTCGGTCGCGGCCTCGACGGTCGCCCCTGTCGGGCGCGTATCCCCGGTGTAGACGACTCGGCGGCCCGGCCGCGGCGGTCCCACCACCTGCTCGGGTTCGACTACGGTGCCGTCGTCCAGTTCGACGGTCTCGCCCTCGTGGAGCCGGGAGAACTTCGGCCCCTCGGGCACGCCGAGTTCCTCCGCGCGCTCGCGGTCGAATCGTCCCTTGCGGTCGTCCTCGATCAGCACGTAGCCCACAGACTGGGTGCGGTGGTCGGTCGCGAACGCGCGGACCTCGTACTCGCTTCCTTGGAGTACGACTTCGCCTGGCTGGGCGTCGCTCACTCGAACGGGGTAGCCCGGGCGCGCGCCGGTGACGCCGACGAGGTTCTCGACTGTGCGGCGGGTGCCCGGCGGCGCGTGGATCGCCAGTGGTTCCTTGCGGTCGTTGAAGTCGAGCGTCTGACAGAGGCCGGGGAGTCCGAGAACGTGATCGCCGTGGAGATGGGTGAGGAAGACATGAGAGACGGTGAACCCGGTGGAAAAGCGCATCATCTGGCGCTGAGTGCCCTCGCCGCAGTCGAAGAGGAAGCGTTCGCCGTCCCGACGGAGCAGCAGGCCGCTGGTGTTGCGCCGGGTCGTCGGGACCGCACCGCCCGTCCCGAGGAACGTTACCTGCATGTTCCAACTCCCGCCCGCCACCGTTTGAAGCCGTCGTTGTGCGGTCGAACTCACCGGCGAACGACCGTCGAGCGAACGGGCGCGAGCGGCGAGCTGGAGCTTGCGTCGACGAAGCGGGGCGCTCCGCGGATCTCAGTAGGGGGTTGGTGGGGAACAACCCCGGTAATGCAACGCAGGACACGGGACGTGGTGAATAGCGACGCTATTCCCTTCCCTATGTCCATCGTTTCGTTTGGAAGTAGTGATCATAACAGTTAGGCCTGCCAGTGCAGGCGTGCAAAGAATATTCAACGGTATGACGATTTCGGCTGAGCACGGGTACTACTGGTGGCGGGGTTCTCACCGATTGCCTCTGGCTTCGTGCGTTTCGTTCACAAGCAGCTATTCCTTACAGCGATGGTGGCTGCTGCTGTGCGTCTTCAGTGGCTCCTATCGCTGTCCGACGACCTGGATGGGACGACGACGGAGTGAACGATGATCCGCCAGTCGAAACCCGTCGGGAGCCGGCCCCCACTACCGCCCGGCGACGATCTCGATGGCCCACCCGACGCGCTGGGCGACCCGGCGGACGGTCTCGTGGCGCGTATCGCCGTGGAGCGGCGTGTTGAGCGACTGCCGGACGAGCCACCGGTCGGACTTGCCGTCGAGCCGCCACCACCGCACGTCCGCCCGGCCGAGGAGGTACGACTTTTCGAGGAAGTCACGGAAGGACTCGACGTAGGTGTGTTCGACGACGAGTTCGGGGACGTACTGGATCACGTACTCCCGTGAGATGCGTTCGGCGAGTTCGGACTCCTCGTGGCCCCAGCCGAAGGTTTCCTCGTCGAACCCGCCGACCGCTTCGAGGACTTCGCGTCGGATCGCCATGTTACAGCCAGGCAGCAGGTCGGTGGGTTTCGTCTCGTCGCCCTGATCGTACCAGGGGAGTTCGAGGTCGCGGAAAGGCGCGTCGGCGGGCTGAACCACTCGCCCTGCGACCGCGGGATAGGCGTCGAGCGCGACGCTCGCCGTTCTGAGAAAGCCTTCACAGGGAATGGAGTCATCGTCGAGGAAGACCAGCTTCTCACCGCTTGCCCGCTCGATCCCGACGTTTCGCGCGTGGGCCGCCCCCTCGTCGCGCCGAACGATCACTTCGTAGTCGTCGAACTCCTCGTGAGCGAGTCGCTCGACCGGTGCGATCGTCGCCCCCGGTGGAAGGGTCGTCGGCACGATGACGCTCACCTCGACCATCGGCCCCGCTTTCACCAGCCAGCGGAAAGCCCTTCCGGGAGCGGTGTCGCGCCCGTGACCACGGGCGACGGCAAGCGGCGCGAACCGGCGGAGTCGCTCGGGCGGTCATCGACGGGGCCGAGTCAGCAACACTTAATGTCGCGCCTCGCGTCCGTGTTGACAATGGAGGGACAGGTCCTCGCGACGGTTCCCGCGATCCTCTCGATGACCCTCTGGACCATCGTGCTCCTCTCGGCCTGTTCCATCGCGTACTGGACCTACCTCGTGGCGTTCGTCGCCAGAGGCTACGAGTACCCTGAACCCGAACACGACCTTGCCGACGTTCAGGTACGGTTTCTGACGGTCGACGCCGAACACATCGTCCAGGAGAGCGTGAACGCCCTTCCCGAGGCGATCACCGATCGCCACGTGATCGCCGAGCAGCCCATGGAGATCGGCGGCGCGACCGTCCACGTCGTGCCCGAGGCGTTCGAGTGCGCGGCGATCCGGAAGGGTCGGGCGCTCGAATGGGCTCGCCAGAACCTCACCTGCGAGCAGGAGTATCTCCTCTTCCTCGACGAGGACAGCATCGTGACCGACCTCGACGGGATCCCCGACGCCGACGTGGTCCAGTTCCGCGAGCGCCCGCGCCGGAGTCGATCGTGGCTCACCTACCTCGCCGAGGTCTTCCGACTCGGGTTCCAGGTCGAACAACGCGCCTTTCCCTCGCTCACGGTGCCGCTGTACGCGTGGGGTGGGGGGATCGCGATCCGTGCGGAGCTCGAAGACCGGATCGGGTGGGACCGCAAGACCATGATCGAGGACACCACGTTCGTCTGGAGCGTGGCGGCCGACGAGGGGATCGACCTCGATTTCGCGCTCGCGCGCGCCACCTTCGACACCCAGGCCCCGCCGACGATCCGGGCGATGATCGGCCAGCGCAGCCGGTGGATCGCGGGCTCGCAGGCCGAACGCGGCCTGCTCTCCCGGCTGTACCGTTCGCTCACGACCGTCCGAAACCTCGCGTGGGCGTTCTCGCCCGCTGTGCCGGTGTTGACCGTCGTCCCGCTGTTCGTCCCGGGGACGATCGCGTTCGAGCTCGCCTTCCAGGTGCTCTCGGTCGCGGTGTTCGCGTTCGTGATCGTCTGGTCGGTCCTCGGGGTTCGCTACTACGGCGAGTCGCTCTCGGTCGGCGTCGCATTGGTGGTCCTGACGCCGATCGTGAGCCTGCTTCACTCCCTCGGCGCGCTCGCCGGCCTCGTCGCCCCGCCGACGGACTTCGCCGTGACGCGGAAGGTCGAGCCCGAACTGGTCGAGACCGCCGATCGCGAGGTCGACGGCGACTGATAGGGACTTTTGTGGCTGTGTACTGGTATTCGCCGACCCCGTGTCGGCGAAATACCGAAACGACTCACATCAGTCCCTATGAGCGGACTCCCGGGGAGCGGTCGTCTCGAGCCCGAACGCGAGGCGCGATTCCGTGAGCAGCCGAGACGATCGATCGGCACGAGATCCTTTCTCCCGGTCGTCGCACCACAATCTTTAACGGGGGTCACGGCCACTGCCGAACCAGCAGATGAACCGTCGGACGTTTCTGCGGACGGCAGGTCTCGCCGGTATCGTCGGTGCGAGCGGCTGTGCGACGCCGCTCGATTCGCTTCTCGGTTCCGACG